>CAKZUG010000058.1 GCA_937920545.1 uncultured Saccharophagus sp.
CGAACATAGATTTATCGTCTTTGATCTTATTGCTCTCTGGTTCTGGTTCTGGTTCTGGTTCTGGTTCTGGTTCTGGTTTAATAGCAGCTAAAGCCACACTGTCGACAGTGCCTTCACGCTCTTCCTCATTTTCATCTTTAAACTCATGAGGTGTTTCATTTATCTTAGGCATATTAACGTCTGCAATATCAACCACTGGATCGTCAACAACGGGTTGTTCATTAACTATCAGGTCTATACTATTTTCGACTAAGTGAGATGTTTTTGAATCAACATCGGTATCACGCTGTAAACCAAGATTTAACACGTTATCTAAATCTTGGATGCGTGCATCGATGGATTTTTCATCAGGCGCACTGCTTTTGTCGTCGCTATTAATTTGGGTACTATTTTCATCAATAACACTTACGCCCTGTTGATCTGTACTGCGATCAACTTGATCTTCAATGACATCATTAGCTACCCCATTTAATGAGCTTTCTATTTTTGAGTCTTGGTTATCTACAGGCGCAGTTTCTTGTGTCGCGTTGGGCGCGCTAAAATCTAAATCGACATTAAGACTTTGTATGTCTTGTAACTCGCCCAATGCGGGTAATTCTTCTAGGCTTTTTAAATTGAAATAATCTAAGAAGTCACGCGTGGTTGCAAATAAAGCTGGGCGGCCAGGCACATCGCGGTGCCCTACTACACGCACCCAATCCCGCTCGACGAGTGTTTTAATGATATGTGAGCTAACTGCCACGCCGCGTACTTCTTCAATATCGCCACGCGTAAGCGGCTGTCGATAGGCAATTAACGCGAGTGTTTCGAGTAAAGCACGCGAATATTTTTGAGGCTTTTCATCCCATAAGCGGTTTACCCACTGGGCAAGGTCTTCTTTAACTTGAAATCGCCAACCATTCGCCACTTCAACAAGCTCAAAACCACTGTCGGCATATTTTTTTTGCAAGGCCTTTAAAGCTTTTAAAAAATCAGATTTAGCGGGTACAGCGCTTTCATCCGCAAATAAATCGGTCATGCGGTTTGTGGTGAGTGGTTCGCCTGCGGCCATGATCGCGCCTTCTAAAATGCGCTGTAATTGTTTTGCTTGGCTCATTGTTTATCCATTTAACCTGTATTTTAACGGTTTACGTTGCTCTTTATTTTATATTGCAAGTAAAGATTATTCACTATGTGCTTTTATATGCTGCTAAGATCTTTTATCTGCTGCCATCTGCATAGAATTCGCCATATAAAGGTTATTCACTTGGCTCGGTCATATCAATATCGCCACGTGCTTTAACATGTATAGGGGCAAAAATTTCGGTTTGCACTATCTCCACTAACTGCTCTTTGATTAACTCCATTACCGCTAAAAAGGTGACAACCACACCCAAACGCCCCTCTTCAACATTAAACAAGTTAACAAAAGGCATAAACGGTTGACCGGATAACTGAGTCAACACTTGCGACATGCGCTCGCGGGTAGAGAGCTTTTCGCGCTCAACATGGTGGCTTGTAAACATATCGGCGCGGCGCAGTACTTCAGAGAGCGCAAGTAGAATCTCACGCATATCGACATCGGGATCGGGCCGAGTTAGGTTACGATCGGGGCCTTGCACCTTAACAAGGTGCGTATCGCGGTGCATACGCGGGAGTGTGTCGATATCTTCGGCGGCATTTTTAAAACGCTCGTATTCTTGTAAGCGCCGAATCAGCTGTGCACGTGGATCTTCGCCTTCGTCTTCTTCTTCGTCTTTAGAGCGCGGCAATAACATACGCGATTTTATTTCTGCCAACATGGCTGCCATCACAAGATATTCGGCAGCTAGCTCGAAATGTATCGCCTCCATCATTTCGACATACGCAACATATTGGCGGGTAATATCAGAGACGTCGATTTCGAGAATATCAATATTCTGTTTGCGAATTAAATACAGCAGCAAATCTAACGGGCCAGCAAAAGATTCGAGAATCACCTCAAGGGCATCTGGCGGAATATAAAGATCTTTGGGTAACTTTGTAAACGCCTCGCCATGCACTAAGGCAAAGGGCATTTCACCTTGTTCGGGCGGTATGGTTTTTTCTGATGTACTAGGCGATTTTTTAGGCGTATTTGCTAGAGTAGACGCATCACTTAAAATCGAATCTGTCGATTTTTTTGAGTCGTCTGATACTTGGTCATCTACTGAGGCATTTGGCGTATTTTCGCCCTGCTCTTCTGGTGAATCAATCAATGTGAATCCTTTGTGATGTGGTCAAACAGCTCAAAATAGATACGTGCTATTTGATGGCCCTGAATGTGGCCAATTATACACATAAGGCGCGGGGTTCAAAAAGCGCCCCGTAATAAAAATGCCTGACGTCCTTTTAAAGCATCGGGTTGAGCTAATATATGTAGCAAATATTCACAGCCACGCGCTAAGTTACCAAATATCGACATACGGCACATTGCCAGACGGATATTGCCAGACAGAATATTGACAGGCTAATGCAGGCAGTAGCGCGAATGCGTGCGACGTATAGCCTTAGCGGCTTAAGCTTTATTGTTAATTATTTGACTTTATTGTTCTCGGTATCGGCCGCCAGTGTATCAATAAGCACCTGTTTCATTAGCTCATTCATTCAAAGTGACACACTGAAGGTGATGTACGATAAGTAAAAAAATCTAAAGCGGTTAAAAAATAAACGGGCTGCTGTCACCGCAACCTTGACGTGTCACAACGGGTTCATCGCCTGTCATATCGACAACAGTGGTGGGTTCGAGGCCACAAAAACCACCGTCAATCACAAGTTCGAGCTGATGCTCTAAGGTTTGGCGGATATCCCAAGGGTCGGTAAGCGGCTCTATTTCATTGGGTAAAATTAATGAGCTACTCATGAGCGGTTCACCTAACGCCGCCATTAAATCGAGTGCGATGGGGTTGTTAGGCACACGTAAACCCAATGTTTTACGCTTAGGGTGCATTAACCGGCGTGGCACTTCCGCTGTGGCGGGTAAAATAAACGTGTAAGGGCCAGGGGTATGCGCCTTGATTAAACGAAAAGCCGCATTATCGACCTTGGCATAATTAGCCAATTCCGATAAATCACGACACATTAAGGTGAAGTTATGGTCTTTATCTAATTGGCGAATAGCACGTATACGATCAAGCGCCAGTTTATCGCCAATATGGCAACCTAACGCGTAAGCTGAATCGGTTGGATACGCAATAAGGCCACCTTTGCGGACAATGTCAACGGATTGCGTGATTAAGCGTGACTGAGGGTTTTCTGGGTGAATCGAAAAAAACTGCGCCATGTGTGCGTACCTTTAAATTTTCCAAATATAATGCTGCGGCAATTATCCATGCTGCTTATGACGCTAAACGCGTTTATAAACATGCCAAATGGCGCTTAAAACGACAAATAATGAGCGGGGGCAATAGTGTGCACTAATTAGCCCAACTTTCCCAGACGGGAACCGCACTTTCTGGTAATTGGCTAAATTTACCTAAATCTTGCCAAGGCTGACCAGGCGCATGAAAATCACTGCCACACGATGACAACAAGTTAAAATACGTGGCCAGACGCTGCATATCATCTCCTTGACCGGGTTTTAAGTGGCCGCAAATAACCTCCATTGCATCGCCACCCGCTTCTTTAAATTCGCCAAGCAAGACGCGTAATTTTGTGCGTGTCATGGTGTATTTTGTAGGGTGAGCCAATACCGCAACGCCGCCAGCGGCATGAATCCAGCCAATAGCGGTTTGAATGTCTGGCCAACACTGTTTTACATCGCCTATTTTACCCGCACCAAGATACCGCTTAAATGCCTGCGCCATGTTAGCGACCTTGCCTGTTTCAACAAGGTACTTGGCAATATGTGGACGGCCAATAATACCCGACGCGCAATATTGCAATGCACCCTCGTAACAACCTTCTAAGCCTTTTTCAGCCAACTTAGAGGAAATTTCTTTTGCACGCTCAATACGGCTTTGTGATTGCTGCTCACAAGCGGCAATGAGTGTGGCATTGTCAACATCAAGGTTTAAGCCAACAATATGAATATTACGGCCCTGCCATAATGTCGAGAACTCAATACCATTCACTAAGGTGATATTTTCTTTGAGGGCTTGTTCTTTTGCGGCTTTTAGCCCACTTATGGTATCGTGGTCGGTTAGGGCTAAATGCGTGACGCCCTGCTCTTTTGCCCGCGAGACGAGATCTTGCGGGCTTAATGAGCCGTCTGAACACAAACTATGACTATGTAAATCGTAAACAGGTAACATGTTTCTCCATTTTTCTTTAAACTACGCAGCCTTAAAGGCAAATAATAAGAGTATGACATTGCATGAATGCACCAAAAACACCAACTGAACACACGCCAGTTAAAGAAGCTAAGCAAGAAAACTTCTTTCTTAACTTGTTACTTAACCTAATTATACCCACGGTCATTTTAACAAAATTCAGTACCGAGCAACACTTAGGCCCTACGCTAGGGGTGGTGGTTGCGCTTATGTTCCCTATTGCTTACGGTATTGCCGACTTTTTTAGAGCGAAAAAAGTCAATTTTTTCTCTGCTTTGGGTGTTATTAGTGTATTGCTAACGGGCGGTATTAGTTTACTTGAGTTAGACCCTAAATATATTGCCATTAAAGAAGCGGCCATTCCTGCATTGTTTGGTATTGCGACGCTTGTCTCACTGAGAACACGCTACCCGCTGGTAAGAACATTTTTGTTTAATGACAAGCTTATGCAAATTGACAAAGTTAACACTATCTTACAGGAAAAAAACAACACACGCGCCTTTGATAAAACACTGATTAATGCCTCCTTTATGATTGCGGCGTCATTTGGGTTGTCATCGGTACTCAATTTTATACTGGCTAAATGGGTCGTCACGGCACAACCCGGCACAGAAGAATTTGCCGCACAACTGGGTAAAATGACGGCCCTGAGCTACCCCGTGATTGCCCTACCCACTATGGCCGTTTTTTTATTTGCATTATTTTACCTTTTTAGGCGCATTACTAAGTTAACAGGCTTAACGCTTGAAGAGATTATGATTAACACTGAATCAAAGTAAATATGCCGTAGTCGGGCACCCAAAACATACATTTAACATACAAATACGCACAGGAAACACATAATGCTTTACGCCATTATTAGCCAAGATGTCCCCAACAGCCTTAAACAACGTCAATCCGCTCGCCCTGCACATCTTAATCGCTTAAGCGAACTCAAAGAGGACGGCCGCTTAATTTTAGCCGGCCCGCACCCCGCTATTGATAGCAATGACCCGGGTGAAGCAGGCTTTACAGGCAGCTTGGTTGTCGCCGAATTTGCCACCCTAGAAGCCGCACAAAACTGGGCCGATCAAGACCCATATATTGACGCCGGCGTGTATGAGAAAGTGACGGTTAAGCCCTTCAAAAAAGTGCTTCCTTAACTGCAAAAAACGAAAAAGACCAACACAAGACCTCAACAGATTTAACTAAGCGGTGGTGTCAAATCGCTTAGTTTTGAGGCTTAAATTTTCAGTAAACCGCTTACGGTATTTATAATGTTTTTCTCAAGAATGAAAAAATACGCGCTATTATCACGCTTAAGTAAAGGGCTAGCAGGTAGCCTATTCGCTATCACCACACTCTTTTTAAGTACATCGCTTATCGGGGCCAATAGCTTTGCGCAAACGCTCTATATTGCCGATAATTTGTTTGTACCCATGCGCTCAGGCCAAGGTAATGAATATCGCATTGTGAACTCAGTGATGCGCAGCGGTACCAAACTTACAAAGCTAGATGAATCAGCCGACGGTAAATGGGTACAAGTGCAAACAACAAAAGGCACAAAAGGTTGGATTTTAAAACAGCATTTATCGGCTCAAACACCAGCAAAAGTGCGCTTGGAACAAGCAACTAAGCAGCTTGCATCGGCGAAAAAAAATATTCAAAGCCTCACTCAAAATAACGCCAACCTTACGAGTGAAAACGCAATGTTAGCGTCACAATTAAGCCAAGTTTCGTCTACACAAACAACGCTCAATGCCGAACTAGACAACATTAAAAGCATTAGCGGTAATGCCATTAACCTAGATGCACAACACCGCACGTTAATACAAGAGCATGAATTATTACGTGCCGAACGCGACACGCTTGCTGCCGAAAACACGCAGCTTTCTAGTAGTAACGAAATAAGCTTTATGCTTTATGGTGCGCTACTTGTTGTGTTAGGAATGATACTTGTTTTTATTATATCGCTCTTTACTGGTAAAAAACGCAGCAACGAATGGACGAATTAACATTCGCCCATATTGCTTCATAGCGCCGAGCAAGACTAAACAAGCATCCAAACGACACTCTAAACCAAATATACTTTTTGAACCGCATCTAATATTGATAGACATGGAGATACACATGATTTTTTTGAAACGCGCAGCAGTCTTACTGTCTTTAATGATGTTAACTCTTATTTGCGCCGCCGATACCAACCATACAAAAACGAATTCAACTGATGTAGCCATGCCATTCCCGCAGGTGAAAATAAAAACTGACTCAGGCACCTTTTTTGTAGAGCTTTACCCTGAAAAAGCGCCGCTTAGCGTGCAAAACTTTTTAGGCTATGTTGATTCTGGCCATTACAAAGGCACTATTTTTCACCGTGTGATTGCGGGCTTTATGGTGCAAGGTGGCGGCTTAACCTACGACTTTAAAAAGAAAGACGTGGGCGAGCCTATCAAAAACGAAGCCGATAACGGCCTTCTAAACACTCAATTCACCTTAGCGATGGCACGAACAGGTGACCCAGACAGCGCCACAGCACAGTTTTTTGTTAACCTAGTCGATAACCCCCATTTAGATAAAAGCGCACAAAGCGCTGGCTATACCGTATTTGGTAAAGTCATTAACGGCCAAGAAGTGATTCAAAAAATAGAGAGAGAACCACAGGGCTTGTACCGTGCGTATCCTAATGCACCTAACTATGCGGTCAGAATATTAGAAATTGATCGTGTCACGCCTAAACAAAATGCACAAAATGCACAAAAGTAGCCATTTATTATGTCGATCGCACTTAGCGTTAATTTAAACAAAATTGCCCTCATTCGTAACTCACGCGAGGGCAACTACCCCGATGTCACTCAATTTGGGCATACATGCTTACAACTAGGGGCAGCGGGCCTCACTGTTCACCCAAGGCCAGACCAACGACATATTAAGCCCCATGATGTCATTAGCCTTGGGGGCCTGAGAAACCACTACCCTCATACCGAATTTAATATTGAAGGCAACCCGTTTGCACCCGCACAAGGTGATTACCCGGGTTTACTCGCACTGGTTGAACAAACCCGTCCAGAGCAATGCACATTGGTGCCCGACTCAGACCAACAAAAAACCTCTGATCATGGATTTAACCTGACTTTAGATGGCGATCGTCTGGCCCCTATTATTGCGCAATTAAAAGCACTCAATACACGCGTTAGCTTGTTTATGGACCCAGATGTTGAACAAATAGAGCTAGCCAAACACATTGGAGCCGACCGCATAGAACTCTACACAGGCCCTTTTGCATGGCAATATCAACAAGATAAAGCACTGGGTGAAAAAGCCTTTGCTGAGCACATCAAGGCGGCGCAAGCGGCCGAGCAATTGGGTTTAGGCATCAATGCAGGCCACGACCTTAATTTAGATAACATGACACTGTACAAAACATTGCCTAGCTTACAAGAGGTCTCTATTGGCCATGCCTTAACGGTTGATGCATTAGAAATGGGCTATGAAAATGCCGTTAAAGCGTATTTGGCTCTTTGCCAATAAGCTGCTCAAAAACGGCTGAGTATGCGTTAATAAGCGATTGATGATACTCTCCAATTAACGTTTTCACTGCCCTTTTAATGTTTAACGTTTAATGTTTAATGTTTAACTCTGTCGTTAATGCAGCGGCTCATCTGGCTAACAACACATTCCGTCAAAAAAATAGGCCAAAAAAAACCAGCACTAAGCTGGTTTTTTATACATGCTTAACAATAACATGCTGAATTACTTAATTTTCGCCACTGTTTTTGCGGCTATATCTGTAATGGCTTGCCAATCTTTTGCTTCAACCGCCGCATTAGGTACTAACCATGTACCACCGACACAACCCACATTAGGTAACGCTAAAAAGTCGGTAAATGTATCAATGGTTAAACCACCCGTTGGGCAAAATGTGGCTTGCGGTAAAGGCGCACCAATCGACTTTAACAACGGCAAACCGCCTACAGCCACCGCTGGAAAAAGCTTAAAGCAGCTTAAGCCTAACTCCATGCCTTTCATCACTTCAGAAGGTGACGTCACACCAGGTAGTAATTCAACGCCTAGATCTTGCGATTGCTTAATCAAGCTCTCGGTATAACCCGGCGAAACAGCAAAATCGACACCAATTTCTGCGATGTCTTTTAAGTTTTGGTGATTAACAACCGTACCCACACCCAATAAAATATCTTCACACTCGGCTTTAATTGCACGAATAGCATCTAAAGCAGCCGGTGTACGCAGCGTCACTTCTACCGCTTTAATACCACCTGCTTTTAACGCGTTAGTAATGGGCACAGCATCGCTTGCATCGTTTACAACAACAACAGGCATAACACCCAGTGGGGCTAGAAAATCTTTGGTAATCGCCATGATAGGCTCCTAATTAAAATACAGTTTTAGCAAGAATAATAGTAAGCAACATTGAACAAGCACAATCGTCTTAAAGCGTATCTATTTCGTGCCATTCATTTCCGTCGCGCGCCAACATAACATTTGCACCATTAGGGCCTAAGCTGCCTGCTGGGTAGTTTTGGACACGCATGCCAGTGTCTTCCCAACCCTGAAAGATTTGGTCAACCCACTGCCAAGCAGCTTGCACTTCTGCGGCGCTGACAAACAATGTTTGGTCATTACGCAAGACATCAAAGATTAATCGCGAGTAAGCGTCGTGCTTTTGTTGTTCGCCTTTCTCGGCAAAAAACATATTCAAGCAACCCGACTCAAGCGGGATACCTGCATCGAGACCTGCCACTTTACTCATAACACGTAAACGAATACCTTCATCAGGCTGAAGGCGAATTACCATACGATTTGAGGCATGGTTTTCATGGTTCTCTTCAAAAATGTTGTGCTTTTTCTTTCTGAAGTGAATAGTAATTTCAGAATGGCGCGACGCCAAACGCTTACCTGTACGCAAGTAAATGGGTACACCTGACCAACGCCAATTTTGAATTTCGGCTTTAATGGCAACAAATGTTTCTGTTTGGCTATTGGGGTCAATCTCGTACTTATCAGATTCTTCTTCTAAGTAACCCGGCATGGTCTCGCCGTTTTTTTCGCCCGCAGTATATTGACCACGAACCGTATTATGATGCACGTCTTTTGCACCAATCACTTTAAGTGATTTTAGTACTTTTAATTTTTCGGTACGTACCGAATCCGCATCTAATTTAGCGGGCGGTTCCATACAGGTTAAACACAACACCTGTAATAAGTGGTTTTGTACCATATCGCGGGTCGCACCGGTTTGGTTGTAGAAATCCCAACGGTTACCAACGCCCACTTCTTCAGATACTGTAATTTGAATATGGTCAATATGGTTGGCATTCCATAATGGCTCAAAAATATCGTTAGCAAAACGTAAAGCAAGCAGGTTTTGTACTGTTTCTTTACCTAAGTAGTGATCAATTCTAAATAGTTGCTCTTCAGAAAACACACGTGCGAGTTCAGCGTTAATCGCGACAAACGATTCTTCGCTATCGCCTAACGGTTTTTCAACCACTAAACGTGTTGTCTCTTTGGCTAAGCCACAGGCGTCTAGCGCACTACACACTTTGCCAAATATCATGGGCGGAATCGCTAAATACACCACCAATGCTGCATCGCTATCGAGGTACGTTTCTTCAATCGCTTTTAATGATTCAGGGTTAGTCGCATCACCTTGGGCAAAGGTTAAACGGCTTGCTAAGCGCTGCCATTTTTCTTCGTCATACAAACCTTTTTTTACATTTTCTTTGAGCCATTTTTCAACTTTGGCCAAAAACTCTTCTTGTGATTGGGCGGTTCTTGCTGAACCAATAATACGTGTGCCCTCTGGCATACAATCATTGAGTTCTAAATAGTACAGTGAAGGGTAAAGTTTTCTTAATGCAAGATCACCATCACCGCCAACAATAAGCATATCTGTTTTAGTCATTCATCCAAACCTTTTAGTGAAGAGCTGTAATAAAGAGGTATTTGAGCTTAGCCAAGTTAAAACCAAGCAAATGTATCAATAAGCCGCCGCACTCATCCATGATTATAAAATGAGCAATCATAAGCGCGCTTAAATTTGGTTGAAGATGTTAGCAGAATCAGCAAAAAAACTATAGTAGGTCACATCATTTGTCTCAGCGAGAAATAAAATACAGTAAAAGCACGGTATTTTAGCTATTTGCATACCACATAAACGATTAAAATGACGCCAATGACTGCCCAATACAAGTAAAGTTGCAATTTAGCGAATGATTACGGATAATCTCGCCTCAAATTTCGACCCCCCTTTTTTATTCCACTAGGATGCACACTATGACTCGCATTGCAATTAACGGCTTTGGCCGTATTGGCCGTAACGTTCTTCGCGCTATTTATGAGCGCAATCTACAAAACGATTTAAAAGTTGTTGCGATTAACGATCTGGGCTCGCCTGAAATCAACGCACATTTACTTAAGTACGATACCGTTCATGGCCAGTTTGGTTTTGACGTTGAAGCTGTAGATGGCGCTATCCACGTTAATGGCGACAAAATCGCGATTACTGCCGAGCGCAACCCTGCTGACCTTCCTTGGAAAGAGCAAGAAGTTGATATCGTATTTGAATGTACAGGCTTTTTTGTTCAACGCGACAAAGCGGCACTGCACTTAGAAGCTGGCGCGAAAAAAGTCCTTATCTCTGCACCAGGTAAAGATGTTGATTTAACCGTTGTATACGGTGTAAACGACAGCGATATTACTGCTGCCCACAATGTATTGTCTAACGCATCTTGTACAACAAACTGTTTAGCGCCGATGACATTTGCACTTAACAATGCGATTGGTGTTGAAACAGGTTTGATGAACACGGTTCACTCATACACTAACGACCAACGCGTTACGGACTCTTACCATTCAGATATGCTTCGTGCACGTGCAGCTTCATTAAACATGATTCCTACAAAAACTGGTGCAGCAGCGGCTATTGGTCTAGTGATTCCGAGCCTTAAAGGCAAGCTAGACGGCTTCTCTATCCGTGTACCCACTATCAACGTTTCATGTTTAGACTTTACGTTTGAATCTTCACGCCCAACAACGGTTGAAGAAGTCAACAAAGTATTAACTGAAGCCGCAAACGGCCCACTTAAAGGCGTAATGGATATTAATGCTTTGCCATTAGTATCTAGCGATTTCAACCACAACCCACACTCTTGTGTTGTTGATTTAAACCAAACTCGCGTTATTGGCAACCAAGTTAAAGTACTTGCTTGGTACGACAACGAGTGGGGCTTCTCTAACCGTATGCTAGATACAACTCAGGCAATCATGTCGGCTAAATAAGCGATCGATTCAAAAAGAACATTAAAAGGGAGCTTTGCTCCCTTTTTTATTGGCGTGATTAAATAGTAAGATCTGAATATTTTATCCATACGCCACTCTCCCCCTTCTATTCAATACCGTGACTCTATTCAGTCGTAATTAATACTATAAACCTTATTTTAAAGGGGTTGTTGAATATTATGTATCAGTGAGGACGCACCATGAAATTATTTTTAATGTATTGCTGCGCATGCTGCTTATTCGTACAAAAAGCAGACGCAAACAGCCCACAATCTATCTATAAAGCCACGTATAAAGGGAAGTATTCAGGTTTAAATGTGACGACGACACGCTCACTTTATTACCTTGGCGATCATATGTTTAAAATTGACACCCAGGCCAAAGCATTATTTTCAAGTATTAACGAGAGTACAATATTCAGCTTAAATAACATGCAAATAAAGCCATTGACCTACAATTACGCTCGCAAAGTTTTTGGTAAGAAAAAACAACAATCATTGCGTTTTGACTGGCTTAACAACACCGTTTCAGGCACAAAAAACGGTAAGGCATACCCTAACACGTTACCCCTTACACAAAACGTATTAGACGAAACCACCTTCCAGTTACAATTACAACGTGATGGTGCTAACGCGCACACAAAAAGCGTGTTTCACTATAGCTATATCAAACCGCTTAAACAAAAAGATTACACCTTTTATACAAAAGGCCGCGTTGATTTCAACTTCAACGGCGAAAAAACCACCGCGGTTCTTATGAGCACAGAGCCGAGCACAACGACTAGCACGCAAAAAAGTGATAAAACGATACATGTTTGGCTCTTACCCGCTTATAATCACATAATTGGTAAAATAGAGTTTATAGACGAAAACGACGATAATTACGCACTCACCCTGTCTGATTACACGTTTAATCCATCACTTACACACCTACTGGCACCCAAATCGCCATATTGACGCGAAAAAATTACTTATTATGCTCAAGACAACCCAGAACACGGCAATATCATGCCAATAGAGTCGACTCAAAAACGCGCTATTATGTTTGCCGATATTGTCGGTAGCTCAAAATTATATGTCGAAAAAGGCAATCGAAAAGCACAAACACTCATTGCCGATGCACTAAAAATCATGTCTCATTTAGTGTATCAACATACAGGTATTGTCGTTAAAACCATCGGCGATGAAATTATGGCTGCGTTCGATAGCCCAACGCATGCTTGCCGAGCCGGTATTGCTATTAACAATGCATTACACGAATACAACATTAGTATGCGCATTGGTATTAGCTTTGGTAATGTTATCGTTAAAAATGACGACAAAGGCAATCTCGATGTCTTTGGTGACACAGTTAATAATGCTGCTTTTCTAGCCCGCCTAGCTCAAGCTAAACAAATTATTATTACACAAGACACGCATGATGCTTGCGAAAAAACACTCGCCTCAAAATGTGAACCCTTCGATAATGTCCCGTTAAAAGGCAAGTCAAAACCCGAATACGTACATCGAATATCGTGGGAGAACAACAACGAACAAACCCAAGTGGCAACAGCCATGATGGCAAGCCCAACATTATCGCAAACCAACACATCATCGCGTCTGTACCTTTGTACACCGGAAAAAACCTATATTGTCGAAAAAGACACTGACCGGTTTGTTTGCGGCCGCGACCCTCAATCGAACAATATTTTTATTGTTGGCGATAAAATATCACGTAAACATTGCTCGTTTTATTTTATACGTGGAAAATTTGTGGTTGAAGATCACAGCACAAACGGTACTTATATGCAGCCCTCTGATAGCCAAGAGCCCCCTGTATATATACGCCGCGAGACCATGCCTTTAGCCTTAGCAGGCACAATTAATTTAGGGCAATCCAAGGGTACATTTGGGCCGCAAATTCGCTTTGAAATCCACTTTAATGCGCTAGATTAAACCGTGTTAATTAGATGTATAACAGACACCTTCCTTTACAGTCGCATAGCGACTTAACACACGATACAATGATGTACTTTGCCTTATAGTGATCAGCATCTTATGGAATCAGTTAACACCGAAAACAACCACATTTCTGCGCCTTTATGGCGGCGCTTTTGCGCACTGGGTTACGATTTATTTTTATTAGGCGCTCTTAGTATGTGTTACGGCGCAGCCGTGATTGGCGTATCTATTATGGTTGTAGGTGTACCGGCCGATAACAACTATCAACCATTGGTTAATGGCGGGCTATTTCAAGTAGGCTGGCTAGCATGCTTGTGCGGTTTTTATGCCTTTTTTTGGCTACGAGGTGGTCAGACAGCAGGGATGCGCGCATGGGAAATCAGACTGATTGCACAGCAGCCCTACCCTGTCACAGTGCATGCTGTGATTATTCGTTTACTTGTAGGCATTCCTTCATTCGTGCTACTGGGGTTTGGGTATGTATGGCGGTTTTTTGACAAAAACCAGCAGTGCTTACATGACAAACTTAGCCATACGCACGTTATCATTGAAAGACGCCCCAAACGAAAGAAAAAATAACCTCTTTTCACTCGTCACTCTATTTTTTTTGATCCAAAGTAGCTTTACAGCGCGCTATTCACGTGCTGTAAAGGGCAAATACACTCACATAGATTGGCAAAATTGATGTTGCTTCCCGTCAAAATCACCCTACAGGCCAATATAGCTAAGCTCGCCTGAGCAGACCAACTCCCGCGGCAAAACATAATAAAATAGGTATAAGCACGGCTAACATCGGCGAAAAGCCAAATAATATTGAGGTTGGCCCAAGCATTTTTTGGCTTGTTTGAAAAACCAACCCTACAATCACACCCACAAAAACGCGATATCCCATCGTAGTTTGACGTAACGAACCTAAAATAAATGAGATTGCGATCATGACCAAGCTAATCATGGCCAAAGGCTGAAAAGCCTTACTCCAAAACGCTAATTTGTATTCGCTGGCATCGATATTTTGGTTATCGAGATAGCTGGCGTATTGACTTAAACGTCGCATCGGGAGGCGCTCGGTATCGAGCACTAAAATATTTAACAAATCCGGGGAAACATCCGTTTTCCATTGGCGCGTCTCAAACGTACTAACGTCAATGCGGCCACTATTAAATTGGCTAACTTTGCCGCCTGTCTCAAACCAATGATCACGTTGATAAATCGCCGTTTCGGTATAACTTGACTGTACAAGGTTTTGCTTATCATCAAATAAATAACGCGTAATACCGTATAATCTGCCATTGGGTAACACGGCACTAAAATGCATGTATTCATTACCCTCTTTATTCCAGACGCCTGAATCCCGCTTAAAGCGAGGCTCGACGCCTTTGGCTAACGCTTGGCGGCTCTTAGCGTATTGATCGGTAAAAGGAGCCACAAATTCGCCTAAAAACACCCCCAAGCAAATAAACACAAAAACAGGTCGCATCACACAACCAATAAGCTGAATGAGTGTGACGCCGGCGGCGCGCATAACAACAAGCTCACTGGTGCCAGCCAACATGCCCAACCCCACAAGTGAACCAACCAGCGCAGCCATGGGTAAATTGTCATAAATATTTGAGGGGATATTTAATAAAACGAACATCACCGCCTCAACAAAACCATAGTCACCTTCGAGATCGGCTAATTGATTCACCAGTACCGATATTGACTCCAGCGATAACAGCACCAATAACACAATAAAAATAGCTGCCGCGACTGTTTTACCAATATAACGCTGTATTTTTATCATGAGGCCACCTTCAGCGCCTTCGCTTTACCTTTAAATAAACGCGCCCAAAGGGTCTTTCCCGTTAACATAAAGATTGCCAATACAAAAAAGCCACCATGCACCACCCATAATAAGCCTGCTACTGGCGCAGTCCCCTCCTCAATGACACCCCGCGCGCCATTTACACACACAAGGTAAATGACATATAAAAGCACAGAGGGCAACATTTTTCCGTAACGGCCTCCCCGTGGCTTGGTATAGCTTAAGGGTACGGCTAATAACGCAACAACCAAAACCAAAAAAGGTAACGACAAACGCCATTGCAAAGCCGCTTTAGCTTGCAATGATGTGTCGGCGAGTAGATCGCGCGTCGAAATCGCATCGGTTTTATTTTTAGAGCGTACCTGCGAAAAATCGGGCTTAGGTAAAATTTGTGAATAGGTATCAAATGAGACAACCTCGTACATGGCCGAGCCAGGTACACCTTGGTAACGCCGACCATTTTTTAAATATAAATACTTAACGCCTGTTTTTTCATCAATAATTGTTTCTCCCGATTCCGCTGTTAATACAATAGGTATTTCTTTATTAACCGAAGCAGATGTTGATGATGTCGCCATAAACACACGTTGTAATTGCTCTTTATCGTCCGAGATAGACTCGGCATAACTGACGCTTTTCCCGCCGCTTTGCTGATGAAAACGCATAGGTTTAAGGGTTTCAAAATCGGTTCGGCTGCGCTGCTCAGCTAATAAGCTTTCGGTTGCACTCACCCCTTTGGGGCTAAGGTACAAGCTAAAAAACCCCACAATAACGGCCACTATCAGCGCGGTGCAAACGGTATACATAACTAAGCGCGTTTGGCTCATACCGCATGCATGCAGCACGGTCATCTCGCTATCAATATATAAACGCCCATACGCCATTAAAATACCTAAGAATAAACCCAAAGGTAAAATAAGCTCAAAATAAGCGGGCAATCGATACGCCATCAATGTGAGTAAAACACCACCATCAAGCTCGCCAGCCGCTGCATCGGCCAAGTAACCCACAAAGCGAGTACTTAGCGTGATAAGTAAAATAATTAAACTTGCCGCAAGCATGGTGGTAAGCACTTCGCGGGCAAGGTAACGATATATAATCAAAAAGTATCATCCAATAAAGGGTAAAGGGATGTAGTTTAGCAGCCTAAAATATAAAATGTGAGTAATATCAGCCCGATCGCCGTCGCGTATAGAAATATAACGACGCGATTGTCATTAACATGTTTTAACATATAAAAGATTTAACCTATGGTTAGATAACAGGTAAAGTAACGTTCTTCATACATTCATTTTAATAAGAGAGTTAGCGCTATGCAGTTTGTCGCCAAAAAAACAACGATACACACGCAAAAAAACACTTGTGCAGTGGTCTTTTGCTATAAAGAGCAACTACTAGATAGCGCCGCGTCGCTTAACGACGCTATTAAGAAAAGCATCAAGCACCAAATTAAAGAAGGTGCGCTAACTAAAAGTCAGCCTGCGCTTTGGTTAACATTTACCCCCGACACCAGTATTAAATTTTCTCGTTTATTATTAATTAATCTCGATGCTGTACTAACAGGGTCGCTCACTAAGCCTAAGAAAGGTGAGATTGCTTTTACGCCAGCTGATTTACGTTCACTTAGCGCCCTTATTGCTACAACGCTTTATACTGCAAATGTTAAACAGGCATCGGTGTTTATCGACGACTTCCTTGATCAATTTAATACTGCGCTCACTTATGATGATGTCGCACATCAGATTTCAATAGCAGTAAGTACTCAATATTACCAATTCGCTCTACCCGACACCAAAAACAATCAAGCGAAAAGCCTGAACGTGTGTTTATCTACGCAAAACAATAAAACACTTAAACAACTTAAATTGGGCTTACTCAGCGGTGAGCCAACGGCATTGGGTATTAACACTGCACGCTACTTAGGTGATTTACCTGGCAACATCTGTACTCCGTCTTACTTAGCTGAGCAAGCTAAATGTCTTGCTACCGGCTGCAAGGCGTTAACGGTTAAAGTCGTCAACGAAAAACAAATGGAAAAGCTCAGCATGCACTCCTTTCTGTCTGTATCTAAAGGAAGCAGCGAAGAAGGTAAACTTATTTGCCTAGAATATAAAGGGAGCAAGTCGTCATCAGCCCCACAACTGTTAATAGGCAAAGGGATTACGTTTGATACTGGCGGCATTAGTTTAAAGCCTGGCGCTGGCATGGATGAAATGAAATACGATATGTGCGGTGCCGCCAGTGTTATGGGTGTCTTTCATGCATTGGTCAATATGGAAGCCAATGTACACGTTGTTGGTATTATTGCAGCGGCTGAAAACATGCCTAACAGCAATGCCAGTAAACCCGGTGATATTGTCACGTCGATGTCAGGACAAACTATTGAGATATTAAATACCGATGCCGAAGGCCGGTTAGTACTGTGTGACGCACTCACATACGCAGAACGATACAAACCAAAAGCGGTCATTGATATTGCAACACTCACAGGTGCCTGCATTGTCGCGCTAGGCAAGCACGCTTCTGCGGTATACAGTAACGAGCAAAAATTAGCCGATGCCCTTATTGCTTCAGGTGAAAAAACACATGACCGCGCATGGCAAATGCCTCTTTGGGATGATTACCAACAACAACTTAATAGTAATTTTGCCGACATGGCTAATA
Source organism: uncultured Saccharophagus sp. (assembly GCA_937920545.1). Lineage (GTDB taxonomy): Bacteria > Pseudomonadota > Gammaproteobacteria > Pseudomonadales > Cellvibrionaceae > Saccharophagus. Next base: position 17,955 of record CAKZUG010000058.1, read on the forward strand.
TTGGCGGCCCTGGCGGAGGCAGTATTACAGCAGCCTGCTTCTTATCGCGTTACGCGAAAAAATACCCATGGGCACATTTAGATATTGCCGGAACAGCCTGGCTCAACGGCCCCAAGAAAGGTGCGACAGGCCGACCTGTTAAAATGTTATTGGATTATGTATTAAACAACTAAGATTAGGCATTAAAAAACTAAGATGACGCATTGGACAATTAATACGACACATTAAACACGTCATTTTAGCTCTTGCCATATGATGTAACGTGGGAATTATCGTGCATGTGATGATTCCCACTGTTGCATGGTCAGCAGCACGTGTATTATCTCCCTACTTTTTACGCAACACGATAATCCCTTCATGACACGTATCGACTTTTATATATTAGGCCACACTGAACAATACAACCAAAACCGACATGCCTTTGCTGTCAAAATTTGTGAGAAAGCCATTGCACGCCGCAATAAAATTGTTATACAAACGCAATCGAAAGAAGACTCGCTGACTTTAAGTGCGCAACTCTGGGAGCAAAAAGCCGAGTCATTTCTTGCTCACGATATTATGAACACCTTACAACCCACCCCCGACACCTCCCCCATTATTATTGGTGACGATATAACCAGTGCTCCTCATCACGATATTTTGATTAACCTAACATCACAACGAACACCCCATTTTAGCCACTATAATCGGTTAATCGAAATCGTTGACCAACAACCGCAAAATCTAAAAGCATCACGCGAGAACTTTAGCTTTTTCAAGCAGCGCGGTTACGATATTCAAGTACATAAGCTTTAGTAAAATAGCACAGGAGAAGTAACGCTGAAGAGAATATCCGCGGTGAAATAGAAGCAAAATGGAATTAATAAAATGATAGTTAAGCGATATCTAGGAGACAACTAAGAGATAATTAAGAGACAATCAAGCGCTAAACACATAACCGGTAATTCTTTAAGAGCGAAACAAAAATAGACCAAGCGCTCTGATTTTAAGACTTGGCGTTCAAAAAATAATCCTGAAAATCACGTGTAAACAAACCAAACGTTCCATTTTTCCATTCTTTTTTGACTAGAAAATGCTTAGGTACGCGCCCAGATTTAATATCGAGCAAGTTAACCTCTCTATATTTTGGCATTGGTTTTTTCTCTTTATCCAATACCACAAGCACAACCGGTAAATGCCGAGCCTTAGGGTTACACTCTATAACGATACCCACATAGCCGGCGCTTAATTCAACAATACATCCTGCAGGGTACAAGCCAATCGTTTTAATAAACTCCAATGCCAGCTCATCATCAAATTGCGTACCGCGATTATCGTAAATAATCTTTAGGGCTTCGGTTGTAGTTTTGGCTTTATCATAAACTCTATCGGCAGTCATAGCATCATAAGCATCTACAATGGTAATAATACGCGTTATTCTAGAAATATTCTGCGCTTTAAGCTTACGGGGATAACCTGTGCCATCTAAACGCTCATGATGGCAATAAGCCGAATCAATCACACCGTGCATTAAATCCGGAGTCGACATCAGTAAGTTACGACCGTGTACCGTATGCGAACGCATCATTTTCATTTCTTTATCCGTCAGCGCTTCAGGCTTATTGATAATGTCCAGAGGGACACGCATTTTACCCACATCATGAAGCAAACCACATAAACCAATCTGCTCTAACTCCTGCCTATCGAAGCCCAAGTGACGACCAAACGCAATAGCCAGAATCGATACATTTAAGCAGTGTTCGGCGGTATACTCTTGCGACTCACGTATTCTTGCCATCCAAAGTAACGCATCAGGGTGGCGAATAATAGAATCAACACACTGCTTAACGGTGGCTCTCGCATTTTGCGTATTAATGGCATTGCCGAATCGGATATTATTGAGCATACTTTTTGACTCTATACGCGCAGCACTGAACGCACGCACCATTGAGCGGTGTTCTTTATAAATTGACGTTTGCGTTTGAGGCGTCTCTCTTCGGCTTGCACGTATCACGGCTGAATCAAAAGAATGGCGCTGCGCCTTTTTGGTTTCATCTACCCATAGGTATTCGCAAAATTCAGCCACAACATCTATATCGTCCCTGTCTTCAACCACAAAACCTTGTAGCAAAAATGGCGTATCTAACCAATCTCGATCGAGTTTGGTAATAAACATACCCACGCGCAACTCATCAATATGGATTTTTTTAGGTTCTGCCATTAAGTACTCATACCTTATATAACGGATACGGATAAAACACATTGCCCATAAATATCCGCAATGCAGTAACTATAGTGCCTACTCGAGTAGCTTACCTACTGAGGACACAAAATAATTGATGTTCTCTGGGGTTAAACCCGCCATATTCATGCGGCTAGAACCCACCATATAAACACCACTGTTGACGGCAAGTAGCTCTATTTGCGCAGGTGCAAGCCCTAAAAAAGAAAACATACCTTTACCCGTCGATAAATGATCCATCGCACCGCCAAAACCCTGTTTATCAAACTGCTCAACCACATGAGTACGCACATCTAAAATCCGAGCGCGCATGGCAACAAGTTCATCGTGCCACAGGGTATACAAAGCATCATCGGATAAAATCTTTTCCACTACCATTGCGCCATGCGAGGGCGGCATAGAATAGATTCCACGCACAATGGTTTGAATATGACTTTCTAGAATACCTTTTGATTGCGCGTTTTTAGATAACACCGCAACAGCGCCTACACGTTCACGGTATAACCCGAAATTCTTTGAACAGCTATAAACAAAAATCAACTCATCGACATGTTCACACAAATAACGTAGACCATAAGCATCTTCATCTAAACCATCACCAAAACCCTGATAAGCAGAATCGACAAAAGGAATTAACCCCTGCTCCTGACAAACCTGCGCGACCTCTCGCCATTGCTCTTTCGACAAATCCGCACCGCTTGGATTATGGCAACTCCCGTGTAATAGAATAATATCGCCACGTTGAGTACTGTCGCGTAAAAATGCCATCATGGCGTCAAAACGCACACCATGATTGTGATTATCGTAGTAAGGATATATACCTAATGTTAAGCCAGCATCACCCAGCAATGGCATATGATTACCCCAGGTCGGATCACTGACCCATATTTTCGCATCGGGCTGAGTGCGCTTAATTAGCTCAGCAGCAACACGAAGCGCACCACACCCCCCAGGGGTTTGCATTAATACACAACGCTCATGCAAAGCGTTATATAGCGGTTTACCTAAAATAAGCGACGACAACAGGTGATTAAATTGTTGATTACCCTGAGGGCCGACATAGGATTTAGTTAATTCATGCTCTAAAATAAGCGTTTCGGCTTGTTTAACCGCTTGCATCACAGGCGTTGCACCTTCGGCATTACGATAAACGCCCACGCCCAAATCAATTTTATCAGCACGGCTGTCTTCACTAAAACGCTTCATCAAGCCTAAGATTGGGTCATTAGGTAAAAGGGTGAGCTGTTCAAACATAAATATAACTCTCTATAACAAAGTAAATAGACAAAAACTAACGATTAAAGATACCCTTTGTTATACCAATTGGCATCCACATTTGCGAGCAAATCGACATTTATACAGCGAATAATATGCGTTTTCCTTTATCATGACAGCTTATATACCATTCATATAACGGCTCAGCGGCCAAAGCGCCCTACCAAGGGTGACATAAATCAATACGACTTAACTGACTATAAGGACACATACATTGCTGGATACGTTTGACCAAAACATACTTAGGGCGCTACAAGTCAATGCCGACATATCTATGAATGAGCTCGGCGACAAAGTCGGGCTATCTCATACGCCTTGCTGGCGTCGTGTTAAAAAATTACAAGATGACGGTTATATTACAAAACGAGTGGCACTGCTTAACCCTGAGAAAATAAATTTAAATGTAAATATTCATGCGTATATTACGATTAAAAAGCACGATGAGGTGTCATTATTGGCATTTGAAGCCTCGGTACAAGAAGTAGAAGAAATAGTCGAATGTTATTCAGTAACAGGGGATAAGGATTATCTGCTGCGCATTGTGGCACGCAATGTCGATCACTATGAAAAACTACTTAAAACCACATTGGTACATTTACCCAACGTGGCGTCGGTTAACTCGGCATTTGCGTTAAAACAAATAAAATACACAACTGCACTGCCTATTTAACCCTATAACATCTAAGTAAAAGTACCTCAACACCCTTAATAAATCATTAAACGCTCGAGAGGTTTTCAGCTAAGCCGATTGAGCCATAAATGTAAATCTGTTACATTGCGGGCAATCTCCAATGGGCTATTTTTTGTACGCTGGTTATAACCTGCTAGCACGGCCTACTCCCATCCACCTCTTATGTAAGTTACTGCATGTTTAATTTAATTTATCGTACACCTAACAATCTCAAAAACGATCTTCTCTCGGGTATTACTGTTGCTTTGGCACTTGTGCCCGAAGCCGTAGCCTTTGCCTTTGTGGCGGGCCTAGAACCTATGGTGGGCTTATACGCTGCGTTTATGATGGGGTTAATAACCTCTGTTATTGGCGGCAGGCCCGGTATGATTTCGGGCGCAACAGGCGCAACGGCTGTTGTGATGGTAGGTATTGTCACACTACACGGGCCACAGTATTTATTTGCCGCCGTATTGCTTGCTGGCTTTATACAAATAGCGGCCGGTATTTTTAAGTTGGGTAAATATATCCGTATGGTGCCTCATCCCGTTATGCTCGGTTTTGTTAACGGCTTAGCCATTGTGATCTTTTTAGCACAACTCGGACAGTTTAAAGTGGTTAACGACGCAGGCGAAAGCGTCTGGATGCAAGGCGAAGCCATGTACACCATGCTAGGGCTTATAGCGCTGACCATGGCGATTATTCACTTTTTACCCAAACTCACCAAAGCAGTGCCCTCATCATTAGTGGCGATTGCCGTCATTACCGTGCTTGTTCAATTTGTAGGTATCGACTCGCGTACCGTGATTGATTTTGTACGTGACATGCTCCCAGCCGAGCAAGCTGCAACAGCTACACTACAAGGCAAATTACCGCATTTTAATTTCCCCGATGTGCCCTTCACGCTTGAAACGCTTTACATCATTTTACCCATCGCCATTATTTTAGCGTCAGTCGGCCTTATTGAATCACTTCTTACGCTTACGCTTATCGACGAACTAACGGGAACGCGTGGCCGTGGCAACCAAGAATGTATCGGCCAAGGTGTAGCAAATAGTGTAAATGGTGTATTTGGTGGTATGGGCGGTTGCGCCATGATTGGCCAAAGCATGATTAACATTAACTCGGGTGGCCGTGGCCGCTTATCGGGTATTACCGCCGCACTGGTATTATTAGGCTTTATTTTATTTGGTGCCGCTTTAATTGAAATTATTCCACTGGCCGCATTAGTGGGTGTGAGGTTTATGGTGGTATTGGGCACATTTGAGTGGTCATCACTGCGTATTATTCGTAAAATTCCCGCATCAGATGCCATTATTATTGTTCTGGTTTCAGGCGTTACGGTTTTTGCTGACTTAGCCATTGCCGTGGTCGTCGGTGTGATTGTATCGGCACTGGTTTTTGCCTGGAAGCATGCTCAGCATATTCATGCGCAAGAAAGCATTGATGAGCAAGGTCGTAAGATTTATGCCATTCGTGGCCCACTATTTTTTGGCTCGGCGGCTAACTTCAAAGAAATGTTTATACCTGAAAACGACCCAGATCACGTTGTACTGGAGTTTCAACGCAGCAAGATTAGCGACCATTCAGGTATTGAAGCATTAGACGGGTTAGCGACTAAATATCAAAAACTGGGCAAAACATTGCATATTCGCCATCTCAGCCCAGACTGCGTACAACTGCTCGAAAAAGCAGGCAGTATGTGCGAAGTTAATGTATTAGAAGACCCAAACTACCAAGTTGCATCTGATAAGCTAGGTTAAACTTGATACAGTAAAGATACAGCAACCAAAAACAGCAACCAAAAAAGGTGCCTTCATTACGAGGCACCTTCTATGCTTCGGTCTTATCTTGGTATTTCTCGTGTGAACACGATAAAAAATAGCCGTATTTGATAAAAAGAAAAACTCAAACCCCACCCTACCTTTTGCTATGTATAACCGGTCAAAGCACATCACTGACAGCGCACCAAGTGAACGCACCCAAAAAATATAACGCTATGTTTTAGAGCAATATAGATTATCTATAACAAACATAGACCAATTAAGAATAAGCATTCTCACATTACCCTCTAATAAATATTACCGCTTCACCCTTTCGATAGCCATGTGCCCTATTACTCGAATAACAACGCGTTCTTACTCTTAGTTTATAAGCCCTGGCGCGTGATTCTTTTGTATTTTAAATACGTTTTTACACACGGTTAAGCTTATGAATAACCGCTGTTATTAATTACCCATTCGACAAAAAATTATAACTGGTCTAACAATTGCTAATAAGCCTATATCAGTACATAACATCCATCATTACACATTAGGAAAAACCATGGCTTATATAGAACCCAGCGAATTCGTCAGCAAAATGGTCGACAACGGCGAACAAAAAATATTTATGTCTACCAAAGACACACTTGTGCGTGCATTTATGGCAGGTGCTATTCTAGGTCTTGCGGCATTCTTTGCCATTAGTGTGATTGTTTATACAGGTAATTTATTAATTGGTTCGTTACTCTTTCCTGTCGGCTTTATTATGTTGTACCTAATGAAGTTTGATTTATTAACGGGCGTATTTACACTTGTACCACTCGCCGTATTAGATAAACGATCAGGCTGTACCGTTGATCAAATGTTGCGTAATTGGGGGTTGGTATTTGTTGGTAACTTTGCTGGCGCAATGACTGTTGCTTTTTTTGCATCGTTTATTTTAACCTATGGCTACAATGTTGATGGTGGCGCACTCGCAGCAAAAGTAAGCAGTATTGGTGAATCACGTACCGTGGGTTATCAAGAGCATGGATTTGCTGGCTGGATGACTATTTTTATCCGTGGCATGCTGTGTAACTGGATGGTATCAATGGGTGTTGTTGGCGCAATGATTTCTACATCGGCGAGCAGCAAAATTATGGCAATGTGGATGCCTGTTATGCTGTTCTTCTTCATGGGTTTTGAGCATTCAATTGTTAACATGTTTTTATTCCCATTCTCTATGATTATGGGTGGTGACTTTACAGTAGCCGATTACCTTATCTGGAACGAAATACCCACAGTACTGGGTAACTTGGTTGGCGGTCTACTACTAGTTGGCTTACCCTTATATTGGACACATGTACGCACTAATCCAGCACGTAAAATCAAATCATCAAAATCACAAATTGTATAATGTAATAACACGATAAATGTGAGCACCAGTAATATTGAAACCCCTCTTTAGAGGGGTTTTTTGTTTTTCAATCAAAAAAATTAAAAAACGTATGGATAACACCGATATGACTGAAAAAAAATTGCGTGTCTCTATAGGTCAATACTCGAACGCGGGTAAAAAAGAGATTAACCAAGATTACGTTAGCGCATTTATCCCTCAGGATAACCAACTTTACTCAAAAGGCATTGCTGTCGCTATTGCCGATGGCATTAGTAGCAGTACCGTTAGTCAAATAGCGAGTCAAACAGCCGTAAACAGCTTTATTGAAGATTACTACTGCACATCCGCTGCGTGGTCAGTTAAAAAATCGTGTCAACAAGTATTAAATGCAACCAACTCTTGGCTTTATGCACAAACCCAACAAAGTGATTTTCGGTTTAATAAAGATAAAGGGTATGTGTGTACATTTAGCGCGGTGGTGTTTAAATCTCAGGCTGCGCATATTTTTCACAGTGGTGATTCGCGTGTATATAAGCTACACGGTAATACACTCGAGCAGCTCACCGTTGATCATCGTCGTCATATTTCTGAAACAGAAAGTTATTTAACGCGAGGGTTAGGTATACATCAGCATTTAGAAGCCGATTATATTAATACTCCCATGATGGTTGATGATATTTTTGTACTCGCAACCGACGGTGTATATGAATTTATTGACCACCAGACACTGACATCACTTCTAATTAACGCCAATAAAACACAGAGTTTAGATACACTCTCGAAGCAGATTACCCAAGAAGCAATGAACAATGGCAGCGATGATAACCTCACCGTACAGTGCATAAAAATCGAGCACTTAAGCCTACAAACTATTAATGAAATACACGATAATCTTACCCTCTTACCTGCGAAAAAAATAACAGTAGGTGATACTGTTGATGGGTTTGAAATATTGCGTTCGTTATATGTGAGTAGCCGAAGCCATGTTTTTTTAGCACGCCAAATTAACCATAATACGCACGTTGTTATTAAAACACCCTCCGCTGAAATGCGAGAAAACCAAGCACATTTAGAAAGCTTTATTTTAGAAGATTGGATAACAAAGCGTATTAATAACGACCACGTTATTAAAGCGATACAAACAAATCAGAAACCAACTTTTTTGTATACCGTCACCGAATATTTAGACGGTGTAACATTAGCGCAATGGATGCGCGATAACCCGCAACCAGATTTAGATACCGTACGCTCAATCGTTACACAAATAGCAAAAGGTCTGCAGGCCATGCATAGGCAAGAAATGGTACACCAAGACCTCCGGCCCAATAACATTATGATTGACGAAGTAGGCACTGTAAAAATAATTGATTTAGGCTCTGCATTTGTTGCGGGTGTTGAAGATATTAATATAGAAAAAGAAGACGCTGCATTTTTTACTGCACAATATGCCGCACCTGAATACTTCATCGGGGAAGCAGGCACACATCAATCCGATATATTTTCTCTTGGGGTGCTCACCTACCAAATGTTGAGCGGAAAATTACCTTACGGTAATAATATTGCTCAAAAAAACACAGTTAAAGCACAACAAAGTTTACACTATCGAACACTACTTACACCAAAATCTGTTATACCCGAATGGGTGGATGGCTGCATTAAAAAAGCGTTACAATTACAACCACATAAGCGCTACGATGAATTATCGGAATTTATTTACGATTTAAAGCACCCCAATAAAAAGTTTAATACAGGCACCAAACGACCACTACTAGAAAGTCACCCCGTCTTTTTTTGGCAAGCCGTATCGGCAATATTAGCGGTATTGTTAGTTATTGCACTTATTAAAAAATAAGCACCTCATACTTTTCATACCTTCTATTAACAAGACATAAAGAAAGAATATCCCTGGGTATGAGGCCGTCATAGGTAGCATGCCGACGCAGAGCGTATAGGGACATATTTGCAGCGTGCCCCATACACAGGGGTATTCTTTTCAACTGTCCCAGTAGTAACTCATACCATACGCGCATAAAAAAATATAATACCAACAAAATAAAATAAAATAAAAAACCCCAAATAACTTACGTTACTTGGGGTTTTTTATTTTATGTATCAACGTATTCTAAGGACTAAATATCTACTAAACATAGCCTTAACATAGCCTCAGGTTCCACTGACTACCATGTTTTATATTTTAAAAATTTACCATTAAGTGTTAATAAAACACGATCACCCTTGGGATCTTCTATTTTATCTACATCCATTGTAAAGTCGATCGCACTCATGATGCCATCACCAAACTTTTCTTGAATCACTTCTTTTAACGTATCACCGTACACACCCACCACCTCATATAAACGGTAAACTAATGGATCTTGAGGCACAGCAAAATCCCACTTTTTAGTTGGGTACGACGTCAAGGCAGGTATTGCCTCAACGGGTAAGTCTAAAATATCACATAGTTTTTTAGCTGCATCAATAGGCATGCTGTTCATTCCTAAACAAGCCGATGTTACCCAAACAGTACCCATTTCCATTTTTTCAGCAATAGATTCCCATGTTAGGCTTTTTGCATTTTTGGCTAAAACAATCGCTTCAATTACGTCTTCTTTTTTCATTTTAAAACCTTTTTAGAGTGAATGTATAAAAACCATATTAAGTTAATAATAAAATAGCAATTATTACGCCAAACATAAATGATAAGTAACATTAGAAGGGTTACTAGTGACCTATATTTAATCTCACGAGTAGTTGAAGCCTTAGGCGGGTAAAAAAAGTTAAAGAAATCTAGGGAACCTCTGATTAACCTCGCGGCATCTCTGGCTTTCAGAAAGTTTTTCTGTTTAGGCGGCTGAGGAAGGAGGGCTGGTTGCCCACCGAGCGAAGTCAACGCAGACAGGATTCCCTAGTATTGGTAAGATTTCTGAAAGCCCCAAAGGGCGCGACCTAGAGCAGTCACTTGCGTTGTTGTCATTTTTGCTAAGGGCTACAGCCATTAGCGGCAAAAGACGCCTAGCCATTAACCGCTCTAGGTCACGCAGAGACGCTACGAGGTTAATCAGAGGTTCCCTAGAACATAACCAAAATAACAACACTAAAAACAACCGTTTACTCAATAAACCTCATAAAACATATGCATGAGATTAAAACGAACACATAAAAGCTGTATGCAACTATTTAACGATACCCTGCCTATTATTTTATGCACATAAACAATACAGAAATTAAAAAAGCGAACTAAAATGATGCATACGTTTATGTGCGCTTTATTGATACTTTCACGACTTAAACATAAGCCTTTATCAAAAAGGCTTATGAAAAATGGAGCTTATAAAAATTAAGGCGAATAAATTATCAAGCTATTGCCGTTCTGACTCTGGTTGACTCAACCCTGTAGCAGCCCCTAGCTCAATATTATTATCTTCATTACCAGATCTAAATAAAGTAATGCGATCAATAGCATGGTGTTTTGAGCGTGCTGCTATAGAAATCGTGTACTCACCCGCTCGATCAAAACGAGCAAAAATAGCATGCGCATCAAAATCACTTGTCCATACTAGCCAATTCCATTCATCAGGCTCAACGCCACCACCTGTACGATAGGCTTTAAGCCAACCATTCTCACCTGAACCTACAGGCTCGTCCCCTACACACATATTACTACTTGGTGCTCCTTTCGGGCATACGATATGGCCAAGCTCTGTTGCGGTATCTTCTATTGTTTTTTGGCCATAAAACACATCGGCATTAATTTTTAACCATGAGTCATTGCTTTCTGTTTGTCTATCACCCTCTCTTAATGCATTACGCCAAACAAAGCGGTAGTTGCCAGGATGAGTGATAATAATTGGAATATTGACAATTGCCGTACCGGGGTCTCTAAAAAGGTTTTCGCCTTCCCACTCAAGATAAGCGTTACCCGATGCGTTAGTGCCCCGCTTTAATTGCCATAAATCTGGGTGATCTGTGTTTTCTATTTCAATGACAAGCAAACCGTCATTTTCAACAAAAGCTTTTTTCTCAAAATCTACCTCTGATATTAAACCACAACCACGACTGCCAACAGTTTCATCTGCGGGAGTGGTATCACAGCGATCAAAGTCGTTTGTAATACCGTCTAAATCGTTATCTAATTGAGCATCAGAGCAACCAACAGAATTAATGAGCTCATCTGTTGCTGTGTTAGGGCATTCATCATCACTATCAGAAATCGAATCTTCATCAGCATCAATAGCGACGGGGTCTTCTGTAGTGGGTTCTTCCGTAGTCGGCTCTCCTGTAACGGATTCTTCGGGTGCAGGTTCTTGCACAACAGGGTCTTCCTGTATGGGCTCATCAGCTATTGGAGTGTCCGTAACGGGCTCTTGTACAACAGGAATAACTGGGGTTGCTTCGATATTAGTAGGCGGTGTTTGTACGCTGGTATCAGAACCACCCCCACTGGAACCACCGCATGCGGCTAATGCCATAATGCTGACACTGAGTAAAAGGGGTTTTACTGCATTAAGCGGGTTTAATAATTGAATATGTTTATGTAAAAGTGAATTAGCCATAGAAAGCCTCGTCGTTAGTTTCATTATTTTTATATGTAAACCTGTTACGCAAAAATATCATAAATTGCACATTTTTGCTTTTTTTTATTACCTTAGGCAATAAACGAACTGTATAAAAACAAAGGTAAAACCCAAAAAAAAGGCCCAACTCTCACCGAGTAAGGGCCTTTCTAGGGAACCTCAGATTAACCTCATAGCGTCCAAGCGTGACCTAGAGCAGTTGTTTCTAAAAACCAGAAATGCCGCGAAATTAATCAGAGGTTCACTAGATAAATATACCAATGTTTAACGCGTAAAACGGGTAAAACATATGCTCGCTAACGCGGGAAAACTACACTTTCCTTACGGGTGCGCTTGTTAAAGAAACGACCACAAGCAGCTAAGCCTAATAAAAACAAATACCAGTACGAGACACTACCACCACCTGAGCCGCCAACAAGCGTGTTTAACGGTTTATCTAGCTCAGCTGCGGTATCAGTAGCTGCATCTAACACTGTAATCGACTCAATAACAACAAAGTTATCTCGCGCTAGGTTTTCAGTTTCTGGGGTAACATCCTGTAAAGGAATCGTTGGAAAAGCAGTATTAGTATTAACCAGTGGTCTGGGTAAGCTAGCAATAGCATCAACAACCGACATACCATCTCCAATCACCTCACCAAATACGGTAAAACCGCCATTTTGGTTATCGAGCGTGGTGCTATTATCTTTTAAATTTATAAACCACTCAGATGTTGCACTGTTAGGGTTGCCACCTAGTTTAGCCATAGCAATGGTGCCACGTATACTGGTGTGGACTGGCTCGTTTTGAATTGCGCCTTTGCTTTCAATATCGTCAAGCTGAACATCGCTATCCAGTGTATAACCACCCCCTTGCACAACAAAATTAGGGACAGAGCGATGAATCACTGTCTCGTTGTAGCTCATATCGTTTACGTACGATAAAAAATTATTTACCGTTATGGGCGTGGTTTCATCATACAAATTCACCTCAAATGTGCCTAAATTGGTTTGGAATTGCACTATCGTAGCTGATGCAGTGTGCGCTAAGGGTAAAAGTAAACTGGCTATAGCCCATTTTTTGAGTGTGTTTTTAAATACGTGTGTCATTTTTATTCTCGTTATTTGCTGTTTTTACAATAAAAACACCATACCAAGTTAACGCCAATAAAAAAAGGGGGAAACCAAGACCGTGACAAAAACGTTAAAGGCGGCATAACACGCAAAGGTCAAATTAAAAGGGCTATTTCAAAGAGCTATTAAAACAAAAAACCGCACTATGCATCACATAGGCGGTTTTAAATAGGAAAGGGTTGAATTAAAAAAGGGTTTAAATAAGAAAGGGGTTAAAGTGTTGACCAATAGCTTAATGTTAACCCCACCTTTTAACTTACCCTTGCAGTAACTGTAACACCTGCTGCGGCTGAGCATTGGCTTGTGCAAGCATGGCCTGTGACGCCTGCTGTAGCACCTGAGCACGTGATAAATTCGCAGTTTCAGCGGCAAAATCGGCATCAACAATACGTGAACGCGCTGCAGCGGTATTTTCAGAAATATTTGATAAATTACTCATCGTAAACTCCAAGCGGTTATTAATGGCACCTAAATCTGAACGGATTGAGTTGATGGTCTCTAAGGCATTATCAATAGGGTCGATGGATGCCTGCGCAGCCGCGCCCGTCGCAATATTCACATTAGAAATCGCCGAGCCCGTTACCGCACTCGATTGCTGCGTGTTTTGGTTCAGTAAACCTGTGGCGGTTTGCGCTGAGACATTCCCCTCTACCGAGATGGCGGTTTCGTTAATCGATGTTAACCTAATGGCTGCGCCTACAGTAAAGGTTGTGTCTACTTGGTAACCTGGCGTCACGCTGTCAGAATCTGAAATAAGATCTGCCACCCCAATTGCATGAGCGGCTGTCATGGCAGATCGGCTAGAACCTAACTGAATAGAAATATTAGAGCTGGATGACAATGACAACTCACCGTTATCATCAATCTCAGCATGCACCCCCGTTTGCGCTTCACTGACATTTAAATCTGCCACAACCTGGGTGAGATCACTTAGGTCTGTAAGGCTAACGGATTGACCGTTAATCACAATATCAGAAGCGCCGGGTGTAGTCGCATTATCGAGTGTTACGTCAGCAACAGCAGTACCTGCAACCAGAGGTGTACCGGGTGCAACATAAGCGTTTTCTAAGCCGCCTAAGTCAGCAATTGCCGCAGAACCATTATCAACCACAATCGGCCCTGCTGAAAATAGGTGCAATTGGTTATTATCATCGACAAAAGCTGTTACACCCGATGTATCTGAAACAGCATTAAATGCATCAGCCACATCACTTAACGCCGTGCCAGCAAAGTTAGCGGTTGTGACACCATTCACTTCTAAGTTTTGACCGCCAGTAATATTTACCGCACCAGGGCCTGATATAAATTCGGTAGCGGGTATTTGTGTACTTTCATCAAAAGCCAACTGCGCCTGCGATGACGCCACCACATTGGTCTCAGATGTCGCATTGTTAATGGTATCGATCACGCCTTGGAGGCTATCATCCACGGTAGCCTCGATCACGACGCCATTAATATTGAGGTCGCCCGTTTCTAAACCCTCTGAAAAATCCACTGTCCCGGCAGGCAAAACGGCATCATTTGACACACCTAAAACCGTACCGTTACCCGCTGCTTGCTGAAAACCCAAATTATTTAAGTCGGCAACGGTGCCTTCAGGCCCAAGCGTGACCGATATATCCTCACCGGTATCAGATATTAATGAAATACTGCCTGTAAATAACGCAGCATCATCGGCACCCACAATAAATTGGTCATTAGCAGAGTTCACACCGCCTTGGTCAAGCACACTGTTATCAGTAAAACCAATTACATCGGATAAAGTATCTGTTGTCGAACCGGTATTATCATAACTCAGCGCAAAAGCTGCACCTGTGTCATTACTGAGCACCAAACCACCTGCATCATTGACCGATGCACGCAATAAACTGCCCATTTTATTATTAATATCGTCGACTAACTCGGTCATGCTATTAGATGATGTAAACGTAAAATCTGTTTTTGCTGTGCTGGGGCCGTCCACATCAAACAACGATATGGTTAATGTATCGCCCGCTTGAATAGCACCCGAGCCAACCGTGCCTGCCTCGGCAATGTTAAAGCCTTGCGCACTCACGCCATCAACGTTTAAATTAATGTTATCGAGTAGATCTTGTACCGTTTCGGTTGCGCCATCAAACGAGCCAATAGACTGGTTATTAATGAGCACATCACTGTCGCCAAAGCTCACTGGGGTACCCGCTGCGGCATCTAAATTTAATAAATCGGTGGTCCGTGCGCCCGCCAAATCAGAGGATGTCGAGCCTAAGCCCAATACTTGGGTATCCATTGCTTGAATACTAAAGTCTATTGTTTGATTGGCCTCGGCACCCACTTGTAAATCGACGTTGCCTAAGCTTCCGTCTAATAAATTTTGACCATTAAAGCTTGTGGTCTCGGCAATACGGTCTAGTTCATCAACTAACTGCTGGAACTCGGCATCGAGTGTTTCTCTATCGGCATCGGAGTAGATTCCGTTAGCCGCTTGTATGCTAAGCTCGCGCATACGTTGTAAAACATTGGTGCTTTCATCTAATGCACCCTCTGCGGTTTGAATCAACGAGACGCCATCATTGGCATTTCTCACCGCTTGGGTTAAACCCCGAATTTGCGATGTTTGACGGTTAGATATCGCTAAACCCGCGGCATCATCTGCGGCGGTGTTAATGCGTCTACCAGAAGATAAACGCTCCATTGCCTCGCTCATATCATTACCTGATGATACAAGCTGACGCTGAGCATTTAATGCGGCAACGTTGGTATTAATGACTAAAGGCATAACTTTTCTCCTGTAACGATTAACAACCTTTCACACTAGGTGCCAAACCGTTTTACATGTTATTAACTAAAAAATGTTCTCACAGGATATTTAGCAAAGCGTATGCCAAAATAAAAAATATTTATAAGCTTATGATTTTATTATGTTTTTTGTAATTTTTTTTTACTAAAAACTCAAACTGTTTAACGTATACACCGTTTAAATACAATAGCGGCAACATATGTAATGCAAAGCGGCAAAGGGTGACGGGTTAAAAAGAATATAAAAAGATAAAAAGACAGACACAGACAAAATTAAGAACTTAACATTCAGAAACTTTCACTCTCTTCTGTATATCACCGCTGTAATTGGCGGCCTTTTCGTTGTTAGGTTTTATTAGTGTGTTTGTAATTACAATGATATTAAGATTACAATGATATTAAGAGGGCTAACCACAAAAATTACCCTTTGATATTTGCAGTAAACATTGCCGCTGCTCTTATGACGCTAAGCTTCTCGGAGTATAACCATGCTCGTCTGGTTCACGCGTGAGCTGCAAAAGGTATTCATGAGTCGCTAACTTAACCATTTCTTATTCTTCTTTAGAGCATACATTCTCTATTGTATGTTGTATTTCCTCACAACGTTTAAGTACCAATCAAGCTCTGCATACTCTTCTTCGACAAAGTTAAGCTCGTAATATAGCTCAACGAAAGTTTTAGCCAATGCTTTCATGGTTTGAAATCTTATTTTTTAAAATAAACACTAACATACCAATATGTCGCACTATTAACATACGATTTGGCCATAAAAATAACAAACCAAAATTAAACAGCACCATGTTTAAACAGCATCAAAATTAAACAGCATCTTAGTTAAACAACATCATAACTAATCGACGTAATTTCCCATAAGCATCGACCTGCTTGAGTGACGACAAGAGCCTCGTCGCCAACTTCTTTTTTGAGTAAGGCACGCGCCATGGGTGAATCAATTGATATATGATTGGGCTGGTCAAAAATCTCATCGTAACCCACAATCTTAAATTTTTTGGTCTCATCATGTTCGCTTATCACCTCAACCCAGGCGCCAAAAAACACGCGACCTTCTTGCTCTTGGCTGTAGGGCACCACTTTTAGGTTTTCGATCGATTTTCGCAAGTAGCGGACGCGACGATCTATTTCGCGTAAGCGCTTTTTATTGTATTGGTAATCAGCATTTTCTGAGCGATCACCCAAGCTGGCTGCCCAGCTCACTTTTTTTGTCGTCTCGGGGCGCTCCACTTTCCATAAGTGCGTTAATTCAGCTTTTAATGCATCTAACCCTTTTTGGGTAATAAGTGGTGTTCTCATGGGTATGTATTGCCTTTTATGTATTGTCTTTAAAGGTGCCTAAATTCGGATAATAAGTGATTAAAAAAGAGATAATATACATCGCTAATAAAATTGATGTACAAAAATAGAACAAAACGCTTGTGGCTTTATAGGCTCGGTAGAAACACAGTCAAAACAAAACCACACGCGCACCAAATAAGCACAATAAAACATATAACGAGAGAAAAATAAAATAAAGGCGGGTTAAGCCACAAAAAAATCGCACCAAAATAGAACAAAGGCGCACTACTATTACCTATAAATATACAGTAAGCACGCTATAAACAGCCGGCAACCCCGTATTATTTAACTCGGCATGAGCTTAAGCACAGTATATTGCTTAATGACACAACACGTTCAATTGGTTACATATTGCTAACATACCAACAACATCTTGCTTAAAGCACACTTTTTAAAAAGCATAAAACCCGCTATAGCCCTTTAAAATTAAGGCGTTACACTAAAGCTGATAACGCATCACAGCTATTGGCATTCATCCATTTATGGTTACACAAAAAACAAGAACAAACGCTTTTGATTGCATGCAAGCATAAAAACATAACAATAAGTAATATGGTTTATTTATTGCTTAAAAAGCATAAAGACATTTTTAGCATAAAGACACAAAGGCAACATAATGAGCCAAACAACAAAACCCAAGCTTGTCGTGATTGGTAACGGCATGGCGGCCATGAAAACCGTTGAAGAGCTATTAGAATCCGACCCCCACCGTTACGATATTACCGTATTTGGTGCCGAGCCATACGGTAACTACAACCGTATTTTACTCTCGAACGTGTTAACCGGCGAAACAAACATTGACGATATTATGCTGCACGACAAAGCATGGTACAAAAGACATAACATCACTTTGCACTGTGGCGACCACAAAAAAGTGGTCCACATAGATAGAAAAAACAAACACGTTACCAGCCAAGATAACACCCAAGCCACATTTGATACATTATTAATAGCAACGGGTTCTAACCCCTTTATTGCCCCTATTAAAGGCAACGATTTAGACGGCGTGATTGCCTTTAGAGACATTACCGATGTCGAAACCATGATTAACTACAGCCAAAACAAACAGCATGCTGTGGTGCTAGGTGGCGGTTTATTAGGGTTAGAGGCCGCGAACGGTTTAACTCAAAAAGGCATGCAGGTTACTGTTATCCATAAATCAGGGTCTATCCTTAACCGACAACTCGACACCCACGCCGCCCAATTACTGCAAACCGAACTTGAAAAACGTGGCGTGGTGTTTTTAGTCTCGACACAAGTAGAAGAAATCCAAGGCGAAAACGGCCACGTGACACAACTGGCATTAGACAACCAGCACACAATACCCTGCGATTTATTTATTATGGCCATTGGCGTGAAACCCAATATTGGCCTTGCCAAGGAAGCGGGTTTAGCATCAAACAGAGGCATTATTGTTAACGATACCTTGCAAACCTACGACCCATCTATTTATGCCGTTGGCGAATGTATCGAGCACCGTGGCGATACCTTTGGTTTGGTCGCACCGTTATTTGATCAAGCCAAAGTGTGCGCCAACCACCTAGCGCATCATGGTGTGGGCGCGTATCGCACATTGCCGCAGGCGACCAAATTAAAAATTACCGGTATTTTTGTGTTTTCTGCTGGGCAATTTAACGGCACGCCAAACAGCGAGAGCCTGACCTTTGAAGATACAAACACAGGCGCATACAAAAAATGTGTGGTCGAAAACAACACCTTAATTGGCGTGGTATTGTATGGCGATACCCAAGATGGCCTGTGGTATCAGCAACTCATCGAAAACAAGATATCTATTAATGCCATAAGACCCTTACTTGCGTTTGGCAAAGCCTATTGCCAACCTTTGCTTGATGAAATAAACAACAGCACGCAGCCGCATCAACAAAACGATTTAGCCACAGAGATACCCGCATGAGCCTAGCCACCGCCGCCACACACACACCCGTATTGGCCACCGACAAAAAAATCAACACCACCTGCGCCTACTGCGGCGTGGGCTGCGGTATTACCGCCCATGTAAACGAAAAAACCCGCACAGTCGATGTTAAAGGCGATATGCATCACCCCGCTAACTTTGGCAAACTGTGCTCTAAAGGATCGGCATTAGGCGAGACACTCGACCTATCAAGCCGCCTGCTCGCCCCAGAAGTAAACGGCAAGCAAACCGATTGGGAAACCGCCCTTGATACCGTGGCAGAACGCTTTAGCAGCATAATAAAAGAGCACGGCCCCAATGCCGTCGCTATTTACGGCAGCGGCCAATTGCTTACCGAAGATTACTACGTTGCCAATAAGCTCATGAAAGGTTTTATTGGCACCGCCAATATTGATACCAACAGCCGCCTGTGCATGGCGTCGGCGGTTGTGGGGCATAAGCGCGCCTTTGGTGCCGATACCGTGCCCAATAACTATGACGATTTACACCACGCCAACTTGCTTGTGATTGTTGGATCGAACACCGCGTGGTGTCACCCTATTATTTTTGGCCGTATTCGCGCCGCCAAAGAGGCCGACCCGCAACTCAAAATAGTGGTAATAGACCCACGCAAAACCAATACTTGCGATATTGCCGATTTACACCTACCGCTTGCCATTGGTAGCGACGTCAAACTGTTTAATGGCTTGCTGCATCATTTACACACGCAAGACGCACTCGATCACGACTACATTAACACCCACACAAACGGCATAGACGATGCACTTGTTGCCGCACAAAACGATGCCAATAGCATTGCCGATGTCGCCAAATACTGCGCCCTTAGCGAGCAAGACGTGACCACGTTTTACGACTGGTTTACCCGTACCCCTAAGGCTATGACGCTCTTTAGCATGGGCGTAAAACAATCGACAAGCGGTGTTGATAAAGTCAACAGCATTATTAATTGCCACCTCGCCACAGGCCGCGTGGGCAAGCAAGGCGCAGGGCCATTTTCATTAACAGGCCAACCCAATGCCATGGGCGGGCGTGAAGTAGGCGGGCTAGCCAACCAGCTAGCCGCACACATGGATTTTAACGAAGGCGACTTAGACCGCGTTGCTCGTTTTTGGCAAACCGATAACCTCGCACAAAAACCGGGTTTACCCGCTGTTAGCCTGTTTGATGAAATAGACAAAGGCAACGTAAAAGCCCTGTGGGTCATGGCCACCAACCCCGTGGTAAGCCTACCCAATGCCGACAAAGTGAAGGCCGCGATTGAAAAATGTGATTTTGTTGTTGTATCTGATTGCGTCAACAAAGGCGATACCCTCGACCTAGCACATGTTAAATTACCCGCGCAAGGTTGGAGCGAAAAAGACGGCATGGTCACCAACTCAGAAAGGCGTGTATCACGCCAGCGTCGCTTACTGCCCCCCGCAGGCGAAGCCAAACCCGACTGGTGGATCATGACCCAAGTCGCGCACAAATTAGGGTTCGAAAAAAGCTTTAACTACGGTTGCTCGGCCGATATATTTAAAGAGCACGCCGCGTTATCGGCCTTTGAAAACACACCCACTCAAAAACGCCGCGATTTTAACATTGGCGCACTCGCCCATTTAACCGATGCCCAATACGATGCCTTCATGCCCACACAATGGCCGATTCCTCATATAGCCGACACGCTTGAAGAAAACATCGCATACGCCAATACCCACTCGACCCATTTTTTTACACAAGGCGGGTTTTTTACCCCCAATCAAAAAGCCAACTTTATTGCGCTGACCACCAAAAAACCACAAAACGCACCCAGTGCCAACTACCCACTTATTTTAAACACAGGCAGATTACGCGACCAATGGCACACCATGACACGCACGGCTTTATCGAGCCGTTTAAACCAGCACAAAAGCGAACCCTTTGTTGAAGTACACCCTAACGACGCTAAAAAATACAACCTGCAAGCCCACGAGCTGGCCACCCTAACTACCCAGTGGGGCAGCATGGTCTGCCGCGTAGACATCACCACCACGCAACAAGAAAGTAACATTTTTGTGCCCATGCACTGGACAAACCAATACGCCAACAAAGGCCGCATGGGTGCACTGGTCAACCCCGCCGTTGATGCGTTATCGGGCCAACCCGAATGCAAACACACACCGGTTAACATCACACCCTTCGCCCAAGCCGTTAGAGGCTTTATATTATCGCGCGAGCCCCTTGATTTAACCTGCGAATACATCGTTAAAATCAGCCAAGACACCTACTACCGCTATGAGGTTGCCAGCAGCAGCACACCCAAACACCTTAAAAACTGGCTCGCGCACAAAAGTGGCGCCAACCTAAACCCGCCCACACAAGAACTTAACGACCCTCAAGCGGGCATATACCGCGCGGCAAACATCACTAACAACACCGTCAACTATATTGTGTGTTTAGCGAACGAATTTACCGCCCCTAAACTGCCCGACAGACCGTACCTAAGCTCGGTTATCGCACATACGCAAAGCACAGAACTCGATCAAAAAGTACTGCAACCGCTGCTCACGGGTATTGCTCCTATTGGCGTAGAAGACACAGGCAAAACCGTGTGCGCTTGCTTTAACGTGGGTGAAAAAACCATACTCAACACCATCAAAAAACACAGCCTAAGCGATTACAAACAAGTGGGTAAACACTGCCAAGCAGGGACAAACTGCGGGTCATGCGTGCCAGAAATTAAAATTTTATTGGCGCAGTAACCTGCAATATCACAAACAGTGCAACCATAGCGGTTTAACTCTGCCATGAATAACGCAACGTTTATTGTGTTCGTTTATTGCGTTATTTATGGCAGAAATACCTTACACACTGTTTATGCTTATGTTTACACTGAAGACTATTTTATATCCTAAAATTTGGCATCCGATACGCGCACTCCTTAGCTCCTTAGCTCCTTAGCTCCTTATTTTATTACTCCCTTACTTCCCATTCAAATAGCAAGCTTATTAATGTAAAACCCCAAAAAAGGGCTAACAACACCAGCCATAAAACAAACAGCACCTTAAAAGTGACCGTAATACTAAAAAAACGCCGCACATCAAAACAAAACAATATAAAAAATTATGTTCACTAATGAACGCTACATGCTAGAATAGATCGTAAATGAGTCAACTGACGAAGTTGGAGATAATCATGAATATTGCACAGCCAAGCATTAGCACTAATGACATGAGCCGCGTGGCCGTAAAACTGTTTTTTGGTATTACCGATCAATGGGATTTAAACGATGAACAACGCTGTATTTTGGCGGGGTTAGGCACACGCACCACCCTGCATAATTGGCGTAATAAATTAAAAGCCAATCAACCCGTTAAACTATCAAAAGATACTCTAGAACGGTTATCGTACATTGCCGGGATTTATAAAGGGGTACAAATACTCTTCTCAGACCCCAACCAATGGAAGCACTGGGTTAGAAAACCCAATCGCGATTTTGCAGGCGCCTCTGCACTAGAGCGCATGCTGGCGGGCCGTGTGGTTGATTTAGTTGACGTACGACGCTACCTAGATGGCTGGCGCGGTGAGCACTATGCATAAAATTGCGGTGAACAAACCTACGTACCGCCTAATACCCAGCCACTTCCCGCCAATAGCCCTGTTTGAGAACCTACTCGACTCATCAGAACTAGAAGCGGCATACGCATTAGAAAGCCTCACCAACGACAGGCTACAAGATCAAACTGGCAACATCATGCTAGTGCCACCACAAGACCGCGTGACAGGTAACGGAACCACAGCCATCATGGCAGCCTTTACACATATTGGTATTCAAAGCCGCTTTACCCAAGGCCACTATGGCGTATATTACGCCGCATTAAATATCAACACTGCGTTAGCAGAATCAAAACACAGCCGCGCTCGATTTATGCACGCCACAAACGAAGCCCCGCAAATACTCACCATGCGCTGCTACGAATGCCACATAAACGCCCCACTCATAGACCTACGTAACAACCTAAAAGTACATAACCCCAATAGCTTTACATATGCGCAACAACTGGGTGAAAAACTGAAACATAACAACGAATACGGCGTACTTTACCAATCAGTCAGGCACCCAAACGGCGAATGCATCGGCGCACTTCGCCCAACAGCACTTACACCACCAGCCAAACAAACCAGCCACTACCAATACCATTGGGATGGCAATAAAATAAGCCATGTATGCCATATAGCCGAGATTGATTAACCAAAATTAAGGAATCTCTGATTAACCTCGTAGCGTCTCTGTATGGCCTAGACTGCATGATCTAGACTGCGTGACCTAGAGCGATTAATTGCTAGGCGTCTTTTGCAGGTAATGGCCGCAGCCCTTAGCAAAAAAGACAACTACGCAAGTAACGACTCTAAGCCACGCCCTTCGGGGCTTTTTGACTACATCAAATTTATGGATGTCCTATTTTTGTGGGCCGTATTAAAGAAATCACTGGCCGATCACGTGGCATTTCGATGGAGCGTAAAATACACGAATTAACGCTGTATCTTCGAGGTTGGATTAATTATTTTGGCATAGCCCAAGGCTATCAAAAATGTATTGAACTCGACCACTGGATACGGCGAAGGTTACGAATGAGTTATTGGACTAAATTGACCGGATCAATTTAGCGCAGCGCAGCTGGCCGAAGGCTGAAATGCAAGGATGCATTTCATACAAAACTGGCGAAGAGTGCGCACTAAAGTTGGTAATTTAATGCGCTTGGGTGTGCGAGGAAAGCTGGCTAAACAATGTGGATCTTCTAACAAAAGTTATTGGCGAAGCGCGAAAACAGCAGGTATTCATATTGCACTCAACAACGACTTCTTTGCCGACTTAGGGTTAATTTCATTATGAGATCGCTGGGTAGAGATTCATTATCAGTGGGGAAACGCCCTGTACGGATCCGCACGCAGGGTGTTGTGGGGAGGGAGAGCTAGACACTCTTCCTTACCCGATTTAGAAAAATTTGGCACTAAACTGTGATTGTACCTTTTAAATACTGCACCGCGTTACCGGAAATATACACTCTATCACCATCAACACTACACTTTAGGATGCCACCACGTTTGGATGCTTGAAATGCAATTAAATCATTCTTGCGTAGACGTGAAGCCCAAAATGGTGCCAACCCTGTATGGATTGAACCCGTTACAGGATCTTCATCTCCGCCGTTTGCAGGCCAAAAGTACCTTGACATAAAATCATATTCTGGTGATTGAGATTGACAAGTTACAACTACATCTAATGGCTTTAACCGTTTTAGAATTTCATTTTTTCTTTCAACTGATATAACATCATTCTCAGACTTATATATGACGAAGTATGCTTGCTGATTTGCATATAACTCTTCAGGTTGAATGGACAGACCCTCTTGAATTTCTAACGGAATTTCAGTTACTTCCATTGGCACAGTATTTGGGAAATTCATTTTCAAAGTTGTGTCGAGGTTCTTTGTTACTGGTAAAACACCAACAGCTTCTGCTTTGAAATTTAAAGAATCTAAATCAGGGTATTTATTAAATAACACAAACGCAGAGGCTAGAGTTGCATGACCACAGAATGCAATTTCCGTAATTGGTGAGAACCACCGAATTCCGTATGAATGTTCTTCTTCTCTAACCAGAAATGCAGTTTCCGAAAGATTATTTTCTGAGGCAATTGATTGCATCATATTCTCAGGAAGCCAAGATTCGGTTTCTACGACAGCAGCTTGATTTCCACCAAATACATTGTCAGTAAAAGCATCAACTATGTATATTTCAAGTTCCATGCTCTTCTCTTCTGTAGATTTCTAACGCCTGCCATATTCGGCAAATTTTTTGTTGATTGTTTTGTGGCATTTTTTTCGCCACAAAATCAAGGAACGGAAAACACGGAACACCCATATTTTATTTCACAAATACAATATCAAATTTAATAACAGAAATATATTTAAATATTTTATCGCTATGTATTTTTATATGAATGAGTTAATTCTGAGTATTAAGGTATAATTACTAAGTAAAATGTAATGCCAATAGAATTATTAACATGATTGTCATTGCCTAATGAATATGTAGATTACCGCCTAACACGTTGTCATCGAGTAAATACCTTTACACCACTTACCCAAGTTATCTTCACTTTTTAAGCGTTTAGCGTATTCAATAACTTTTTCAGCTTTGCCTGCTGCGCGGCCAAATCGTTTTTCAAAACGGGTGACGTTTTGCAGCCATGTTTTTTGATCAACGCCTAAGCGCTGTAATATGGGTGGATAATGTAAAGGGATAAAGCCTCTCTTGTCCTTTCGAATAACGCGGCCTGTTGTATCAACCAAGTGAAAGTAATCGGTTTGTGTGAAAGGTAAAGCCGTATGGATATCGGTATGAGCACTGCCGCTAAAGGGCATCATATTAGCTGTGTATTTTATTAACAGGTTAATGTATGAATTTATAATGCATATATTTGAACAAGCACTGCTAATGCCTGTTATTATAAGAGCTTTAGAAATGTTAGTGTTTAATCAATAGGATAGTTTTTCTATCGCTTATAATCATGGAGTTTTAAATGAAAAAGTTAGCTTGTTTGAGCCTTGTATTATTATCATTAAATGTATTTGCAGACAACTGTGAAAGACCAAGGAATGCATTTGATAGCCTATATTGTGCAAGAAAGGTATTTTTTCAGTTGGATGATGCATTAAATGACAAATACAAAGAGCTGAGAGGCCTTATTAATGATGACCAAAAAAATATGTTAAAAAGTAGCCAAATAGGCTGGATTAAACAAAGGGATTCTAAATGCACGGTTAATAATCGATCAATTATCGTTTCTTGTGCAGTCAAAAGAACACGTGAAAGATTAACCTTTTTAGAAAATCGTATTTTCGAATGTAAAGGCCATGGGTGTATTGATAACCACATTAAAAAAATAAACGAATAAATCTAATCGCTAAAGCAGGGCATCCATCAATTTGGCGCATCACTATTTTTATGATGGTAATATCATATGAATAGCAACAGGTGGGTATTGTTTGTTTTTCGTTATTATGCAAAATACATGGCGCTAAAATATTTTAATATACTTTCTTTCCTGATTTTATATTTTATTTTAAAATAAAATGTGGGCGCCCTCTATTTTTCAATTTCCTTCTCAATTTCTCTCAAGGCTCAGGTGTGTATAGCTCACTTGTTATCTCTTTTGTGGTGTCGGACCTTAGGGAACCTCTGATTAACCTCGCAGCGTCTCTGCGTGACCTAGAGCGGTTAATGGCTAGACGTCTTTTTTGCGTATGGCCGTAGCCCTGAATACTTGAGGACACCCATAAATTTTAACTTCTGTTAAGCATGATACGTTATGGGAAAAATTTATGGGTGTCCCCGACTTACTTCGACTTACTTCGACTTACTTAAGCATATCGCCGTTAACCTGAGGCCAGCAAGACTTCGCCTATAAAACACGACGACATCAGAACCTGAAACAACTAGGCACCTTTAACATCAGCGCTTTTGGCATCAGTGCATTTGACATAATGCATTTTTATATAGGCACACTGAGTCAATCCAAACTGTATATAAAAACCTATAGATGAATATCGATAGTACCTTCCATGTATGTCACTGCGCAACCAGATATCAAAACTCGATCTTCGTGAAGCTCACAGACCAATTTACCACCACGCTCAGAGACTTGCTTTGCATAAAGCTTGGGCTTATGTAACTTATCTGACCAATACGGCATCAGTTGAGTATATGCAGACCCCGTTACCGAATCCTCTAAAATGCCAAATTTAGGCGCAAAAAAACGCACAATAAAATCAAATTCTGAAGATGGAGCTGTTGCAATCACACCACGAAAATCGAGCTGCTTTAATGCTTCGTGATTGGCATTAATACTAAGCACATCGTCTTCTTTTTCAAAAACAGCAAGGTAATCATCGTGTCTCAGACATTCTATAGGCGAGATACCCAACCCTGTCACAAGCGCTTTTGGCGTACTACATGATTCGGGAGGCTGAGATGGAAAATCAAGAGTGAGGAAGTGACCGCTTTTTGAAACACGTAATTCACCGGATAAAGATTGAAATATCACAGTATCTTCTTTGTAATCGAGACTATTAAACAGGATATGCGCACTCGCCAGCGTAGCGTGACCACATAGCTCAACCTCTTTAATAGGTGTAAACCAACGAATATGAAAACCATTATCTGATGGAGCAAAAAATGCTGTTTCAGCAAGATTGTTTTCTGCAGCTATGGATTGCATTGTAGAATCTGGCAACCACTCTGCCAATGGCACCACAGCAGCAGGGTTCCCTTCAAACTGTTTTTCAGCAAAAGCATCGACTTGATAAAGGGCTAACTTCATTACACACCTCATAAGTATGATAAAAATATGACACGCTAAACATCCCTAAATGGCACAAACACAGCAAATCCATATTTTATTTCAGAAATACAATATTAAATTATATAACAGACGAAAAACACAGGACATCCATATTTTATTTATAAATACAATATCAAATTACATAACAGAAATATATTTAAATATTTTATTATTTATCAGAAACACAGGACATCCATATTTTATTTATAAATACAATATCAAATTACATAACAGAAATATATTTAAATATTTTATGGCTATGTATTTTTATATGAATGAGTTAATTTTGAGTATTAAGGTAAAATCACTAAGTAAAATGTAATACCAATAGAATGATTAACATGATTGTTATTGCCTAATGAATAG
>CAKZUG010000059.1 GCA_937920545.1 uncultured Saccharophagus sp.
ACAGCACTGCTGATTATTGCGCTAGCTAAATTAGTGGTCACCCCGATTGTGGCTGGACTGGGCATGCCTGGAGGTATAGTCGGCCCGACCTTGGTTGTAGGTGCATGTATTGGCGGCGCTTTTGGCGCGATATTTAGCGTACTATTACCCAATACCGATGTGAACGCGAGTTTTTATGTGGTACTAGGCATGGCAGGCATGATGGCAGCGGTCATTAATGCCCCACTGGCAGCATTGATAGCCGTGCTTGAGCTAAGCGCCAACCCCAATATGATCTTACCCGCCATGTTGGTTATTGTGGTTAGCTGTATAAGTACCCGCCAACTGTTTAAGTTAGAGGGTATTTTTACCGAACAGCTGCGCGCGACTCAGCGGCTGCCGCAAGATAAAGCCGCGAATTTACAACTTAAGCAAACAGGCGTTATGAGTATTGCCGATCAAAAATTTGCCGTCGTACAATCGCCTATTGATTACGAAAAAGCCAAAACCTATTTAGTGCATCAACCTCGCTGGATTGTAATAGAAACAACAGAAGAAGTTTATGCTATGCCCGCTGCCGACTTAGCTAAATACCTCGACACAGCACCCGTTGACGTATTAAGCCTTGAAAAAAATATCGACTTATTTGAAATACCTGCCCAACGTCAACGTATGTACCCTATACATGACACAGCAAATTTATATGAAGCTTTAAAAGCCATCAAAGAGCACGAAACACCCCTATTGTACGTGTCTCTTCCTCGATCGCCCGTAATGAGCCGTGTCAATGGTATTATTCGGTTAATTGATATAGAAAACTATTATCAACCCACAGAATTTAAAACTCATTAGGATAACTATGCTTTGGATTAAAGCGTTTCATATTATTTCGGTTGTTTGCTGGTTTGCCATGCTATTTTATTTACCACGGCTATTTGTTTACCATGCCATGAGTACAGATAAAACCAGCATCGACCGT
Source organism: uncultured Saccharophagus sp. (assembly GCA_937920545.1). Classification (GTDB taxonomy): domain Bacteria; phylum Pseudomonadota; class Gammaproteobacteria; order Pseudomonadales; family Cellvibrionaceae; genus Saccharophagus. Next base: position 959 of record CAKZUG010000059.1, read on the forward strand.
TTCAAAATTATGGAGCGTAAACTCTATAAAGGCATTGGTACGCCCTCTATGATTGCCACCTATGTATTTGGCATATGGATGGTTGTACTCGGGTGGGATTACTACTCGACGCAAACATGGTTTTGGCTAAAAATAGCGTTAGTTGTTGCGTTAACAGGCTATCACCATATGTGTGGCGCTTACGTGCGCAAGTTTGCCAATGATGTTAGCGTGCCGGGCCATGTATTTTTTCGTTTTTTCAACGAAGCACCCGTCTTAATTTTAATTGCTGTCGTTATATTAGTAACAGTAAAAATGCCGGTATAACCTATGTTGAACACCTTAAGCGCTCCTCGCCTTTATGCGATAACCGACAGCACATTAATGTCTGACGCCACCTTTGAGCACCAAGCCAAACAGGCATTACGAGCAGGTGTGCAATGGATCCAATACCGCGATAAATCTCATAACAAAAGCAAGCGACACGCCCAAGCGACATTACTTGTGCAGCTATGCAAATATTACAGCGCCAAGCTGATTATTAATGACGATGTTGAACTGGCTCAATCAGTTGGGGCTTGCGGTGTACATTTAGGGCAAGGCGATGGTGATATTGCCCATGCCCGCACGGTGCTTGGGAACAACGCCATTATTGGCTCCACGTGCCACGATAAGATTGAGCTTGCCATAAAAGCCAAAGAGCAAGGCGCCAGCTATATTGCTTTTGGGCGGTTTTTCGCCTCTCACACAAAACCCCATGCCAAACCCGCGCCACTGTCATTAATCAAGCAAGCTAAAAAAGTAGGCTTACCCATTGTTGTGATTGGCGGCATCACAACCCATAATGCCAATACATTGATACAGGCTGGCGCAGAATGCTTAGCCGTTTGCCACGATATATTTGGCGTGAAAAACATACAGAAAAATGTCAGTATTTTTCATTCAATAGCCGCAAAGCCTATTTAACGACCAAAAGATAATCAAGAAGAGAGCAGTATGTCTAAAGTATTTGAACATGCACAACGCGTCATACCCGGTGGCGTTAACTCACCCGTTCGAGCTTTTAAAGCCGTGGGCGGCGAACCCGTTTTCATGAAAAGCGCTAAAGGCCCCTACCTTTATGATATCGACGATAAACGCTATGTCGATTACGTTTTATCGTGGGGGCCAATGATACTGGGCCACGCCAACCAAGATGTTATCGACGCCGTTAAAGAGAAAATACAACACGGCCTTAGCTTTGGTGCGCCAACAGAAATTGAAACCACCCTAGCTGAAAAAATTTGCACGCTGATACCCAGCATCGAAAAAATCCGCTTTACCAGCTCTGGCACCGAAGCCACAATGAGCGCCATACGCTTGGCACGCGGTTTTACAGGGCGTGACAAAATCATCAAATTTGAAGGCTGTTACCACGGCCATTCCGACTCGCTGCTTATCAAGGCAGGCAGCGGCGCGTTAACCTTTGGCGTGCCTAGCTCACCGGGCGTTCCCGCCTGCTTAGCCGAGCACACCATCACGCTAACCTACAACAATACCGAAGAGCTCATTCAAGTAATGGATGAAATAGGTGATCAGATTGCCGGTATTATTGTCGAGCCTGTTGCCGGTAATATGAATTGCATACCCGGCGACGCTGATTTTTTACACACCATGCGCAGCTTATGCACCAAGCACAATAGCGTACTTATTTTTGATGAAGTGATGTCTGGCTTTAGAATTGGCTTAGAGGGCGCGCAAGGTGAATACGGCATCACCCCCGACATTACAACACTGGGTAAAGTGATCGGCGGCGGCATGCCCGTAGGTGCATTTGGCGGGCGCAGCGACATTATGGATTTTATCGCCCCTGTTGGGCCGGTTTACCAAGCAGGTACGTTGTCGGGCAACCCTGTTGCCATGGCGGCAGGCCTAACAACCATCACAAAACTTGAAGAGCCGGGCTTTTACGATACATTATTTGCCAAAACCACAGCCCTTTGTGAAGGCCTAGAAGCCGCGGCAAAAGAATATGGCATCCCCTTTACCACTAACCATAAAGGCAGCATGTGGGGATTGTTTTTTACTCAAGATGAAAAAGTCACGCGTTACCATCAAGTGATTGAGGCCGATATCCCCCGCTTTAATGCGTTTTTTCATAGTATGCTCGAACACGGTGTGTACTTGGCTCCGGCCTCTTACGAAGCTGGATTTATGTCGATCACTCATACTGATGACGACATAGCATACACGATTGACGCCGCTAAAAAATCGTTTGCCGTATTAAACAAATCTTAGAATGGCAGGTGCACACGTTTATTATATCGTGATAAGCATGTGTACCGCGTCTGCGGCTTCCTGACTCATATCAATAATATGGAAGCCGGCCCAGCTATGAGGGTCATCATCCTCAGCCTTAACCCATAAACACTCGGCACCAATATACAACGGATTCAAACCCTTAAATATTGCAGGTGCATCTAATTCCAGCTGATACAGGCAGCCTTCCTTTAAATTATTCCGGCCAAACAGCATTAATCCATCACGGCTTATATTAACTAACAAGCCAAGATCATCAACCTGCATAGCGTCTTTTACCAAAACGGTATCTTCAATAATTTCGCGTTTTTTTTGCCTACGTGAAGATGTTGTCATACGCTAACCTTATTGTTTTCGGTATTAAGCTGCTTGTAAATAGATTCTAATGCGCGCTCAAAAAAAGGTTTTGAACTACCCGGTATAAGCTTGATTCTTTTCCCTATTAAACCTTTAGCCATATCAATACTCGCAATCATTTCAACTTTTCTACCCGCTTGATCCACAAAAAGGTAAGAACCCATGCGCTTATTAAACCAAGCCAATTTTAAACGTTTACCCGTATCAAACTCAAACCACGACCCAAACTCTAAATATTTAAGATTCTCCAGCATTTTAGCTTCTTCAGGGGTCATTGCTGAAGTTATACGGGTAACATTACCGGCTTTCAACGCTGCATTTTTTTCGATTCTTTCACGTAAGTTGTTATCTATAGGGGCTGTTAGCTTATCTTTAAGGGCATACATTGTCATAGAGTCTAAAGCGTCTAAAAAACGCTTCGCTTGCACCTCATCATATACAATTGCAGCAAACCCTAGCGCGATAGTTTCTTTAAGCTCGGGCAACATAAGCAATTGCTTTTCTTTATCCTTGGGAGAGCTGTGGGTACGTACAACCCAGAGTAAATCATTCACAACCTTTATAGCCTTGCCCCACTGGCTCGATTGTTTTCCATGGCGCAATAGTATAAATGATAAGTAATCAGACCAAGGCTGTAAAAGAAAAATTAACACCACACTTGGAATAGCGCACTGCTCAATAGCGGACTGAATGTAGTTATTCACACCCGATTTAACAGCCTCAAATTTCTCTTGTCCCTTAATTTTTTCAGTTGTCCGCCGCTCCGTCAACTCTTGACGATGCTGAATAGATTTAACGTAACGCTTAAAATCGATTAACACTTTAGTAATTAAGCGAAGATCGTTATCAAATTCGGTCACGACAGTATTGACTGTATCCTGAATTTTTTCATGCATTCTCATATTGAGAGAATCATCGCCATCAATCACCATCACACCCGACTCAGCAAGTGTATTCAATAGCTCACGCGCAGGGTGCTCAACCTGCTCAAAAAAGCGTTTATCCATAAACGCTATTTTCAAAAAAGGAGTATGCAAATGACTCAGTAGCGTCTTAATTTGATTTGGTAAATTATCATCACTTAACATAAATGAAAAAACGCGACCCACAAGCTCAATGGTATCTGAATTATTTTCACCTGATGACTGATCATCATGCCGATTAAATGCGTGTGATATATATTGGTTTTGAAGAGGAGTATTGCGCGTCTTCACATCTAAGGTAACGCCTTTTTCTCTCTCATCATGCACGCTAGTAAAACGCTTAGCTGCATCGGCCTGTGTCAACTTAGATACACTTGAAACGTGCGCATCATTTACGTGCTCTGCCGTCGAAGGTGAACGTAATGACGCCGACTCTTGTAGCTTTCTTATTGCGCGTATCATTTTTTCTTGATTCTGCGCCGACTCTTGAGCGTCAAAACGAGGTAACGATTCAAACGGAGAGGGTTCCGCGTGAGAAGGCCGAGACTGAGAGGGCGTCGACGTTAAAGACCTTGGCTTTTTGATCTTGCGATGCAAAGGCGCATAACTTAAAAAAGGCAAGACCCCCTGAGACTTAAAATAATCATTTGCACCAGAAAGAACTCGCTCACATAACGTGACAATACATTGCGTAAAAACAGTGTAGGCAAGCGCTTTAGACGCAGAATCAAGATCTACATCGGCAAACGCTTTTTTAAATGCCATACAAAACTGGACTGGGGCAACGGGGTTATTTAACGCCTTAACGGGTTCTCCATCATTAAGCACAGCAAACCGATTGTTAAGCATCCATAAAGACTCTTTACAATGAAGCTGTGTTTTAAGCAGTAAGGACGAGACCGCAATTGACTCGTTTAACGTATCATCATCAAGTAATGACAACGCTTGAGCGCCACTCGCTTCAGAAGTGTTTTTGGGCAGATCCAAAACCGTACTGAGCTCTTTTCGGCTAAACTGATTAAAACCTTGCGTCAAATTAAAACAAAATACTTTACCGATCGCTTCTTTAGAACGCTTAAACTCTTTTTGAGCGCGTATAAAATCTTGAACTTGCTGATTGGATCTTGCGCCATCAATTTCGAGATCGAATGCACGATCATAATCAGATAAAAACTGAGTGAATTCATCCTGTATAATGTCGCCGCACAAACTTTGGCATGCCTTTATTAGCATTACCACCTTGGACTGCGACAGCGCGATTTGAGCGGACGCCCTCTCTTTACTGGAGGGTTCTTTGGTACGCAGTAATCTAGACATAACGTGATAACCTTTAAAAGTGCAAGCAAGCCACAGTAACCAATCAAAATTCAGCCCAAAACATCAAACAACACCCTAAAGTGTAGTTACATATTAAGAGAAAAAAACATGAGTAAAATAAATATTTATGGTATTGGCGCAGCGCTTGTCGATACCGAGATAGAAGTATCCGATGCGACACTGCAGTCACTCAACGTTGATAAAGGTCTAATGACTCTTGTTGATGAAGAGAGGCAGAAGACACTGATTAACGCAGCACAGCAAAACGCCAAAATCACCAAACGGTCAAGCGGAGGGTCAGCAGCAAATACCATTATTGCAGCGAGCTACTTCGGCTCTAGCACTTATTACAGCTGCAAAGTAGCCGATGACGCGGATGGCGCACTATATTTAAATGATTTAGCCCACGCAGGCGTTAAATTCAACAAAGAAACTTGCGCAACAAAAAACACCCAAACAACCGGGAAATGCCTTGTTTTTATTACCCCTGATGCTCAAAGAAGCATGAATACGTTTCTGGGTGTTAGCGAAAGCATCAGTGTTGATCAAATAGACGAATTGTCGCTTTCTCAATCACAATGGGCTTATATAGAAGGCTACCTTGTTACATCTCCAACAGGCAAGCCCGCCGCGATTAAATTACGTGAACTCGCTCAAGAAAATAACGTTAAAACTGCTTTTAGCTTATCTGACCCGGCTATGGCTGAGTTTTTTGGGAGTGGGTTAAAAGAGATTATTGGTACGCAGGTTGATCTACTTTTTTGCAACGAGCAGGAAGCCTTAACGTTTACTGGCTGTCAATCTCTAGATAACGCATGCGAACAACTTAAACAATACGCCAAAACGTTCGCGGTTACGCTAGGCGAGAAAGGAGCGTTATTATTTGATGGTAATAAGTACATCGACATTGCCGCCCACACTATTAAAGCAGTCGACACAAACGGCGCTGGCGATATGTTTGCAGGTGCTTTTTTATACTCACTATCCCAAGGAAAAACGTTCACCCAAGCGGGGGAGCTAGCCAGTAAAGCATCATCAGTTGTTGTTAGCCAGTTTGGGCCAAGGTTAAAACCCGAGCAACACAAAGATATCTTAAACAGCCTTTGAGAAGAGCACGATTACCATACAGCATGGTAATCGTGTATTTGAGCAAACTGAAAATTCATCTAGCCTTGAGATAATAGCTCTCTTAAATCAATAATGGCCGCATTAGCACGAGAAATGTACGACGCCATCACAAGAGAGTGGTTTGTTAGTACGCCAAATCCGCTACCATTTAATATAACGGGGCTATATATAGTTTGCTGAGTCGCTTCTAATTCACGAATAATTTGCTGCATACTCACTTTAGCATTTTTCTTGGCCAGCACATCGGCAAAATCGACCTCTACCGCTTTTAAAAAATGAATTAATGCCCATGCGCTACCACGCGCCTCATAAAATTCATTATCGATACGACTCCACGGTGTCTTTACTGCAAACTCACTGGGTGCTTGCGTGGCCTGTTTTGCAGTAGAGTCACCTGCCAAATCTGTATTAATGCGCTTTTGACCCACACTTGCACTTAACCTTTGAGACAAACTGCCTAGACGTGTCTCTACAGTGGACAGCCAGTAATTGAGATTATCAGCACGAGCATAAAACTGCGCATTCTGCTGGCCTTCGTCGGCAAGCCTGCTCAGATACCGCATTAAAAATTTAACACCCTGTTTATATTCAGTCTCGGTGGCGGGTAATAACCAACTTTTATGATCAAAATTAAGCTGCGCTTCAAATGAAGCCAAGTCTTTATCTTCGGTTGATTGAGACTGAGAACGAGAAAAGCGCTCTCGCATGGCTTTTGCCATATCACGCGATTGAACCAATACGCCAAATTCAACACTAGGAATATTATCAAGCCACATACCGGGCGGTAAGACATCATTAGACAAATACCCACCAGGCTTCTCAAATAACGTATTGACCACATAGATTAACGATGATGTTGTCACAACACCCGTAACGACTTGCTGAGAAGGTGGAGCATAACGCTCAACGGCCTGCTCAATAGTAAATGTACGCGGAGCGCCACTCCATAAAAAGCTTAAAAATAACACCAACAGCAGATACAGTACGATAAATACCACGGCTATCTTAAACCATGGCCAACGATCCTTCTCTATATCGAAATCATTATTAACGTGTCTGTTTGGCAAAATAGATAGGACAGCCAATTTTAATCTGGTTAACCGTGTAGGTTGGGGTAAAGAGTCGCTCACTGATTTGTCTCGCTTATGCGTTTTGAGTCAAGTAAAAGCAAATGATATGCCCTAACAAAATATCACACTACGGCAATCCGCCGCTACTTTTTAGGCACACCTAAAATAATAACCGTCGACTGATACCTCATTACTTTAAAGCACCGGGCAATGACTCACATTTATCGCAAGCAGACTTATCTAAAAAAGAAGTCTTCTGATGGCATTAAAGGCAAGTAAAACGTATCGACCGTTATCTTGCGTAGCTAAAAGACCCTACTTTGGCTCACAAGGAGAATTCAAGTAATAACCCTGCCCTGCGTCTACACCAAAGAGCTTCAACGCCTCCCACTGATTGTTTGTTTCTACACCATGAGCAATAATCGTTACGTCACAGCTTTTAACAATGTTAATAAGATGTTTTGTATAGAATTGGTTTTGAGTATTCGTATCTATATCCACAACAAATCGCTGATCAATTTTAACGTAATCGATAGGGACTGATTGCAAGCACCCAAGGGACGACGGCATCAAACCAAATCGCCCCAACGCTAACTGGGCCTTGCTTTGTTTAATCAGTGAGGTAAATCGCTCAAAAGCAGCATTTTGTTCGACCAAAGCTGACTCAGATATTTCAAAGACTAAAAACATGGCGTTTTCAGATCGCAGCACACTGCTTTCTAGCCACGTCAAAAAATCAGGGCTTTGTAATGACGCGGTTGAAATATTCACGCCCAGCTTGTCTGGATTTTTTGTTAGCTTATCAAGATAAATCAACACCTGCTCAATAACCAAACGATCAAAGGCCACTTGAAGGTTAAAGCGCTCAACCAGCGGCCAAAAAGCGCCCGCATTAATTAGCTGGCCATCACTTTTAATGCGCGCTAAAACCTCATGATACAACGGCGAACCACTCTTGGATGGAAGAACGCTTTGCGTATAAAAAAACAAAGATTTTTCTTCAAGAATGGTATTTAGTTTCTCTCTCCATTTATTAGCCGGTAAAATCACCTTATCAGGATCATAAACATCAATGCATGCATGTGATGTATCTTGCTCTAGCGCTTCGCGCAAACTCGCATCTACCGCACTCAGCATATATGGTAGCTTAATGCCCTCAGAAAAAGTAACAGCACCAATATAAAGAGCCTGCTCCACTCTGCCGATAGGAGCGGAATCAGACAAAGCCAAAATAACATCGCTCAGATGCTGAGCATGTGCAAAGTCACAACCAGGGAGAAACAAGCTAAAATCCCCTCCCCCTCTACGAGAGAGAAAAACGCGCTCGATATGCTGTGTCTGATATTGTAGGTGACGCGCAATATCACATAGCCATTGATCTGCCGCATCCAAACCCAGCTCGTCATTAACTTGTTTCAAATGATTAGCTCTTATGAGCATCAAAGCACCCGCGCCTTCAGCTGCGTCAGTGCGTAACCATGTGTTGACCTGCGCATCAAACTCAGCCTTGTTCATTAATCCCGTTAGCTTATCTGTCGCTACGCTTTGACGCAGATCACTAATCGTTTCCACCTGCATCGCAAACATCTCACGGACTTTTGCCACCATGACATTCATGGCGACAACAACGCGTTTTAGTTCTGATGTGCGAGGTAAATTAAGCTGTGTAATGAATTGCTTATCAATAAGTGCTTGTGCTTGCTTCTCGACGTCATTTAAAGGTCGTAAAATAACGCGAACCAACTGGCCAACCAACAAGTACAGCAGCACCATCGAAAAAAGAAAAACCCAAAGTTGATCTTTAAAATCGCGCCATAAATTTTGATAGGCTACACCAGGGTGAACCACAACACTTATCACACCTAACGGGTGCCAACCAGAAACCACATCTGCCTTACCTGCATGCATAGGTAAGCGAGCAATATCCACAAACCACTGAGGAACACCACTTACCCTCATTCGGCGCGAGCGTGACGCAACAACACGACCGTTTACATCACTATATAAAATACTGGCGTAGTAACCACGATCAAAAATCACATTCATCATCGTTTGAATAATGGCAGGGTCTCCATCTCTCGCCACATGCGACACTGTTAGACCCAAAGATGTTGCCGTATCTTGAGCCAACACCGCTAGCTGAGCATTTAAATGGCGCTCGCTAGACTTCAAACTTAGCCATGTATTTACGATAAGAATACCGCATACCAGTAAGGAAAAAACAAAGAAGAAGCGTCGACCTAAACTCATAAATATGCCTAGCAATAGAAGAGCAGTACAGATACAACAATGCATTTATCGGCTGCACTGTAATCACGATTAATATCATGCGGATCACACATGAACCACGATGTGCCTCAATAACTATAGCTCGAATATTTATATTAACATCAAGTATCGACGACAAGACGCCAGCCTTCCCTTTCTAATAGACATTAAAACGGAGGCTGAATAATAATCTTAGGGTCTTTAGATAATTTAATATCACCACGCACACGATACCCCACCGCTCCTTTGTTAATCAGCTTGTATAACCACCGGCCTTCTTTATCTGATCGCGCATAAATCAACACACCTTCTTGTGATGCTGCAACCCGTTGACCTAACTCAATCATTTGCGTTTTTATCATATTGGCTCTGGCATTAAGATGACTCACACTCAGTGTGACTATATTTTCATGATGCGAATTCTTTGCAACATGAGAAGTCGATGAATTTAATGTCGCTCGAGCAGCTAATATATTTTTTTTCGCGTCATTTAAAAGAGCGTTGTGGGGAAACCGAGAACGCGCCACAGCCAAATAGCGCGAAGCGCCACTGATATTGCCATCTTGTAGCTCTTTCCTAATAAGCGAAGCATAACGAATCAAAATAGCCTGAAGGCCATTTTTTGCGACCGCGTTGCTAGGTGATAAGGTTAAAACAGATTGAAATAAGTCATAGGCATTGGCATGTTCAGGCGTGGTTAGCTGATCGTTTTTTAATGCTATTTGGCCTGCGCGAAGTAATTTATAGACCACCTCCTCGCGTAACCTCATTGCCGCCGGCGACATTACAGACTGTTTTTTACCAACAGACTGCCCCACCTTTGTCGCTGGCTGACCACTTTGGGCATGAGTGCTCGCAGCACCTAACATGCACACAAACGCAAAAACATAATATGCACCATTTAATATACGTGAAAAAAACACCTTCATGACTTCTCTCAAATTAAACAAAAACATTAACAGACTTTAATATAACCTAACGCCGCTCAATTAATATTCTTTTTTGAAATCATAAGACACATTCAAGCGGTTAAAAATCACTACAAGCGTCAAAATAAGGGCATAGTTAACGTTTTGTGACGTCTCTTTTTTTTTTACTCAAATACAGAGGATGTCCGTGATAAAATTTATTGAAACTTTTTTTTGACATTAACGACTATATTTACATCTTACAGACAACTAAAAGTGAGCATCCTTAAAACGGTTTTTACTTACCCCTTATTAACGAATGAGCCCAACATGACACAACTTTTACGCACGTTTTACCAGCTGTCGTTATTAGCCAGCTTTTTATTCATAAGCCAATTGTCACTGGCTCAAGACCCTTTCGGCAATCATAGCGAGCCTGAATTTCTAGACGTGGAAGAGGCTTACAAAGTCACCACCAATTTAGAAAGTAAAAACAACCAAAGCTTTTTATCTTTAAATTGGACTGCCGAAGAAGGTTACTACCTTTATCAGCATCAATTTAAACTTGTTGTAAAGAATGCGACGCAAGGCTTTGAGATTCCGTTAACGTTGGCCCCAGGTAAAAAGAAATTTGACGAATATTTTGATCGCGAATTAGAGGTGTACTATAAAAGCACATCTATGTCCGCTCAAATTCCACAGTTATCGTTACCTTATGAAATAAGCATTCAGTCTCAAGGTTGCGCCGACGCGGGCTTATGTTACCCACCTCATAAATACTTTTTTAGAGTGGAATCACCCAACGAGGTTCTCCCTGTTGATGCCTTAACATTTACCGATGTTGACGTTATTAGCATCGAGCCTGAAATTGCCGCAGGTACCCAAGCAGCACCCGCTGAAGCGGAAGATGTCTTCATTCCTTACATTATGCTTTTGGCCATACTCGGCGGCTTGATTCTGAATTTAATGCCATGCGTGTTCCCTGTGTTATCACTGAAAGCACTCAGTTTCGCCTCACAAAGCCAAGCCGATAGTAAAAGCCACAAAGCGCATGGCTGGGCTTATACCGCTGGCGCTGTCGGATCTTTCGCCTTGATCGCTATCATTATCTTAGTAGCTCAAAGCGCCGGTGAATCACTAGGCTGGGGCTTTCAACTGCAAAATCCTGTTTTTGTCGGCTTTTTAGTGTACCTATTTTTTGTGATGGGCTTAATTTTATCCGGCTTTGTGACATTAGCGGGCGGCTGGATGGGCTGGGGCCAAAACCTTACATCTGGCGATGGCTTACAAGCATCATTCTTTACAGGTATTCTTGCAGCCGTTGTTGCTAGCCCCTGCTCAGGCCCGTTTATGGCCACAGCATTAGGCATTGCTATTACGCAGCCACCTATTGTTGGCCTGTTAATTTTTAGCTGCTTAGGCTTTGGTATGGCACTGCCATTTCTACTGCTTAGCTATAACCCTAAGCTTATTAACCTACTGCCTGCACCAGGCGTATGGATGGATACCCTTAAGCAGTTTTTCTCGTACCCCTTATTTGCGACAGGCATCTGGTTGCTTTGGGTTTTAGGTCGTCAGATCAATGTTGATGCTGCCATACTTGTATTGTCAGGCTGCTTACTTATTTGCTTTGGCGTGTGGTTATCGATGCGTTCGCCATCAAGCACTATAGGTAAAGGCATTAAAACTCTCAGCGTACTGGGTATGTTTATTTTGGCGATCAGTTTTGCCCTTAAAACACCGTCATTACGCGACGGCCCTGAGTTTGCGTGGGTAGGCTACACACCCGCCAAATTAGAAAAATTACGCCAATCAAACACACCTGTATTTATTGATTTAACCGCAGATTGGTGCATTACGTGTAAGCTCAATGAACGTGTAGCGCTCAATAAAGCAGATGTGCACGCTAAAGCCAAACAGTTAGGCATTGTTATGATGAAAGGGGATTGGACTAACGAAGACCCAGCCATTACAGAACTGCTTGCTGAATACGGCCGTAACGGCGTCCCGCTATATTTAATGTACCCCAACAACGGTACAGAAAAAGCACAGGTATTGCCTCAAATCCTTACTAAAGGCGCAGTTTTAAAAGCCATGGAAGAATCTGTGCAGTGAACGTCGGTAAAATAGCGGCTAAATGCTGCTAAATCACATTTTCGTCGCTCGCCATCTAGACATATAAATACAACTTAGGCACAATCGTCAGCCAATATTATGTGATCCAGCTTATTATTTTAACTGGCTCGCATAATTTCACTATAAACAGGCAGGCGTTAGATGGCGAACTTACTTGTGCTACATGGCCCTAATCTCAATTTATTGGGCACTCGAGAACCTGACATCTACGGTTCTACCACATTAAGCGATATCAATAACCTGCTGCAAGAAAAAGCCGATAAGCACAACATTCACTTATCGACCTTTCAAAGCAACGCAGAGCATGCATTAATTGATCGTATTCATAACGCAAAAGATCACAATGTTGATGCCATTATCATTAATCCTGCGGCTTTCACACATACTAGCGTGGCCATTCGCGATGCCTTATCCGGTGTCGGCATTGCCTTTATTGAATGCCACCTATCAAATGTACATGCACGTGAACCCTTTAGGCAGCACTCATACTTGAGCGATATTGCACAAGGGGTTATCTGTGGTTTTGGCGCAAACAGTTACCTACTCGCCTTTGATGCCGCATTGCATTTACTCAATTCAAAAAATTAACTATTACTTACATAGCGTAAAGAGGATGACATGGATATTCGTAAAATTAAAAAATTGATTGAGCTTTTAGAAGAATCAAACGTTGAAGAGCTAGAAATAAAAGAAGGTGAAGAGTCTGTGCGCATCAGCCGTGGATCACGCACTGAAGCTGTACCTGTTTATGCCACCGCACCTATTGCGGCACCTGTAGCACCGCCAGTTACGCACGCCGTCGCACCAGAAGCGCCTGCGGCACCTGTTAGCACAGGGCACCAAGTAACATCACCCATGGTAGGCACGTTTTACTCATCACCAAGCCCTGGCGCGCCTGCCTTCGCACAAGTGGGTAAAACAGTGAAAGCTGGCGATGTAATTTGCATCATTGAAGCCATGAAAATGATGAACCAGATAGAAGCCGACAAAGCGGGTGTTATCGAAGCAATACTGGTTGAAGACGGCGAACCCGTTGAATTTGACCAACCACTTGTTACGATTGTTTAATTAACGCAGGAAAAAACACCATGTTTGATAAAGTGCTTATAGCCAATCGCGGCGAAATCGCACTGCGCGTTCTGCGTGCCTGTAAAGAAATGGGCATTAAGACCGTTGCGGTTTACTCAAAAGCAGATAAAGACTTAATGCACGTACGCCTTGCAGACGAGACAGTTTGTATTGGCCCCAACCCGTCTTCGGCAAGCTACTTAGATATTCCTGCGATTATTGCAGCAATGGAAATCACCGACTCAATTGCCGTACATCCAGGCTATGGTTTTTTAGCTGAAAACGCCGATTTTGCTGAGCAAGTGCAAAACAGTGGCTTTGTTTTTATTGGCCCCGACCCGGATGTTATTCGCCAGATGGGCGATAAAGTAGCCGCCATTGAAGCCATGAAGGCAGCTGGCGTACCCACCGTACCCGGTTCAGATGGCGCATTACCTGATGATCGTGAAGCCTGCATCAAAATGGGTAACAGTATTGGCTTCCCCGTTATTATTAAAGCAGCAGCAGGCGGCGGCGGGCGTGGCATGCGTGTTGTGCATACCGAATCGGCCCTTTGGAACTCTATTCAAGTGACCAAAACAGAAGCTAAAGCCGCTTTTGGCGACGACACTGTGTACATGGAGAAATTCCTCCAGAACCCACGTCATGTCGAAGTACAAATCATGTCCGACGGCCAAGGTAATGCCGTGCATTTTTATGATCGCGATTGCTCATTACAGCGCCGCCATCAAAAAGTGCTTGAGGAAGCACCGGCCCCTGGCATCGATATGGACGTACGCCAGAAAGTATACGAATCCTGCGTAAATGCGTGTATCGAAATTGGCTACCGTGGAGCCGGTACATTTGAGTTCTTATACGAAGATGGCGGTTTTTACTTTATTGAAATGAACACACGTATTCAGGTCGAGCACCCCGTAACTGAAATGGTGACAGGCATTGACTTAATCAAAGAGCAAATCCGCGTGTGTGCTGGCGAAAAGCTCAGCATTAAACAAGAAGACATTAAATTGCTCGGTCACGCGTTCGAATGCCGTATTAACGCAGAAGACGCCAAAACCTTTATGCCAAGCCCAGGTAAAGTGACGCAATACCACGCACCCGGTGGTCTGGGTGTGCGTGTCGACTCACATTTATATGCTGGTTACAGCGTACCGCCCTATTATGACTCAATGATTGCTAAAGTGATTACCTATGCCGAAGATCGCGAAACCGCACTGAACCGCATGCGCAGCGCACTCGACGAGTTGATTATAGGCGGCATTAAAACCAATACCGACCTTCAAAAAGACTTAGTCAGAGACGCTGAGTTTGCCAAAGGTGGCGTAAATATTCATTACCTCGAGAAAAAACTAGGCCTATAGGCTCATCCCTTCTCGCTAAGGTCGCACCCTGTGACCTTAGCGTTTATCCTTACCGTTTTTATACTCCTTGCACTCCGACTAGTAGGCCACCCTTTATGCCATGGCTCCAATTACGCATCCAAACCACCCCCAATGAAGCTCAAGCAATAGAAAAAGCTATGCTGAGCGTTGGCGCGAGCGCCGTGACACTTGAAGACAACGAAGACCAACCGATATTTGAACCAGAGTTAGGTGAAACGCCACTCTGGAACCATACCCGTGTAACGGGCTTATTTGATGCCGATATTAACACAGCAAAAACACTGCAGCGCATCAATGGTTTTTATCGCAAACCGATTGAGAACAGCCACTGGCATGTACTAGAAGACAAAGACTGGGAGCGCGAATGGGAGAAGAACTATCACCCCATTCAGTGTGGCGAAAATATGTGGATTTGCCCAAGCTGGATTAGCCCACCTGATCCCCATGCCATTAACCTCATGCTTGACCCCGGATTGGCATTTGGCACAGGCACCCACCCCACTACTTTTATGTGTTTGCAGTGGCTCGCAAAACAACAAGCTCAAGACTTAAGTATTATTGACTATGGCTGTGGCTCGGGTATTTTGGGTATAGCAGCGCTACTTCTTGGTGCACAAAACGCCCAAGGAATCGATATCGACCCCCAAGCCCTTATTGCAACCAAGAACAATGCATTAGGCAATAAGTTAAGTGAAGACAGTTTCCCGGTTGCGCTGCCGCAAGCAACACCCGACAAACAATACGACATGATGCTCGCCAACATTTTAGCTGGCCCCTTAGTAGAGCTAGCGCCAACACTGCTAAGCCTTATGAAACCGAAAGCAAAGATTTGCTTATCGGGCATACTTGCCACTCAAAAAGAAGCTCTGATTGAGGCCTATCAGCATCAGGTTAACTTTACTGATATTAATGAGCAGGATGGCTGGGTATGCCTTGCAGGCGAAAAACTGAGCAAAAACGTAATATAGTACTTATACAAAATACTTATACATTTGAATAATTTAGCTTAAACAAGTGACCGAGGCGTAAAACCTCGTGACTTTCATTGGGTTTAATTGAATTAAAATTTTCACAACGTCTTATTTTTTTGGTTTTTTATGCGCTCAACCTCAAACACGTACCTTATTGGCTTTGTTATAATTACGGCATGCGGTGGATCCGACACACCGCAACCGAGCACAATCACAAACAGCACGCTACTTGTTGAGAAATCGTCCCCACCGCTTACAAACAACTTTGATGGCGCATTCGCGCTTGATACACCGCTCACACTGCATTTTCACGATGCAAAGCAACACCAACCCGATTTACCTCGCATCGCTCATACCTATAAGCAAACGAGCATAACAACAGAAAACTTTTTCTGGCTAGACGACAAAGTCATTCGCGTTAGCTCAATTATAGATCGTCAATCTGAATTCACTGAAAATATGCCCGTACGCGAAAAATGTATTTACCATCACCTTAGCCATGAAGCTTGGGAACGCCTCCATGACAACAACTACCGCGTATTTAACAACGGCCTATCAACCGAGGTTGTCATTCAATCTAACAGCGAAGCGTTATTTATAACCAAGCCTGCCGGCAACATGCGTTTCCCAAGAATAGACAGAGAGGTGTACAACAATATCCCCCTTTGCATTCAAGCGTCTCAGCATCACTTTACCAATTTAGACATACTCGACAACCAAATCAAAACCTTACCTCAGCTATCGGGCTTATGGTTAGCAACAACCAATGTTGAGCCCTTTGATGTTGGCTACTCTAGAGATGAACCAATACAACCTCAGCAACGCTATCTAGACATAGACGATAAAGGCAACAGCAAAGAATGGCTATTTGACAAACATAATCGCTGCTTTTCAGACGCCAAACACACTGCACGATTTTCATTTATGGAGAGCACATCGCTCATCATAAAAGTAGAAGATTTTAACAAACGCACAGAAAACACACGGACACATCTTTTAGGTTTCGATTTAAACGTAGAAACGAGTAACAATTTCTACGGTAATAAAGAGTCAGGAAGGCATTTATATTTTTACAATGCTTACGAACCCACGTCTAAAGCGCCGTACTTTTTATCACAGGCGAGTAAAGAGCTATCGATTGAGACTATGCAATGCCAACTTTCCACCGAGGAGCTTAACTCGCTTAACCACGTGAAAGATTTGTACAAAATTGAAGGCGTGTGGGATTTAAGACGAGACAATAGCCCCGACTTTAAATTTTTGCATATTAATGACGATCTCGTTTTAACACACTATGATTATAGAGGTGATAAAGCCAACAATGGAGAGCACTGCTACCAAAAAATCAAGATGTCGAGCTTGATATATCTGGGGAACAACCTCTTCGAAGAGAACGTCAACAAAACGCTCAATAACCTGATAGAACTACGAATGACGGATCAAGACGAGTTAGTTCTTAGACTTCAAAACAAATCGGGCAACGAGTACAATCGTCCATTAGAGAAAAGCGCCGAACTTACACAGTCAGGTATTTCGCCCCTGTGCCCAAGCGTTAGAAACTAATATCTCTTCAGCG
This sequence comes from uncultured Saccharophagus sp., assembly GCA_937920545.1. Classification (GTDB taxonomy): domain Bacteria; phylum Pseudomonadota; class Gammaproteobacteria; order Pseudomonadales; family Cellvibrionaceae; genus Saccharophagus. The sequence continues at coordinate 18,340 of CAKZUG010000059.1, forward strand.
TGATTCATTAAAATAGCTTAATACCGTAAACATGATGGATAAAACCATATCAAATTACAGGTGTACTATGCGTTTAATATCTTTATTAATACTAATATGCTTACCGTATATAACCTCGTGCAAAAATGACGCCACAGAAACAACCACTGAACCACTGCAAAATATAGGCGTCTCTGCAGGCACCTCAGAGTCGACTTTAACCGATAATATTATTGGCCTTTGGCGTTATAACACACCGGTTACCACACATTTTAATACGGCTAATTTTGAGCAGCCAAACCTTCCTGATTTAGCTTATAGCTACCAACAAACCGTGACATCCAATAGAAATTATTTTGAGGTTAGCCTAGATGGACTTATCACACTTTTCTCGGTTGTTGAGCTTGATACTGATAACGGAGCCCGCCATACCTGTTTACATACACGCACCCAAATAGAGAAGTGGGAATATATTTTCGATAATACTTATAGCGTATCAAACGGAAAATTATCCACCCGAGTTGATATACAGGCCAAGGAATCAACCCTTTTTATGGCGCGGGAAGATGGCATTTCAGTTTTTCAGCGTGCCGACACCACAGAGATCGACAACCTAGTTTTATGTAATAACGCGTCACAAACAACTAACCTACACTCAAGAACCTCGTCAAAAAATATTCAATCACAACATCAATTAATAGGTGTGTGGCGCATAACACAATTTACCGAGCCCGTAGAAATAGGCTTTAACCATCTCAACTCAACATCACTAAACCAACAGTATTGGTATATTGATAATCAAAACCAAGGCCACGTATGGCAATATGACGAATCAAACGATTGTGTTTTCCCCACGCTCACACAGTTAAACATTAACCAAAACGGCTCAACATTTATACTTGAGACGACACGACACAATAAAACCACGAGCCTAGACGTTTTTGCGCGATTACTTAACGTACAAACTAACTATACGCTTGACCTACAAAAACCTGATCCAAGAACACTCTATCTCAACGCGCTTGAACATACCGATTTAAGCACGCCCTATTTTTTTACAGAGATAAACGAACGTATTGGTGTCGAACTCCCGCTCTGCGAACTCCCCGCAGACGAAATCGAACAACTTGACCACCCCTTATTTTTCGAAGAACTAACAGGGGTATGGGACATAACCCGCCCACAAATTGGCAACAAACAATACCTTGAGATTAAGGAAATATCAGGATTCACAACACCAGAACTCATCATATATGATTACCGTGGAGATCAAACTAACGCAGGATCAGATTGCTACCAAATAATAAAGACGGCAAATCTAGCCGCGCTTGATTTTAACAACTACGAGGAGCGCATTACTGATCAGTTTAATGGCACAGTGTCGATGTTCAAAGCGAGCCCAGATGAACTGGTTATTCAATCAAAGCAAAGAAGAGGCAATGAGTACAACCGTAAACTCCCAAGAGCCGAAGAGCTTGAAGCATCGGGCATCTCCCCACTCTGCCCAAGCATTCGAAACTAATTAGCGAAAGGCGGCCACAATCGAATTAAGCACTACCCTTCGATCTCGACACCTTTAGCAAAACGGTTTAAAAACCCACGAACACGACGAGTCAGACGGTTTTCATCATCATGAAAACGCGTGCTTGGCTCGGCTATTTTTATTTGATAATAATCTTTATGCTTGGCCCGTCTCGCTGCCTTTAAACGCTTTTTTGACTCCATTTGATCGGCAACATGGTTATCAAAATACACATCCAATATTGGATACTCACCCTCGGTAAATAAAGTCGTTATATCTTGAGTTCCATGAGCGCTTATATTACGTGCGTTAACCATAATAACAGCCCTAATTGCCGTTGAAATCGCCCCCGCACTGGCACTGGATGTTTCTTGCATCTGATCTACAAGTTGCTTCACATATAAAGCACCCGTTCCGTGGGCGACAATAGCAATATTATACTGCCCCTTCTCATTCAAAAAAGCCAAACTGGATTGCAAGCGTGCGAGTACATCCTGAGCATAAACTGTATCTTGCTCTTTCATAAGCAAAGCTAACGCAGCTGCATCTTGGCTCTCATCTTCTGATGCACCCGCTCTGGCTGTATTGCCCTCAGTGAAATCACCCACTTCATCATCTTGAATAGCAGGCGAATTTTCTTTCTCTATATCAGGCCCTGGCTCCCCACCCTCTACCTCTACCTCTACCTCGACAGCCTCATCGGCTAGCTTAACAACCTTAATTATACGCTTGGGAATCATTTTTTTTTGCGGTGTATTCATGGATACTGATAATGTTGCCCAACCATGATCCGGCAACGATGAACGTATTACATTGATTACCTGGGGCGAATCCAATGTTTGCCCTTCACCGTGCAATAACAAAACAGCGCCCAATGGGGTGCGGTGACGGTTAGATTCCCAAACAGCTAAAAAAGGTGTATCAGCTGTATTCAAGGTAACCAACTCGCCGCTAACACGAAACCTGTTAGCATTCTCTTGTAAAAACGCATCCATTAATTGCTGCTTATGCATCGCATCAATCTCGGGCTGAAAACGCGGGATCACCTCCCCTGCAGGCTCAGAAGATGTATCACCACCCTCACGCTTAGCATCACTACCTAACGGCTCATCAACCACGCCTTCTTTAGGCGCTGGATTCACCTCATCTTGAGCAAATACATTAAAAGCCATTAAACAGATCCACAACAGCATACATATTCGTGCAGATAAGAGCGCCCTAGCGAAAGGAATTAAATAATGGTTTAGCGTATTCATGATATTCAGTACAATATTGCGCATTATTATGTTTCACTCACAAGCTCAACGATTAATAAGTAATGGACGATAAATGACAAACTCGCAAGCAAACAACGATTATATTATTGCGCCCTCAATACTATCAGCCGACTTTGCTCGTTTAGGCGAAGAAGTTGATAGTGTCTTAGGCGCTGGCGCTGGATTTATTCACTTTGACGTGATGGATAATCATTTTGTCCCTAATTTAAGTTTTGGCCCCATGGTCTGCCAAGCACTACGCGATTACGGCGTTACCGCGCCTATTGATGTTCACTTGATGGTCGACCCCGTCGACAACATGGTCGATAGCTTTGCTAAAGCCGGGGCAACATATATTACATTTCACCCAGAAGCGACACGCCACCCAGACCGCACGCTGCAGCTCATTAAGTCTCACGGCTGTAAAGCAGGCGTAGTACTTAACCCCGCCACACCTATTGAGAGCATCAAACACCTTATACCTCAAATTGATATGCTACTACTTATGTCAGTTAATCCAGGTTTCGGCGGGCAAAAGTTTATCCCCTACACACTGGATAAGCTAAGAGAAGCACGCGCGTATTTAGATAAAATAGGCAGTCATGCTCGTCTAGAGGTAGATGGCGGCATCAATGTCGATAATATTGCAGAAGCCGCAACCGCAGGTGCAGATACATTTGTTGCTGGCTCGGCTATTTTTGGCCAAGAAAACTATAAAGATATTATTGAACGCATGAAAAATGTACTGTCTAAAATTTAAATCATTATTAAAATGATACGGTATAGACTTTAAGGTAACGCAGAATAAAGCACGAAACGACGCTTGATACTGAGTAATGCGAGCGCGGATTATGCACTGCATACACCTAATTAACGTTGATACCTGTATCCATTAAGGAACACATATGCTTTCTCATGCCGATTATGACCGTCTTGCCGCCCAAGGCTATGACCGTATACCACTGAGTATTCAGGCGCTTGCCGATACGGAAACCCCGCTATCAGCCTACTTAAAGCTGGCGCGAGGTGCTTATAGCTTTTTATTCGAATCAGTCGAGGGTGGTGAAAAATGGGGGCGTTACTCCATTATTGGTCTTAAAGCGCAAGAACGCTACGAAGCACGAGGAAGCACGCTGACACACCTCAATGGAAATACGATCTTAAGCAAGACAGAATCACCCGATATATTAGCCGATATCGAGCGTATTCAAACCCAATACAATGTATCTGAACACCCAGGCTTACCCGCTTTTGCGGGTGGCTTAGTTGGCTACTTCGGTTATGACTGCGTACGTTACATTGAAAAAAAACTCGAGCAAACGGCTCCTAAAGACGAGTTAAACACGCCCGACATTTGCCTGATGGTATGCGAAGAGCTTGTTGTCTTCGATAATTTGCGTGGCAAGATTCATATTATTGTGCATGCAAATACGTCACACAATAACGCCTACACACAAGCCTGCGAACGCTTGAACACACTTAAACATACCCTTTCGCAACCCGTACCCTCACTTCCCGACTTAGTCTCTATCAGCCAAGATAGTAACAAACCACGCTGCGAACCGCATTTTAGCTCTAGCTACGGGGAAGATAACTTCAAGGCTGATGTCAATAAAATTAAAGATTACGTATTAGCAGGCGATGCCATGCAAGTCGTGATATCACAGCGCATGAGCCATAAATTTAGTGGCGAACCCGTCAATTTATACCGTGCACTACGCTGCCAAAACCCCTCGCCCTACATGTATTTTCTCGATTTTGGCGACCACCAAATTGTTGGCTCTAGCCCTGAAATATTAACGCGCATGGAAAACAACGAAGTGACCGTGCGCCCTATTGCAGGCACACGCAGACGCGGAAAATCAGAAGAAGAAGACCTTGCACTCGAAAAAGAACTCATTAACGACCCGAAAGAAATCGCTGAGCACTTAATGCTGATAGACCTAGGCCGAAATGATGTCGGACGCGTGGCGCAAACAGGTACGGTTAAATTGACCGAAAAAATGGTGGTTGAGCGTTTTTCTCATGTTATGCACATTACATCCAATGTTACAGGCCAGCTCAAGCCAGAGCTATCATCCATGGATGTCCTGCGCGCCACACTACCTGCAGGAACGCTCTCAGGTGCACCTAAGGTTCGCGCGATGGAGATCA
>CAKZUG010000060.1 GCA_937920545.1 uncultured Saccharophagus sp.
AAGTTACCCTGTCTGCGTTGGCTTCGCTCGGTGGGCAACCAGCCCGCCTTTCTCAGCCGCCTAAACAGGAAAACTTTCTGAAAGCCAGAGATGCCGCGAGGTTAATCAGAGGCTCCCTAAATATAAGCTAAATGATTTTATCAGCTTACGGCATATTTTTATTTTATTGTTGATAAATCATTATTATTTAACATGGTTGTGATTAGTTTTTCTAAGCTTTTATTTTCTATAACTATTCATAAAAATCAAAAGCATGATGTTTTAACCTATGGCATCTATATTGCTGCAAATAATTACAACTATTAAACAAGGATACTTTGGTCGTGACATTACTGAATCGTGCACGTTTTATTACAGCAGCTCACTCATTGGATAAAAAACATGTTATGAATATTAAACGCCATGCTTTATTTTTAGCTTTAGCGCCCGTTCTTTTGGTGTCTCATACACCTGTTACATTCGCACAGGAAAACACCGCCATTGAAGAAGTACTCGTAGTAGGTAGCCGTAGCCTCAAGCCCCGCACAGCGGCTGATTCACCTGTGCCTATAGATGTGTTTAGTAGTGATGAATTATCGCGTATTGGTGGGGGTGCGGATATTACCGATACTTTAAATGTGCTTGTGCCATCGTACACGGCGGCACCCGCCACAGGCGACGGCAGTGCCTTTGTGCGGCCTACATCGCTGCGTGGTTTGGCGTCTGACCAAACATTAGTGCTCATAAATGGTAAGCGCCGACATCGCTCTTCTTTGGTGCAATTATTTGCCCCTGCGGCTAATAATGGGTCGCATGGGCCAGATGTTGCCATGTTCCCCAGTATTGCCCTTAAAAATATTGAAGTGTTGCGCGATGGTGCCGCAGCCCAGTATGGCTCTGATGCCATTGCCGGCGTAATGAACTTTCAACTAAAAGATGCCAGTGAAGGCGGCAGCATCGAAGGCACGTACGGTCAGCATTTTGAAGGTGAAAGTAATTATCGTATTGCCGCCAACGCCGGGTTTACCTTAGGCGAAAAAGGCTTTGCGAATTTATCGTTAGAAATTATAGATAACGAGGCATTATCGCGCGGTATTCAACGTCAAATTGCGCAAGACCTCATTGATGCAGGTGTAGAAGGTGTCGGTGAAGACGCCGTGTTTGGCGATGCGCCTTTTGTACAAACTTGGGGCCGCCCTGAAACCAGCGGTACACGTTTTACCTTTAACACAGGTTACGATTTAAACGACACAACCAGCCTATACAGTTTTGGTAACTACGCCAAAACAGATGGCCGTTTTCGCTTTTTTTACCGCGACCCAAGTAACTCCGATTTACAAGAATCGCTGGATAAAGGTGCGCAAAACTTAGCGCGTGAATCGGTTGCGGGTTACACACCGTTTTTAGACGGCGCCCAAACCGATTACAGTATTATTTTGGGGGCAAAAGGGGAATTTGGTACAGAATCTAATTTTGATATTAGTATTAGTACAGGCAAAAACGCTTTAGATTACACGTTAAACAACAGCTTGAATGGTGATGCCGACTTAGTGGGTACAGATGCTGTACGTAATTTTAATACAGGTGATTACGCACAAGAAGAGTTTAATGTTAATGTCGATTTAGGCACGCCGCTAAGTGAAACCGTATTTTTAGCTTACGGTTTTGAATACCGAGAAGAAACATTTACACAAGAAGCAGGAGACATTGCGTCATCAGTAAGGGGTGGTGCTAGTGGTTTAGCCGGTACGCGCGCATCAGATGCTGGTGAATTTAGCCGAGATAACGTGGCTTTTTATGCTGATATCGAAAACGATATTACCGACAATTTACTGATGCAGTATGCCTTACGTTACGAGGATTTCTCCGATTTTGGCAGCACGCTTAACTGGAAGGTGGCAACGCGTTTACGTATTAATGATGCATTAGCTTTTCGTGGTGCGGTCTCAACGGGTTTTCATGCGCCTACACCAGGGCAAGCTAATTTAAGAAGCACCACCACCACATTTGACGGTGAAGGCAACCAAATTGATGTGCGTTTATTACCCGCCGACAGCGCAGAAGTGGCCAGCTTAGGTGGTACGGCATTAAAAGAAGAAGAAGCGCTTAATACCAGTATTGGTTTTACCGCAGGTTTATTTGATTCAACAACATTAACGGTTGATGCCTACCGCATTAAAGTAGAAGACCGTATTTACCGCACCGCAATAGGCGATATCTCGTTTTACACCAATGCACTCGACTTGTTACACCAAGGTATTGACGTGGTATTAACCACCGACGTGGAATGGGGTAATAATTATTTAACCAATGTGGTTTTTGCATACACGCATGGCATTGTTGAGGTGCGAGAAAACAGCTTAATTAATGGCTCGCAAGTGGTGAGCGATGATTTGGTTGAAGATATCGAAAACAACTACCCTAATGATAAATTTACCTTATCGGCGACCACTTCATTCAGTGATACAGTGAGTTTACTCACACGTTTTCGTTATATTGGTGACCATTTTGATGAACGCGGTAATATTGATGGCACTTCACCGCAGGGTGCATCGCAAGAAGTGAACCCGGTTGTGTACACCGATATTGAGCTTAATTATTCGCCTAATATCAGCTGGACATTAACAGCGGGCGTCGCCAATTTGTTTGATACTTTCCCCGATAGAATCGAAGCTGAAGATGGTGTAGCTAACCGTATTAGTGTTGGCTTGCCTTACCCCCGTCGCAGTGTGGCTAATTACGAAGGTGGATCTTGGTATTTAAGAGCGCGGTATAATTTTTAAGTTTTCGGTTAAATAGTATTATTGTGTTACAAAAAAAGGCCACGCTATTAGATAGTGTGGCCTTTTTTATGAGCGGTACTTTAAGTCATACTTATAGCCGCATGTATAAAATTTTATAGCTCGTCTGGGTGAGTCGCTTTAATATCAGTCCATTGTTCGTCGGCTGATGTAATGTTACCCGGTACATCTTTTAACCAAAGTTTTTGTACTTTTTTGTTTAGGTTCATGTATAGCTTACCGTCAACTACTTTAAAGGCTTCTGGGTCGGTTGAAAACTTTTTACCTTTAGATACACCAAATGCACAGTAGCCGTTATAAGCAGGTACATATTGCTCTGGACTTTTCTTAAAAGTTTTTGCATTCTTTTTAGATGAAAAAAGATACGTTAAACCATCGTGGTGAACAGCATGGTTACCGTTACCTTGTACTGCTTTGCTTTCTGTTTGGTATGCTACGGCATCATAACCGCGAAGTGCCGTTGCGAATTGTGCAAAGCTTTTATCGGCTGCTTGAGCAAGTACAGGCAGTAACATTGTAACGGCTAGAAAAGACATTAGGATTTTTTTCATGATGGTTCCTTAAATAATTAAGTGTAAAGTGATTAAAAAATATCACTGTTCATGTGATAAGTGCGCTTATGACTTAACAAGTGTAGAAAGGTTCGAGATTTTTTGTTTTTTTATTCTCTGATTATTTGGGAACTTTTTTGCCAGTCGTCATTTTTCAGGTATACCTTCATAAGCAAAGTGTAGCTTGAGCGATGGAAGAAGAAAAAATAGAAATATAAAATCGTTTAACGTGCCAGATTTTAAGGTGACGATGAAGGAAGTGGCTAGTGTAAAGACAGATTGTAAGGTGAGGGGGCATAAAAAAGGCACACCAAATAGGTATGCCTAAACGATGTTGATAAATAAGGTGTCTTATTTATCAAGCAAAAAAAGCATTAAGGCTTTTTGGGCATGTAAGCGGTTTTCGGCTTCATCCCACACCACGCTAATATTTTTATCTTCAATTAAATCATGGCTGACTTCTTCGCCACGGTGAGCGGGTAAACAATGCATAAACACGGCATTGTTATTGGCGTGCTGCATAAGCGTGTGGTTCACTTCATAACCTGCAAATTGCTGCATGCGGGCTTGTTGCTCATCTTCTTGGCCCATGCTGGCCCAGACATCGGTCGATACCCAGTCGGCACCGGTCACGGCTTCGATTGGGTCGTGGGTTAGGGTAATAAAATCGCGGTTCTTTTCAATAATATCCGCATGTGGTTCAAAGCCTTTGGGGCAAGCAATGTTTAATTTAAAGTTACATAACCTTGCTGCATTTATATACGAGTGGCACATATTATTGCCATCGCCAACCCATGCAACCGTTTTGCCCTCTGGGCTGCCACGGTGCTCTATGTACGTTTGAATATCGGCCAGCAACTGGCAGGGGTGGTAATCGTCGGTTAGCGCGTTAATAACGGGCACGTCAGAATACTGTGCAAAGCGCTCGAGTTTTTCATGCTCGAAGGTGCGAATCATAATAATATCAACCATGCGCGAGAGCACGCGGGCCGAATCCTCTATGGGTTCGCCACGGCCCAATTGGGTATCGCGTGATGATAAAAAGATAGCGCTGCCACCCAATTGCGTCATGCCCGCTTCAAAGCTGACGCGTGTGCGAGTCGATGACTTTTCAAAAATCATACCCAAGGTTTGATTTTTTAATGTTTCGTTGATTTTGCCTGATTTTACATCGGCTTTTATAGCGATGGCGCGAGCGATAATAGCGTCAAGATCGGCTTTGGATAAATCGTTTAATGTGAGTAAATGTTTAACAGTGCTCATAGGGCAGGCTCTGGCTGTTCGCTAGTTTGAAATATAAGTTGAGTAACAGTGTGTACAAGGCTGTCGGCTTGCTCTTTGGTATAAATAAGCGGGGGGAGCATGCGAATAGTATTGCCCGCCGTGACATTTAAAATAACGCCTTGTTGTTTGGCTTGTTCGACAAAATCGGGGCAGGGGTGATGCAGCTCGATGCCAATCATCATACCTTTACCGCGTATGTCTTTCACATTGCTGGTGTGTTTGAGGGCGTCTTTAAAAGCGCGAATCATGTACTCACCCATTTCTGCGCCTGATTGCATAATGCCGCCGTCGACCAGCGTATTAACAACAGCAAGAGCGCCATTACATGATAAGGGGTTACCGCCAAACGTCGAGCCGTGGTTACCCGGCTGTAATACATTGGCGGCTTTTTTGGCTGCAAGGCATGCGCCAATAGGTAAACCATTGCCTAAGCCTTTTGCAGTGGTGACCACATCGGGGATAATATCGGCATATTGATAGGCAAAGTATTTACCTGTTCTGCCGTTACCTGTTTGTATCTCGTCAACAATTAATAGCCAATCGTTTTTGTCACACAATGCACGTAATGCCGCAAGATAACCTGCATCGGGTACATTCACGCCGCCTTCGCCTTGTATCGGCTCCACCATAATGGCCACGGTATTCGCGCAGGCAAATTGCTCGATAGCGGCTATATCGTTATAAGGAGCATGTTTAAACCCCGATACAAGCGGTGTAAAGCCTGTTTTGACTTTTTCGTTACCTGTCGCAGACAAGGTGGCCATAGTGCGGCCATGAAAACTGCCATCAAAGGTAATAATGTGTGGGTCGGTAATGCCTTTATCGTTGCCAAACTTACGGGCAATTTTAATGGCGGCTTCGTTTGCTTCAGCGCCTGAATTTGAAAAGAAGATATTTTCCATACCCGACAGCGCAATAAGCTTATTGCCCAACGTGACTTGCGGCTCAATAAGAAACAAATTAGAGCAGTGCAGTAATGTGCTGGCTTGCTCAGTAATGGCTTGTGTAACAGTAGGGTGAGAATGCCCTAATCCACACACAGCAATACCCGATAAAGCATCGAGGTAGCGTCGGCCTTCGCTATCCCAAAGATAAGCGCCTTCGCCCTTGGTTAGCATGGTTTTTCTTAAGCCGTATGTGTTCATTAGTGTATTAGACATTTTCCCCTTCCTTAAAACAAAACAGGCAGCGAAAGGCTGCCTGTGTAAACAAGCATTTTATAAAGGTTTTACGTGTTTGTAAATTTTATCGCTTGTTATCACGACGAAAGAGGCAATAAATCATCTATTCGGGTAATAAATACAGTATCTTAGGCTGTTGTATTCATCTATTGACAGTGTTGCGTTACAATTGCGCTGTTTTTTACTGACTTATTAAAGGTGTTGTCATGTCTACTATCGAAACAATCAAATCACAATTATCTGAAAACCCCATTATTCTTTACATGAAAGGCTCACCTAATGCGCCACAGTGTGGTTTTTCTTCTAAGGCATCTCAAGCACTTATGGCGTGCGGTAAGCGTTTTGCTTATGTGGATATTTTATCTAACCCCGATATTCGTAGCGAGTTACCTAAATACGCTAACTGGCCGACCTTCCCCCAGCTATGGGTAAACGGCGAGCTTGTGGGCGGTTGCGATATTATTATGCAGATGCACGAAGACGGCGAGTTAAAAACATTAATTGATACCGTGCCCGACGCTGCTGAGTAACACGTTGTTACAGTATAAAACAAGGAGCCTAGCGCTCCTTTTTTTATACTTAAAATTCGGTAATAGTACAGGTGTTTAAAAGGCAGTTTAAAAGCATGATCTTAATGCTAATTAGATGCGTTAAGGTTAACTAAGTTGTTGAAAAGTAAAACAAAAATAACTGGTTATTTAATGTGTTTATGCGCTACCATTATTTCAAGCTAGGTTGTATTCAGCTCATTAAGCTAAATTAACGAAAAGCAACACAAACAAACATAAACCAACGCAAACTTAACCTCAGCAGGTGCAGCATGAAATTAGATAATAAAAGTGATGTCATTGATGTTTTAAACGAAATCATGGAAATGGAGTTAGCCGGTGTGGTGCGCTACACGCATTACTCGCTCATGGTGTTTGGTTATAATCGTATTCCGATTGTCTCTTGGTTAAAAGACAACGCCACCGAAGGTTTAGACCATGCGCAAAAAGCGGGTGAGTTTGTTACCATGCTTGGCGGTCATCCATCGTTAAAAATTGGTACGTTGCTTGAGACAGAACAGCACGATATTGGCGATATATTGCGTGAAAGCTATCATCATGAAAAGCTAACAGGGTTATGTTATTACAAGTTGCTTGAGCTTGTAGAAGGTAAGTCTGTTGTCATGGAAGAATATGCCCGCGAGATGATTTATCTAGAAGAGCAGCATTTAGACGAAGTAGATAAAATGCTACGCGCACCAGGTGATACCACACCGTTTAAAGAATAGTTTCTGCTTTATAGTTTTAGTCAAAAGCCCTGCGTTAGATTTAACGTGGGGCTTTTTTATGCCTGAATTTTGAGTTTTTAGTTTGTGTTTTATCTCGTTCCTATGCTTTGCGTGGGAATGCATACTGGCTTGGCTATTAGTATGCGCGAGGTGATATGCATACTTGTTTAACGTGCGAAGCAAGTCAAACTACAAAATGGATATGTGGCCTTGAATTTTGTATATAGATTTTTTGTTGATTGCGGCCTGCGCCAGAACACATTACCTCGCCACCACGAACACGCTATAAATACATCCCTGTAAGCTCTTGTCGGCTCCTGCCTCCAAAGGTTCGTGGTGGCGAGGTAATATATTCTTTTTAATTGATATTATTGATGGTGGGTTTATTTATGCTTTATCTCGTTCCCACGCTCTGCATGGGAATGCATATTGGCTTGGCTATTTCTGGTGATGGTGTGCGTGTTTATTTAAAATGCGTTGACGAGTTAAGCTACAAAATTTATGGGTGTCCCTGACTTTTTTCCCGTTCCCATGCTCTGCGTGGGAATACATATTGGCTTGGCTGTTTCTGGTGGTGGTATGCGTATTCATCTAAAGTGCGAGGACGAGTTAAACTGCAAAATTTATGGATGTTCCTGATTTTTTTATTCTTTTTTTTGGTTTTGGTTTTGGGGGATGGTTAACACTTGAATATTTGTATTTTATTTAAATGGGTATAGCATAGTTGTGTTTATTTTTATTGAGTGCTGGTTGCCAGAGTGGTTGCTATAAATATTGTGGGAGTGGTAATCTTTGCTTTAAGTCGATGAATTGGCTTTTTGGGATGGGCATAATACTTATGTCATATAATTCATTGGATACTCAATGAGAGAATAAGAAGTTTATAATAGACTCAAAGCGCTATACACTTAGGGGAAATGTGCATGATTGTCATATACGGAATCAAAGAAAACCTTAACCCAATCAAGTCTAAATTATCGGGTGTTATTCATTCATCTATGCAAGCAGTTCTTGGTATGCCAGAAGATAAAAGAGCGCATAGGTTTATTCCAATGGATAAAACTGATTTTTATTATCCTGCTGGCCGTTCAGATAACTACACTGTTATCGAAATTAATATGATGGAAGGCCGTAAAACAGAAACTAAAAAAGCGTTAATTAAATCATTATTTAATAAAATAGAATCTGAGCTTCATATTTCACCAATAGATATTGAAATTACAATCAAAGAACAACCAAAGCATTGTTGGGGTTTTCGTGGTATCACGGGTGAT
>CAKZUG010000061.1 GCA_937920545.1 uncultured Saccharophagus sp.
CTCTTGCGCCGCGACAATTAAGTGATCATCAGTAATTTTAGTGAGTTGTGCCTCAATGGCTCCTAAGCCCAAACCCGGAAAAATATACGCATTATTACCTTGGCCCGGTACTTTGATCTCATCGTTAATATGGACGACATCAAACGGACTGCCGCTGGCAAAAATAGCGCGCCCTTGGGAGTGACGGTAGGCGTCTTCGGCGGTACATTCGGCGCGCGATGTAGGGTTTGATAGGGCAAAAATAGTAGGGTGCGTATGCAGCTCGCTCATTTTTTCAATAATGGCTTGCGTAAATACTTTAGGCGTTCCTGATGCGCCAATCAGTGCATTGGGTTTGAGGTGGTTGATTGCTTGCATTAAGTCACATTCGGGTGCGTCAATCGCAAAGGGTACTACGTGCGGCTTTACATTATTACGACTTTTTGTCACTAAGCCTTTGCTGTCCATAAAAGCAAGCCTTGCTCGGGCTTGTTCGTGGGTTAAGCCTTCACGTTCCAGCGCGGTAATCAGTAAATCGCCAATGCCTGTTGCTGCTGAACCTGCCCCTAAAAATAAGAAGGTTTGTTCTTTAAGTGGAATACCTGAGATACGTGTGGTGGCCATTAGACCGGCGAGTACGACGGCAGCTGTACCTTGGATATCGTCATTAAAACACAGTAGTTCATTGCGGTATTCTTCGAGCAAAGAAATGGCGTTTTCAGTGGCAAAGTCTTCAAACTGTAAAAGCGCTTTAGGGTATTTTACTTTAACCGCTTGGACAAATTCTTTGATGAAGGCGTTATATTTTTCGCCTGTTACGCGAGGCTTTGGGTCCCCTAAATATACAGCATCGTTCAGAGATTGCTCATTGTTTGTCCCTACATCAATCATAACGGGTAGGCATTGCTCGGGTTTTACGCCTGCGCAGGCACAGTAAAGCGCTAGCTTTCCAATGGGGATACCCATGCCGTTAGCGCCTAAATCGCCTAAGCCTAAAATGCGCTCGCCATCAGTGGCTACAATGAGCTTTACGTTATCTTCCGTCCAGTTGTCTAACCGGTCTGCTATTTTCCCAGCATCGGCAAGCGATAAATAAAATCCACTCGTTTGCCTAAAAATATGCGCGAACTCTTGGCATGCTTGGCCGACTGTTGGGGTATAAACAATAGGCATCAGCTCTTTTGTGTGATCGATTAATAGCCTAAAAAAGAGGCGTTCATTGCGCTTTTGTAAGCTAGATAGGAATATGTATTTCTCAATATCGCAGTTTTTACTGCGCATACTGGACAGTGAGCGCTCGACCTGCTCTTCCATTGTGCTTACGCGTGGCGGTAAAAGCCCTGTTAGTTTTAACTTTTCTCTTTCAGGTAGTGTGAATGCCGTGCCTTTATTTAAACGGCTATTCGTGAGTATTGCTAAACCTGTATGATTCATTGTCTCTCCTTGTTGAATAATTACTTAATATGTTATCAAAGAGTGTAAGCTGTTTTGATGCAGGCGGTCGAATTATTTTGATCTTGTTATTGGTATTTTATATGAATCTTTGATCCGATAACGCTTAATAATAGGTTCAGGTTATGTTTTTTACTATGCAAGCACTTTCTGCTAGTGAAGCGTTAAAGTATGTGGGAATCACACTTGCTTCCTATATACTGTGCGCCCATTAAAATAAAAATGATGATTAAGGATAGACTATGTCAATTAAAAAAATAGGGGTTGTTGCTATTGCTCTGTGTGCTAATACTGCATTTTCAGAAGAGAGTAAGCCTTTTACGATGGATGCTGAGTTGGGCCTAATCTCAACAACGGGTAATACTAATACGTCATCAGCTAAGGCTAAGTTAGATGCTAAGCAAGATTTAAAGCACTGGCGTACTAATTATATTTTTGAGGCTTTATATAAACAGGATGAAGCCGTAACTGGCGAGTTAGGGGGTGTTGAGCAAACCACCGCACAGCGTTGGTTTAGCTCAGTTCAGGCCGATTATAAGCTAGATGATAAACATCGTGGGTTATTTATATTTGGTTCTTACGGTAAAGATCGTTTTAGTGGCTTTGATTACCAATCAAGTATTGCTTTGGGTTTTTCTGATCGCTTATTTCAAAATAGCCGTTCACATTTAGATTATAGTGTGGGCCCGGGTATATCTTTCAATAAGATTGAAAACCCAGAAGATGGGCAAGACGCCAAAGAGGAATCGGCTATTGTTCGTTTGGCTGCAAGCTATTTATATCAAATTAGTGAAAATGCCAAATTCACTCAAACTTTTGCGAGTGATGTGGCTGTAGAAAGTAACGAGAATACACGCTCTCGTGCAGAGACAGCCATTAGTGCTAATTTAAGCAGTAAGCTGGCTCTTAAAACGTCGTTAAGTTTAGTGCATAACACGGAAGTACCTGGCACTAAAGAGAATTTAGACACTCAAACAGCCGTAACTGTTGTTTATTCTTTTTAGCAAAAAGCCCCGCTAATGCGGGGCTTTTTTGATCCATGCTTGCCATTCCACGTACTCGCTCACCCAGGCGCTAGTCAATCAAGCCAAAGCGTGTTTTGAGTACATGAATAATTTCATCTTTGGGATTTTGAGGTAGGTTGATTTTGCTGCCCGTTATGGTTTGAGCAATATCTAAATAGGTTTTTGATAGGTCGGTAAAAAAGGCGCTAGGCAATGCAGTATTTTTAGCCATGGCCTCTCTTTCTGTCATTCGGTCTTTATTCAGTAAAATATCCGAATCGACAGCGTAGTTAAGGATGGCTTGCCTAAACTGTTCTTTTGATTTTTCAATCACTTTATTTTCGGCGTAAGCGTTTTTGTCCCAGATGCGCGATGAGTCTGGTGTGCCGACTTCGTCCATATAAATAAGTTGGTCTTGCCCTGTTTTATCTTTTATATAGCCAAATTCAAACTTTGTATCGACAAAGATCTCATCTAAATTTTCCAGTGATTTTTCGATCAAGTCAAACCCGTTCTGTAATAGTTTCTCATACACCCCTATATCACTCGATGAATTAAAGCCAAACGCACTGTAATTGTTTTCGATGTTATCGCGGGTAATGTTTACATCGTCTACTTCGGGCACACCATGAATACCTTTTAAAATGCCTTTTGTTGAGGGCGTGATCAGGAGGTTATCAAGGCGCTGATTTTGCTGTAAGCCTTCTGGTAGCGTTATGCCGCAAAATTCACGCTCGCCTTTTTCATAGGCTCGCCACATCGAGCCAGTAATATAGCGACGGCAAATAGCTTCAATTTTGATTGGGCGGGCTTTTTGTACAATCCACACGAGCGGGTGAGGTACATCTAAAATATGGCTGTTGGCCAAGCCACGTTGTTTAAAGAGTTTAAACCAATAATTAGATATCGCATTGAGTGCTGCGCCTTTGCCTGGCACGCCTTGTAGGCCTTCTTCACCATGCCATATGCAGTCAAACGCTGATAGCCTATCGCTAATGACCATTATCGCAAGCGGTGCATCTGATGCGGTATTGTAGCCTTTTTGCGCAATCAGGCGTGCGCTGTCTTCTTTTGTTAGCCAATAAACAGAGCGCACTTTACCGCTGTGAACGGGTAAGTCGGTGCGTATCGGGAGATCATCATTGATGGCTAAAACACTTTGCGCCAAGCTCATAGGTGTACCTTAAGTTAAATGTATATTTCTAATCATTATACTTGCTCTCAATTAAGTGCGATATAGCCGTGTGTAGATAGGACGAATATTTTGTGGGCAAGGTACGCAACTGAGTTCGGTAACATGACTTAGTTCAAGTGAATATAAATAATGACAGTATTGTTAGGTTTGTGACTTAGATAGTACTTATTTGCGGTCTATATATTGATTTTTTATTTGTCTTTTTATTCAGACACTAAATTGCGAGCGGCTTACCGGCTATTGAGCGTCAATATCACCAATCTTCTATGCATTGATAGTTTTTATAAGAGGTCAGCGGCCGTGAATCCAAATAAAGACGGGTCTATTACGCCCAATATACTCACTGTAGATTGTGATTGACTTAAGTCACGAATAGACGGGGGTAAGGGTTGCTGTTTTGTTAAGCAGTAAGCCTCTTTCACAACGGGCCGGTCTGGAGCGGTGATGGTTGTGTTAATGACGACGCCGACGATGTTATTGCTTAATTTGACGGTGGAGCCAATAGGGTAAACAGAAAAACAGCGTATAAAACTGTAGACTAAATCCCGATCTAAGTGATGGCCCGCAAGTTCATGCAGCAGTTTGACTGCGTTAAACGGATCACGTCCTTTTTTATAGACCCGTGTAGCTGTTAGTGCATCGTAAATATCTGCAATGGATGACATTTTACTGTATTGGCTAAGGTTTTCATGACGGTAACCATTTGGATAGCCAGTACCATCCAGTTTTTCATGATGTAAGCCACAAATTTCTTTTGCTATGGGGTGAATGCCTTCAGATTTCTCGAGTATACATACGCCTCTTTCAACATGGCTTTTCATTACCTGCCATTCTTCTTGTGTGAGCTTTCCCGGTTTGTTAAGCACATGGTCAGGGATATGTATTTTACCGATATCATGGAGTATACCACCGGTTATTAAATGGTTGACGGTATGTTGGTCGTATCCTAAAAACGTTGCAAATACGCCCAATAGCACCCCTACATTGATTGAATGCTCGAGGAGGTAATCATCTTTGTTCTTAATTTGCGATAAGCAAAGGAGTGCATTTGGGTTGCGTAACACCGATTCGCTCATGTTATGTGCTAACTCATTGACAGGGCCGACATCAATTTTATTACTCTGCTTAACATCGTTAATTAAGTTGCTGGCTATGTTGTTAGCCTGACTGTAAATAGCAGATGCTTTTTCTTTTTCTTCGTCAAGTGAGATCGTGGGAACTAAAAGCCGTTTGTTTTCAAAAATGGGTAAGCCGAAGCTAGAATCTATGCCCTTACTGGTATCAATATAAATATCGTTAATTGTTAATGCGTGGATTTTTTTTAATGTGCTTTCTTTTTTAATAACGCCTTGGGTTTTTATGCCTATATCACTTAAGCCTTGGGTGTGTTTAGAGATATACATGCCAAGCTCAATTTTATTTAAGGGTAAGCGTTTAATCATATCTATATTTCGCAAGTGAAAATCTTCGTTATTCAAGAGTATAGATGGGCATCAATTAACTGTAAGAGATTCTTGCTATTTGATGGGCCCCTTTGGGTAAGAATTATGCATGGCTAATAGTATTTAACGCATAGTAGCCTATTATTATTCATAAAGAGTGCCGTTAATTTATTCTTGGGCTTGGGCTTGGGCTTGGGCTTGGGCTTGGGGCGGTATAAATCTTTTTGTGTTTGCCATCAAAATTTTGAATTCAGCTAAATGTTCATTTAGCGATTACTGAGAGCGAAGTGTCTCTGATTATGGTTAATGGGAAGCGCTAACTGTACACAGGGGCAATAATTACTTTTGAGTATATTGGTGATCGATGTTTGGTTGTGTTCATGCTCCCTATTTTAATAACTATTTGGTTTTTTTATGCGTCAATATTTAGCGGCAATATGTCATTCGATCCTGAGTTGTTTTGGTGTTCGCTCCATCTCTCATCAGTTTATATTCTCTTACGGGATTATTATTTCTCTAAGTTTGGCGATGACAGTATGGTTAACGTTTTCCCCCAATAATAATTCCAATACTATTAGTGTCGCAGGTAAGCAGCGTATGTTAACGCAGCGGCTTGCAAAAGAAGCATTCATGGTAATGAGCGGGCAGGCTGATCGCAAAGTGCTCAATAATACGATGAATGAATTTGAGAAAAGTCTACAGCACTTACAATTTGGAGGGCCTGATATTCATCGGCCCTCGAGTAAAAAAATACACGATAAACTTGCCGCAGTGACTTTGGCTTGGAATGATTATAAGTCTGCCATCAACCAACTTATTGTATCTGGCGATAGTGATTACATGGAAGCGGTCAATAAAAAAAGTATTGCGACGCTTACCTTGATGCATTCGGCTGTTAGCGCAATGACTCAAGCGGATAAAAATAAAGATGCAGTCACTGTCTCGCTGATGCTTGCCGTAAGCGCTATTACGGTTTTTGTGGCTCTGGTTAGTTGTTTGTTGGGTATGAACTGGCTCATTGCGCAGTTAAGGTTGTTGGGAAACCGGCTAAGTGATGTTGGGTCTGGTGATTTTTCTCAGCCTATTAATATTAATGTGGGAAGCAATGAAATTAAAACAATGTTTGTTGCTTACAATAAAATGATAAACCAAGTTAGTCATATTGTGGGTAACGTGTCTGCGATTGTGGAGAATGTAAATGGTATAAGTCATGTGATGTCGCAAAAAGCTGAGGCGTCAGCCCAACAAAGTAGCCAGCAAAAGCAAAGCCTGCAGGCTGTTGCTGACTCTTCTGATCGGCTTTTAGCTTTGTCTGGTCATGTGGAGCAACATGCAAAAGAAGCAGACAGTAGTGCGCATAACGTTTTTCAGGCGGTGGGTGAGGGGGTGAGTGCTGTCTCTACATCCGTCGAGAATATGAAGCTGATCACGCATGAACTTGATGGCGCAGTGACGGTGATGGCCCAACTTGATCGTGATAGTGGCGAGATTGGCCAAGTATTGACTGTTATTACATCTATTGCCGAGCAAACTAATTTGCTTGCGCTGAATGCCGCCATTGAGGCTGCGCGTGCAGGCGAACAAGGTCGTGGTTTTGCAGTGGTAGCTGATGAAGTTAGAACTCTTGCACAAAAAACCCAAGAGTCAACTGAAGAGATTCGTGTGATTATTTCGCGTTTGCAATCGCAGTCAACTAAAGCTGTCGAGGTAATGGGGGAGAGTGTGAATTTAGCGAGTTCTGGTGGTGAGTCGATCTCTAAGGCTGAGAGTATTATTAAAAGTATTGAACCTATAGTAAACGGTATTAAAACGCAGAGCGCTCAAATTACGAATGTTACCCAAACGCAATACCATACGGTTAGTGATGCCAGTGAAAAAATTAAAGGCGTGACTCATTCTTCGGTTCAGTCTTACGATACTTCTTTGGCTGTTAGCCGCTTAGCGGAAGACATTCGTGAGCATTTAGTACAATTAAACAAGACCATTAAAGCGTTTAAAGTATAGTGTGATTGTATGTATTTAAATGTGTTTTGATATTAAGCCATCGTTAAAAAAGGTGCGGCTTATTACTTAGGGAGCCTCGGATTAACCTCGTAGCGTCTCTGTGTAACCTAGAGAGGTTAATGGCTAGGCGTTTTTTGCAGCTAATGGCCGTAGCCCTTAGCAAAAATGACCCGTAGCCCTTGGTAACATGATAATAACGCAAGTGACTGCTCTAGACCGCGCCCTTTGGGGCTTTCAGAAAGCGCTCAAGTACTACTCTCAAGTACTAGGGAGCCTGTCTGCGTTGACTTCGCTCGGCGGGCAACCAGCCCGCCTTTCTCAGCCGCCTAAACAGGAAAGCTTTCTGAAAGCCAGAGATGCCGCGAGGTTAATCAGAGGTTCCCTAGGGCGTGTTGCTTAGCGGTGTGGTTATCTTGTTCTGGTGGGTCGCCTTTTCGTATATTCGGCGATAGCGTTGAGGCCATTTGATGGCTCCCATACCTGCTTAGTTTTGTTTTTGATGGGTTATTGTAGGGGGGCGGTTATGATGGAAATGCTTCTAATACAACATTCACTATCATGCGCGTTTTATTACGGAAAATTTCAATTTCAATTGATTCTCCAGGGCGTGTTTCTGCTATTTCTTGCTCGCCACGTAGTAATGTATTGCCTGTTTTATCGTTTATGCGGGTAATGATATCACCTAATTGCAAGTTGGCTTTCTTTGCGGGGCTATCTTGATTGATGCCCGTGATTAAGAAGCCAGCCAGACGTTGCTGATTTTCATCTTGCTGCACAGATAAGCCCTCTACGTCTATCCCGAGCCAGCCTCTAATGACTTTCCCATGCTTTATAATATCATTGACTGTTTGTAATGCGGTATCAGCGGGGATAGCAAAGCCAATGCCGCCAGTATAGCCTGACTGTGCAAGATTGGCAGTGGCAATGCCGACAAGCTCGCCTTTGCTATTAATTAACGCACCACCAGAGTTGCCCGGGTTAATGGCGGCATCGGTTTGAATAAAATTTTCAAACCGTGAAATATTCAGCCCGTAGCGTCTTGTTGCGCTGATGATGCCTTGCGTTACTGTTTGGCCTACACCAAAAGGGTTGCCAATAGCGAGAACAATATCACCAACCTGCTGTATCTCTTGGTCAGCAAGGCTAATGGGTTCAATGTTTTGCAGGTCGATTTTTAGTACGGCAAGGTCGCTGTTCTGGTTAACACCCGCAATACGGGCTTTGGCTTCTCTACCGTCTTGTAGTATCACCACAATTTCGTCCGCCTCATCAATAACGTGATTATTCGTCACGATATAGCCGTCCTTAGTCATAATCACACCGGAGCCTAAATCAAACTTAGGCGCCTGAGATGCTTCGGTACTGTTAAAGAAGCGTTTGAAGAATGGGTCAGAATAAAAAGGGTGGTCACTTAATTTAGACGCTTTACGCGTATAAACATTGACAACAGCTGGCGCTGCTTTTTTAACCGCGCTAGCTAACGAAATGATGCCATATTGGTTTTGGGGTATAGTACTTACGTGATGATTCGCAGTAAACAGCGTGTTGGAAAATACCGGTGTTTTGGTTTGTTTAACTTGTAAAAAAACAATAGCGCACAAGAGGCCTGTAATAACAGGCCAGCGTGCGAATATCAAAATATCGGTTAAAATACGCATGCGTTATTTAGTGGTTGCGTCCGGCTCGGTGCTCGTTGCTTCTTTCAAGCCAAACTCCTCACTGAGTGTGCCCGAGTCCCCCGGTGCTTTAGGCGCCCAATCTTTAGGTGGTTCAATCACGTCTTCAGCGGCGGGTTCGCTCATATCTATATGGAGCGTGCCTTCTCCTGCGTCTAGCAGTTGTTTGCTAATATCTGGATTTGTTAGATCGACAGCGCCTGATGCTAAATGCTCATGCACATTCTTATAGCTTTGCGTGAGTTCATTAATGAGCTTGGATGTGGCTATAAAGTGCTCGGCTACTTCATGCTGATAATTACTTAGTTCTTCTTTGGTGGTATCTAATTCGTTTTCTAAGCTCTTTTGCTCAGTGGGTGGTATGAATTTACGGCTAACTAGGGCACCTAGCAGGCCGCCAATACAAAAAATGATCACGCAAACCATTATCAAAAACTCTAATGAGAACATTCAGCCTCTCCGAAAAATTAATCTTGTTGATATAATATCAGTTAATTACGTACTCTAACGTGCATTTTCATTTAATTATTAGTATTAAGCGACCAATAGTCGATTAATCACACCTAAAAAGAAGCATTCTATGTCAAATTCAACACCCCTTGAGCGATATCAATCTGATCTTAAGAAGGGTCTTTTAATCGCAGATACAGCGCAAGCTCACGCAATAGAGTGCTTTGACAGTTTATACCATCGCTTACTTAGGCGGCAGTCAGCGCCGATGCCGAGTATGTTATCTCGTTTAACGCCGTTATTTTTACGTTCAAATCAGGTGCCATCAAAAGCCAATGTGGAGTGTGGGCTGTATTTATGGGGTGGGGTAGGGCGAGGTAAAACCTACTTGATGGATGTGTTTTATGATGCTTTGCCGTTCGAAAATAAAATGCGTACGCATTTTCATCGCTTTATGAAGCTTGTTCATACAAAACTAAATGAAAATAAAGGCCAGAAGAATCCCTTGGAGTTGGTTGCTGACGATATTGCAGCATCGGCATGTATTATTTGTTTTGATGAGTTTTTTGTTGTAGACATTACTGATGCGATGATCTTATCCAATTTACTGCAAGCGTTGTTTGCCCGAAAAGTGGCGCTTGTTGCGACATCTAATATTGTGCCTGAAGGTCTGTATAAAAACGGCCTGCAGCGAGAGCGTTTTTTGCCCGCTATCGATTTATTGATGAAGCATACAAAAGTCATTAATGTGGACGGTGGGACTGATTATCGTTTAAGAGCACTGAAGCAGGCGGCATTGTATTACAGCCCTATTAACGCAGAGAACACTCTTGCTTTTGAGGCTTGCTTCGACCGATTGGCCGCTGATCCGCAAGGGGTTAAGCGTGATGCCGAGTTGACTGTTTCTGGCCGCAATATCTATGCTCGGGCGGTGTGCGATGATGTGGTGTGGTTTGATTTTACGGCTATTTGCGATGGACCAAGATCGCAGCATGATTATATTGAATTGGCGCGTGAGTTTCATGCTGTCCTGATTGGCCATATACCTATTATGGACGCCCGACACGATGATATCGCGCGGCGTTTTATTTATCTTGTTGATGAATTTTATGATCGTAATGTTAAGCTCATCATTTTGGCTGACGCGTCTATATACACGTTATATAAAGGTGAAAAGCTGCAGTTTGAATTTGAGCGCACGCAAAGTCGTCTCATTGAAATGCAGAGCGAGGAATATTTAGCCCAAGAGCATAAGGCTTAAGGTTTTTTTAAAGAGCCGGTTACACATGAAATACCTTTTCTTAACGTTTTGTATTTTAATGGCTTGCTTGATGCGAGTATTTTCTGTACTATCCGCGCTCCTTAATTTGTGCAGTTAAACTTTATTAAACCACTGGTTTGATCTTGAATGTGGTTTTCACATTCTACCTGCCCTTAAGGCTACATTATTTTTTTCACATACCTTCGTAAGGCAGTTATAACATGAAGACTATTAGTGCCAAATCAGAAACAGTTCAACGCGATTGGTATATTATCGATGCTGAAGGCAAAACTCTTGGACGTATGGCGTCTGAGATCGCTCACCGTTTACGTGGTAAGCATAAGCCTGAATTCACACCGCACGTTGATACTGGCGATTATATCGTTGTTATCAATGCGGCTAAAGTTCACGTTACAGGCCGTAAAGCAACCGATAAAATATACCACCGTCATACTGGTTACCCAGGCGGTTTAAAGTCTGCAAGCTTTGAAAAGCTTATAGCTAAATCACCAGAGAGCCCTATCCAAAAAGCTGTAAAGGGTATGTTACCCCGCGGCCCACTAGGTAGAGCAATGTTCAAAAAGTTAAAGGTTTATGGCGGTAGTGAGCATCCTCACGCAGCGCAACAGCCTCAAGAACTTAACGTATAAGGGTTTAACCAATGGCAGTAGAACAATACTACGGCACAGGTAGACGTAAAACATCTACAGCACGTGTCTTTATCAAGCAAGGTACTGGCACAATTGTTGTCAATGGTCGTTCACTTGACGAGTACTTTGGTCGCGAAGTTGCACGTATGATCGTACGTCAGCCTTTAGCGCTAACTGGTAACGAAGAAACATTTGATGCAAATATCACTGTTAAAGGTGGTGGTAGTTTTGGTCAAGCAGGCGCAATACGTCACGGGATTACACGTGCACTTATGGCCTATGACGAAGCTATGCGTCCAGCACTACGTGAAGCGGGTTATGTAACGCGCGATTCACGTGAAGTTGAACGTAAGAAAGTTGGCTTACGTAAAGCGCGTAAGAAGCCACAATTCTCGAAGCGTTAATTTTTGCTATACCCACACCCAAGCAGCGACTGTTTGGGTGTTTTTTTATCCCCTCCCTTATCTAAAAACATTCTATACCTTGTCTATTTGCGTTATTTTCATTAGAATACGTGCGCGATTCTAGGCCCATATTTACCTTCCTTAGTGCTATTTTTGTTATAGGCAAAGTAATTTGTATATATAACTGTAAAAAGTTCGCCTAACGCTATAATTCATCAGATGAGCGCACATGTTCGTACAGTTCTGTGTTATCACTTTAAAATAACAATTTTACGTTTCACATCTTTTATTTTTTATTAGTTAATATCCTTCGCACGATTGCAAGGGGAGAATTGCATACATGAGTAATGACGGTATAAATCAAAACCGAAGGCGTGTCCTCACGGCGCTAACGTCGGTAGTCGGTGCAGCTGGCGCAGTAGGCGCTGCAGTACCTTTTATTGGCTCTTGGCACCCAAGCGCTAAAGCAAAAGCCGCGGGCGCACCGGTAGAAATTAATATTTCTAACATTCAGCCCGGCCAAATGGTGACGGTAGAGTGGCGTGGTAAACCTGTTTATGTTGTACGTCGAACAAAAGAAGCGCTCGACAATTTAACCGTTGTGCAGAGTCGCTTACGTGACCCTGAATCGACCAACTCTGATCAACCTACCTACGCAGCCAATGCGACACGTGCGATCAAAGATGAATACTTGGTGCTGTTAGGCTTGTGTACGCATCTCGGTTGCGCGCCTAAATATCAGCCAGAAGTTGGCGCTAAAGATGTGGGCGATGCCGACTGGTTAGGCGGTTTTTTCTGTCCGTGTCATGGATCTAAGTTTGATTTAGCTGGCCGCGTATTTACGGGTGTACCAGCCCCTAAAAACTTAGCCGTTCCCCCTTACAAATACGTTAGCGACGATGTGATCATCGTCGGTGAAGACCAAGAGGCGTAATAAATGAATAACTTGCTTAACGGTTTGTTTAATTGGGTAAATGACAGACTTCCTATTCAGCGCGCGTGGGATACCCACATGGGTAAATATTACGCGCCTAAAAACTTTAACTTTTGGTACTTCTTTGGTGTGTTTTCTATTGTCGTACTTGTTAACCAGTTGTTAACAGGTATTTGGCTGACCATGAATTACGTACCGTCAGCCGCTGAAGCCTTTGCGTCAGTAGAGTACATCATGCGTGATGTGCCTTACGGCGATACTCTTCGCTATTTGCATTCAACGGGCGCATCTGCGTTTTTTGTTGTTGTTTATATGCATATGTTTAGAGGCATTATGTATGGCTCATACCGCGCCCCACGTGAGCTTGTGTGGATCTTTGGTATGGTTATTTATATTGCGCTCATGGCTGAAGCTTTCTTGGGTTATGTACTGCCTTGGGGGCAAATGTCTTACTGGGGCGCGCAGGTTATTGTTAGCTTGTTTGGCGCAATTCCGTTTATAGGTGAAGATTTAGTTCAGTGGATTCGTGGTGATTATCTAATTTCTGGTGCAACGCTTAATCGCTTCTTTGCCTTGCACGTTGTCGCCATTCCCATTGTATTACTTGGCCTGATTGTTATGCATATCTTAGCGTTGCACGAAGTGGGTTCTAATAACCCTGATGGCGTTGATATTAAAAAACATAAAGACGAGAACGGTGTGCCGCTGGATGGTGTTGCGTTTCATCCTTATTACACTGTGCATGATCTTATGGGTATCAGTGTTTTCTTAATTGCCTTTTGTGCCGTTGTGTTTTTTGCGCCTGAAATGGGCGGTTATTTCCTAGAGCATGCTAACTTTGAAGTGGCAAATGGGCTTAAAACACCAGAGCATATTGCGCCAGTATGGTATTTTACACCTTTCTATGCTGTTTTACGGGCTGTGACCTTTGATTTAGGTGGTGTATTTACAGCTAAGCTGCTTGGCTTTATTGCCATGGGTGCCGCTATTGTTCTGCTGTTCTTTTTACCTTGGCTGGATAAGGCGAATGCTCGCTCAATTCGTTACAAGGGGTTTGTGCCTAAGATCATGTTAATGATGTTTGCCGCTTCGTTTGTCGTACTCGGCAAGCTTGGCTTGGATGCGCCAACCGTTGACAGAACAATTTTAGCGCAAGTGGGTACGCTCTTTTACTTTGTCTTCTTTTTAACTATGCCGGCATGGAGTAATCCAGAGAAGCGTTCGTTTGTTGGTTCGTTCTTTGCTGTTGCTCTTGGTTTGTGGATATCGTATGTTGGCATTGCAGGTCTGCATCACATGATGTTAGCGCCTAAAGAAGGTGCCAGCATCGGCACTGTTTCGCTGATTACTTTTGCTGTTATGGCTGCGATCAACCTGACCATTTTATTTGTTATCCCTGTGCGCGATAAGATTGTTTTCGTACTCAAAGGCTTTAGTGTTGTTGTCGTATCTATTGTTAATATTGCTGTTATTTTTCTCTTAACATTGATTCTACAGTCGTCATTTGGCTTTGAGGCTGCACAAGGCCACGGCGTAAATTGGTTTGTCGTTATGTACTCGTTTATTTTAGGTGCATTTGTTACATTGTTGCCAGCTTTAGGCCGCATGGATAAAGAAAAACCTGTACCGGAGCGTACTCAGGCCAAAGGTCTAAGTAAAGTGTTGGTGTTTGGTGGTTTAGCATTATTCATCTTAATGACTGTGTTACCGCTTAAAGCGGTAGCAGCAGGCGGTGGCGCATGTGGAACTGTACCGTGTGAATCATTCAAGTCTGACGTGACAAACAAAGAATCGTTACAGAAAGGCGCAAAGTTATTCGCGAACTATTGTATGGGTTGTCATTCGTTGAATTATTCACGTTATGAGCGGGTTGCTGACGATTTGGATATCCCTCACGATTTAATGATTGAGAACTTAGTTTTCGCAGACAAAAAAATTGGTCAGTTAATGACCATTGCTATGCAGCCTGAAAGTTCAAAAAAGTGGTTTGGTGCTACGCCTCCAGACTTAACATTAGTGACTCGTGCTCGTTCATCTAAGTGGGTATATAACTTTCTACTTAATTATTATGAAGACCCCTCGCGTCCAACAGGCGTCAACAATAAAGTATTTGTTAATGTAGGTATGCCGCATGTCTTAGGCGAGCTTCAGGGTATCCCTGAATGCGCGCCTGGGCCTAAACGTGACTCACACGGTAAAATCGTACGCAATGACTTAGGCGAACCTATTGATGTGAAGTGTGGTTCACTTAAAGTCGGTGATCAAAAAGGCGAGTTAAACGAGCAAGAATACGAGCAAGCTGTATATAATATTGTGAATTTCTTAACATATACGGCTGAGCCTGGTGCGGAAAAAAGAAAACGTACAGGTATATTTGTATTGTTGTTTTTAAGTTTGTTATTACTGGTAACTTGGTTACTTAATCGAGAATACTGGAAAGACATACACTGATAATTATGCGCCCATATTGAAATGGGCGTTTTTTTTACAAATGAGGATATATACATGGGAGTGGTAACCAAGCGTTCATCTATGACGTATTTTTCTGATCCATCGGATCACTATAGTCATAGAGTGAGAATAGTGCTTGCTGAAAAAGGCGTGACGGTAGAATTGATCAATGCTGATCCATCTAACCTGCCAGCCGAACTAAGTGAAGTAAACCCCTATAATTCTCTACCCACATTGCTTGATCGTGATCTAGCATTGTTTCAAACAGCTGTAATGATGGAGTACTTAGATGAGCGTTTCCCTCATCCGCCATTACTGCCTGTCTATCCTGTTGCCCGTGCTGAAAGCCGTCAATTTATTCACCGTATCGAAAATGATTGGTGTCCGCTCGTGACTAAAATATTAGTGGGTGGCGCAGGCGCTGCACAAGCTTCTAAAGAGTTACGTGATGGTTTAGTTAGCATAGCCCCTATTTTTGCTGAAAAGCCCTTTTTTATGAGTGAAGAGTTTTCACTTGTTGATTGTTGTTTAGCACCTATATTATGGCGTTATAAAGATTTAAATTTAGACATTCCACGTACGCGTCAAACCTTACCTTTATTTGAATATATGGAGCGTATCTTTGCGCGTGATTCTTTTCAGGAGAGTTTGAGCGAACCCGAAAGAGATATGTGTCCGTTATAATGTGTATTTACGCCCCGTAAGGGGCGTATTCATTAGTGACACCTAAAAAAACAAGACCCCTAATTATGACTATGACATCAAATAAGCCTTATATGATCCGCGCTATATATGAGTGGGTTATGGATAACAATTTGACGCCGCATTTAGTTGTTTATGCCGATGCACCCAATGTGTCTGTACCTGTTGAGTTTGTTAATAAAGATAACCAAATTGTATTAAATATTGCTCCACGTGCAGTTGATACTCTGGAGATGGGAAACGAATCTATTTCATTTAGCGCCCGTTTTGGCGGCGTGCCCACCGATATATTTGTGCCAACCCATGCAGTAGTAGGTATTTATGCTCGCGAGAATGGGCAAGGTATGATGTTTGATTTAGAGCCAACACCGCCCCCCAGTACACAAGTAACGCCTTCACCTAAGGTTGCCTCAAGTTCATCCATTGTGTCTAAAAAATCATCTAAAAAACCAAGCCTTCGCGTAGTTAAATAAGACAGTGCAGTAGTTTTCCTAATTTTGGTGTCTATGTACTGTAATATTTTACATTAGTAGGGTTTGGTATAAGCCAAACTCTCATATAGACGAGAGGTAAGGTTATGGCTGTTTTAGAGCACACATTAGGCATTCTCACGCGGCCCGATAATGAATGGGCGGCAATCCGTAAAGAAAGACAAAACTTCAAACAAGTCTTTTTAAGCCATATCCCATTTCTAGCGCTTATCCCCACACTGTGTTTTTATTTTGGTGTAACTCAAGTAGGCTGGCAGTTCTCGGGTGAGGTCGTAAAGTTAACGGGCTCTAGCGCTATTTCACTAGCCGCCATCTCTTATTTTGCGATGCTGGCTGGCGTGTTTATCTTGGGTGAATTTATTAATTGGATGTCGCGTACTTACGGCGTTAAGGGTAGCGATGAGCAAAAGCACTATGCCGGTACGGCTTTAGCTGTATATGCGGTCACCCCAATGATGCTTGCGGGTGTGTTTATGATTTACCCTGCTGTTTGGGTAAATGCATTGGCCTTTTTGTTATTTGGCGCCTGGTCTGTTTACCTTATCTTTGAGGGAACGCCTATTATTATGAATATTAATAAAGAGCGTGCTTATTTATATTCATTTTCAATAGTGACTACTGGCTTGACCTTGTTAGTGGCTACACGTATTTTTAGTGTGATCTTGTGGGGAGTGGGCGTAGGCCCAGTTTATACTAACTAGACATGCCGTAAAGCCTCTATAGTATTGTTGAAAATAGAGGCTTTATATTTTTCTTTGTTCTGAATAAGTTTTATATGTAAATAGCCATAATATTTTAATAATTGGATGTCGCTTATAAAGCTGATAATTTAATATTGCTGTTTTATAGTTTTCAAGTTCATTTATTAGTTTCAGTCTAACCCGTCTTAATTCGGTTAGCTGTAAATCTAGTTGATGTACTCGAAATACCGTATTATCTTGAATAATCATTCGTTCTAATTCATTCAAGTGCCAATCAAAAATTCGTTCATATTTTTCTATTTGTTCAATGCTGGTATTGCTTAGATGGTACTTCGACGCACCATTAAGTAGATTGATAGCATCGCTGCGAACATGTAAAAGTTGATCAAATTGCTTGTTATCGTAGGTATTGCTCTGTTTAAGTAGTTCAATAAGGTTAGGCACGATACTGTATCGTTTATGAGCGGCTTGTTCATAGCGTGAAAATACCGTTCTTACTTTGCTGATTAAATCGTTAAGCATGTTATAAACATAAAAAACATAAAAAAAGCTTAAGATAACTATCAATGTAAGAAAAAAATACACATTCATAAATATAGATTCTGTTTTTAGTGGCCTAAAATTAAACTAGACGGGTAATTTACAGTTCATAAGTATAAATATCTATAAACAAACACCAGAAATGAGTAGTGTATACAGATAAATAGTTTTATTCCCTTTCTGATACCCATTTTATATGTTGTGAGTTTTACATATAGGCGATGCTGACTTAAGGTGTCCAGCATTAGGATCAGAGATCATATTTAACATTTATTGATGATTGTATTGGCTTGATCAAATCATGGCTGTTTATGGGAAGGGGTGGGCGCTGGTGATTACCCCCTACCAACTCAGCCTGTTGATATATAATTGTATATCACTTAAATGTATTTCATATGAATTTGAGGTAAATGTGTGACTATTTGTGAATGCACATTACTCTAAATACTCAATCGCTCGAACAACCTTTTTAATGCCGCGTACTTTCCTCACCACGTCTGTAATTTTTTCGGCTTGTGTTTGTGATAGCAATCCCATTAGGTAGGCAATATCGTTTTCAACAATGATTTTGACGCGGCTAGACTCAATATTTTTTTGGAACAGTAATTTCGTTTTAATTTTTGTATGGAGTATGTTGTCAGCAGCATGATCTAAAAAGTTTGTTTTTCGCCCCACTATGAGCTCGTTGTAAACCTGCCTCACGCGTGGTTCAGCTCGTGCCGTATCACCAACTATCTCACGTGTTTTAGTCGTGGGTACTTGGCCAATCAATAAAACAACGCCATTAAAGCTATGCACATTAATATTCATGTTTGGTTTTTGTTTGGTTGCTTTTTTGATATTCACACTGACAACTGTTTGAATATTTTTATCATCAATATAGCTGCCAAAACTACGTTTAGTTGGGTCGACTCTAATTGGTCCATCGGTTGTTGCATCCACAATAGTGGTGCAGGCTGATGTTGCTAAGCAGGCGAAAAAAATACAAGTTAGGGCGAATGTTTTTTTTGTTAATAGTTTTATGTTTAACATGTGATGCGGTTATTCCAGGCCAAAAAGATTGAAGTCAATATGGTTGCACAAGCAAAATACAATTAAAAGGTGCACTTCGTGTATGCGGCCTCTTGAGGGTAATTCAACACGTATTTCTATATCGTGCTCGTTTAAATGTTTAGCGATATCACCACCGTCTCGGCCGGTTAAAGCAACTACACGTAAATTACGCTCATGAGCTGCACGTACTGCTTGCAGCAAGTTGGCAGAATTACCACTTGTACTGATTGCAACGAGCGTGTCATTGGGTGTGCCCAGTGCTCGTATAGGTTTGGCATAGACATTGGCATGTTGAGTGTCGGCAGATATCGCTGTATAGGTTGCGACATTACTGCCTAGCCAAATCGCTGGTAAACTTGGTCTTTCTTGTTCGTAGCGGTCTATCAGTGCTGAGCTAAAAATTTGTGCCAAAGCAGCAGACGTACCGTTGCCACAGATTAAAACTTTGCCTTCGTTAAGTAATGTATCAACTAAAATATTGCCAGCTTGCTCAATGAGTGGGGCGAGTTGCTCGCCCACATGCATTTTAGCTTCAACACTTTGTTGAAAAAGAGAGTATATGCGTTCGGTCATAATTTATTGATCATTAATAGTCAGCGTTACAAAAAAGTTGTTTGAGTACTTGCTTGTAACTTTTTAAGTTAAGAATACGCATCAAAAGCATGCTGTATCCATTGTAATGTGTGTGTGTTTAATGCAATAACATCAAACCGGCATGCGTAATGTGCATATTTTTTATGAGATTGTAAAAAAAGCTGAGCGGCTAAAATAACTTTTTTCTGTTTGGCTTGCGATACGCTAGCTGCTGCCCCGCCAAATAAAGCGGATTTTCTAAAGCGTACTTCAACAAAAATAAGCTGTTTTTTTTGCCGTGCAATAATATCGATCTCTCCACCCTTGCATAAAAAATTGTGAGCCACTATATCGTAGCCGTTGTTTGTTAAAAAGGTGGCGGCGGCTTCTTCTGCTTGCTTACCCGTGTTGCTGCCTTCAATCGGCTGCTCTAAGTTATGTTGCATCCTTGTAGCTCTTAAGTGTATTGCTGTTAATAGTGGCGTTTCTACTAGCGCTATTCTTGGGTACTTTGTGTTGATGTAATACTTATTTCGCTGGCCTCGCCGCCAATAAACTTGGCCCATGTTTGCTCGCGTGTTATGCGTTGTGCACGATCTACATTGAGTGAGCCTGTTGCACCATAAAATCGTGCTTGTTCAATATTTTTAAGTTGTTTTAAGCGCGGGTATAAGTGATAAGCGTCCACACCAAAGGCATAAAGAGGGTAAAACGCACTACCTTGTGTTTGGCTACCGTATTGAATCACGTCTTCTTTTTCGGGTAGCTGGTTGTCAAAAAACCACGGTAATGCCGTAAACGAAATACCATTCATGTCACGATTCAAACCCGTATTATTTTGCCCGTTATAAATATGGCTGGTCGCATAAACAGGGATGTCACTGGCGTAATGAAAGTTTAAAATAGGTTTGAGTTGTCGTGCTTGCGATGGCCTAGCGAGCAAAAATATCATATCAATATCTTGGCGGCGTCTTGGTTCAAAATCATCCGTTGCCCCGATTACCTGTGCAAGTTGGCGTGCGCGGTCTTTGCTGGCGCGGACGCCTAATGCAGATTCAATCAGTTGCGAGTATTCTTTTTGACTATTGAATTCAGCTATTTGTACAACATGACCGCCTAATTGACGCCAGTCTTCTGTAAATTGATTGCTACCACGGCGGCCAAATGATGTCGCTGGTGCAATAATCATAGCGCGTCTATGCCCATCACGGAACGCTTTATTGGCTACTTGTTTAGCTTCATCTTCTAGTGCTAAGCCAAACTGATAAAACTCACGGCCGTTATTTAAGTCATGAGCGTTGTCTGCGGATGGCGACAATTTATAAATGGGTGTTTTAATTAATCCGTCTATGTGCCTTTGATCCGTTAACGTGTTTACTGAATGGTTGACGTGGTCCGATCCGGTATGAGCTGGCGAGTTTGTTTGTGTGCTTGCATTGGCCAGCAATGCATTGTTGTTATTGCGTGCGTTGTTATCTTGAGCGGGTGCCGCACTATTGGGCTTTGCTTCTAGATAGTTAAGTGCCAAGGTCGGTACTGATAGCTGCTTGCGCTGGGCTAATACGGCGATATTATCTTTATCAAGTGGGCCAATAATAAACTGCGCGCCATCTTCTACCGCTTGATCATAAATATTATCTATTTTTGTATTGTTTGTATCGTACACCTTGATTTTAGGTTGTGTGGTACTTTGTGTATTAATATTAAAATGCGCGGCCATAAAGCCATCTAAAATAGTTTGAGCGGCATTTTTTAACTTACCTGATAGCGGTAATAGTACGGCAATTTGCTCGGGTTGCGTGGCGACCAACTGCTCAAGTAATTGTAAATCAGCAGGCAAAATAGCGCTGGCTGGGTGGTTAGGCCAAGCGCTGCGCCAAAGATTCACAGCGTGCAATTGTTGTTGCAGATTGTTTTGATTGTCTTTGCTTAGCGCGGCTAAACGATACCATCCTCGCGTTGTTTTGTTTCCGTTGGTCTGGCTTAGGTGGGATAGCCGGGTATTAGGCATGGCCATTAATGCTTGCCAAAGTAAATCTTGGTTGAGCATGCGCATATCAATATCGTCAGGTGCGGTAAGCTTAGTGCTGAGTGTAATGCGTTCGTCAACCGAGCTTTCATACTCGGCAATATCAAACAAAAGCGTGGCGCGTTTATCGTACACGTTAATCTGGGTGGTGTTATCGTTAAGTGCGACGGCTTGCATAAAATCGGGTTGCCACAGGTAAAATTTTGCCTTAAACGGGTTGCCCTGCTTTAAATTGATATTGGCTAATATCATGGAGTACGCCACGCGCTCTGTTTGCATAAGCTGGCTCGTATTAGCGGTTAGCAAGATGTTTTTTGCTCGGTCAAGTGCATTGCGCTTAAACAGTGCCTCGCCAGCGATAATTAAGTTTTGTGAACGCGTTGGTTCGCTTTGTAAATTAGATTCATTAATAAGCGTATTAATATCATCAATCTTTAGCATTGCGTGAGTATTTGATGTGTCGGATAGCGTTTTGACAGGCTGTGATCCGCAGCTTGTTAACAGTATGCTACTTGCTACTATTAGCGCGGCACATGTTTGCTTTGTTAAAATCGCTTTGATACTCATACTTTTCAAACCCTTTTACCTTATAATGGCGCTTTTATTGCCAAGCCTGTTAGTTTGAATGGCTTGGCGTTGCGCATTGTTGCGCAATAAGCGTGATCATACCATAGCTCATACATTCTATAGGAACAGACATGTCCCAACCTGCGACGCTTTATGTGGTTGCCACCCCAATAGGCAATTTATCAGATATTTCACTGCGTGCAATTGAAACGCTCAAGTCTGTTGACCTTATTGCTGCTGAAGATACCCGCCATAGTGGGCGCCTTCTTAAGCATCTTGATATTTCCACACCGATGCAGGCATACCACGATCACTCTACACAAGAGCAAGTCGATAAATTGATCGTCAAATTGCAACAAGGCATCAATATTGCGCTTATTAGCGATGCGGGTACCCCGCTTATTAGTGATCCAGGCTACCCGTTGGTATCCCAAGCTCGTCAGTTAGGCATACGCGTTGAGCCTATTCCCGGCGCCTGTGCGGTGATTGCCGCGTTGTCGGCATCGGGTTTATCGTCTTTTCAATTTAGTTTTGAAGGTTTTTTACCCGCAAAAACCCATGCTCGCCAAGCCATACTAGAATGGCGAAAATACGATGAACGTACACTGATTTTTTACGAGTCGCCGCATCGTATTGTGGCGTCCCTTAATGATGTTCGTGTGGTGCTAGGCGGCGACAGACCCATTGTATTAGCCAGAGAGCTGACCAAAACCTTTGAAACGTTCTTGTCGGGCAGCGTTGATGAGGTGATAGAGCAAGTGAATGCCGACAGTAATCAACAGCGCGGCGAGATGGTTATTTTGGTACAGGGTTATCAAAAACCTATTGACGAAGACACGATCCCACACGATGCATTATTTACGTTACAGACGTTAATGGATGAGTTACCGCTAAAGCAAGCCTGTGCGCTCGCGGCTAAAATCACAGGTGAGAAAAAGAATAAGTTGTACAAGTGGGCAATAGAAAATAAATAACGCCTTTTATCCGTAGTAATTCAGGGGCAAGTCGCCCCTGAATATGAATGCATCTATTAAAATAACGTCATGCCGTAGCCTACGGTATAGGCGATCAATAAATGCGGTGCGTAACGCAAGTAGCTAAAAAAGGTTAACTCTTTTACCTTGCTCATGGCCACAATACCCGCAGCAGAACCAATTACCAGTATCGACCCTCCCACGCCTACGGCATATACTAACGACAACCATTGTGTTGTGGTTAATTCTGGCTCGGCTTTAAGCAATGCGGCTGTCAGCGGGACGTTATCTAGTAATGACGATAACACACCCATTAGCGCATTAGAGATGTTGGGGTTCATGGATAAATAAAAGTCGGTGAGCCAAACAAGTACGCCTACTTCTTTTAATGCCCCTACAATTAATAAAATACCTAAAAAGAACAGTAGCGTGTCAAACTGAATACGGCGTATGTATTCCATTAAATGAATACTGTGATCAAAGTGATTGGCCACGCCGCCAATTAAAAACAATACAGATAAACCGCATAAAAACGTCAATACTGGCGGGATACCATACACAATACTAAACGTCATGGTGGCAATAATAGTGCTAAAAAACAGCGCGCCTACAGCGATATCTAACTTGTTAATAGGTTGTACATTTGTATGAGCTTCAATGGCTTTATTTTTATGCAATAACAGTAATACCATTAAGGCAAATACACCACACAACGTGGGTAATATAAGCGTGAGTAGCTCAGAAATCTCTACGTAACCTGCGCTAAAAATCATTAACGTTGTTACATCGCCCGTGATTAAAATTACACCGCCCGAGTTAACCGCAAACACCGCTAAAACACAAAACCTCACGGTTTCTTTGGGGGTGAGTTTAAAGCTTTGTACTACGGCAATCGAGACAAGCGTAGCTGTAATGTTATCGCACAGCATAGAAAGTAATACAGCAAACACGGTAATAAAAACTGTTAAGCTGCGCAACGTTGTATTGCCCGGCAGCACACGTAAAACCAACCCGCTAATTAAACCGCGTGCATTTAGGTAAGCCACAAATGTCATAGTGGCCATTAAAAATAACCACAGTGTTGCAATATCTAATAAGTTTTCATTCAGTGCGCCGTTTACCTCTTCAAGTGCAGCGGTATTGTCTGCATGGACAAAAAGTGCAATCCAGCTAATGCAGCCCAAAAATAAGGTGCTTTTAGCCTTATTTAAGTGAATCACTTCTTCTAACGCAATTGCTAAAACAGCAATTACCCCCAACGATAAAATAAAAATAGTCATGGATAGCCTTGTGTAAAATAAATAAAAATAAAACCTAACAAAAAAATGATGCAGGGGAGGTGTGGTTTGGAGCCGCGCCTACCTATTTAAGCAACCTAAAACCATGTCACCTCAACCCGGCTACTTTTAATGGTTTGAATTCAAGCTACTTGATATAGCTCACCTCAAAGATAATAGATGGTTATGGGGTTATTTTGAGGTAGTCATTATCTCTTTCTACCGTATTTGCTCTTTTATAAAGGGCTCTTATATGACGGGTTTATCGTCGGGGGTTTTACACAAAATGGGCGTGATATACAAGTTAAAAAAATATTCACGAGGGGAAAAAGTGAGGGGAAAACAAAATACTATCGCCCTTATCAGAGTATGACTATCTATATATCTGAATCAATAAATCGTAACGAGTGCTGATAATGTCATATTTTATGATGTCGCCACTTTCTTTTTATAGCCTTAATGTTCTATATCGTGCCAGTATTAATGGTGTGATTACGCAAAATTCTACCTTGTTATAAATTTGTGTCCCCCTTGTGATGAATAGGCTTTTTTAATCTGTAAAGTAGCCGCGTAACACTCACCAGTTAAATGGACATGTCATGCAAATTTATAAAAAAAATAAACGTTGTAAAAAAACACATATCGCCCTCGCTTTTCTCACTATGTTTAGTGCTTACTCTCACGCTCAAGACGCGCCTGATACGATCATTGAGGATTATGTTACCTTGGGTACAAAAGACAGTATCTATGGGCAAGATGATTTTTTTAAGCACGATAGAACCCAGATCGGCAATCAAATTAAAACGTTTGTTCCGCCTTTACTTGCTCCTGCGGTAACGCAGCATGCTTATGTTTTACCCCCCGGTGCTTTTAGGGTTGATTTCTCTCAGCGTCATATTCAGTTAGATGGTGATGACTTTTTTAAAGATGGCGTGCCTAATATTGATACCTTTGAAGATTTTAGGGTCGATAGGCAGTTATCTGATTTGGATTTTTTCTATGGTTTTGATCTCAACCGTAAATACTTACATAGCTTTACATTAAGAGTCAATTTACCGTTTCGTAATGTACAAACAAATGGCTCGGTGAACCCGAATGGCCAGCAATTTATTAATTTAGAAAATGCGGGTAGCGATGCTCATATTGGCGATATTGGTGTTTTTCTTAAGAAAAAAGTGCTCGACCAAGCTAATTCTGGTTTTGGTTTAGCGGTAGTGGGCGCGGTGTTTTTACCCACAGGTAGCAATGAGGGCACGTTTGGTAGCAATGGGCGTATCTCGGCTAGCCGCCCTCAGCCACCTAATTTAACGGTAGCGCAAGGCTTTGATTCATTGCAGCGTGCGAATGTAGAAAACGGTATTTGGGGTGATGGACGTTGCTTTTTCTTAAACTTTAACGAGGCCAATCGCGATTTATGTAATAACAACCCTGCGTTTAGCGCACCTGCTGGAGCCGTGGACGGATCATCGCCTGGCGTACAAACATTTTCACCTGGCGGCCCAAATCAAAATAACCGCTTTGTAGGTGACTTTCCATTTAATAACGGTGTTTTCGGGCGTTTTTCAGACGATGGCCGCTTGCCTGCTATTTTGCAGTCTGGCACAGGCTCTGAAAGCTTTTTAATTGGTGCTTTCTTAACGCGTCAGTTTGATGGCAACAGCGCCATTGGCCGCGCAGCATTTCATACAGGTTTTAGCCATAGGTTTGTATCTGAAAGCGACGGCATCGACCCGGGTGATAAAACCACGTACTTTGCCTCATTTGTTAAACCCATCTACAAAGATTTCTTATCGTTAGACTTAAGTTTAATTGCGTTTGATCAGCAGAATGATTCATATGCAGGGCAAATTCCTGAGCCAGAAATCCATACCTGTGTTGCCGAAGATTTACCTGTTGTCAGTCAGTGTAATGCCGTAGGCGACGAAGCCTTTATTTTTGAGCTACATGACAGGCCGGGTTTCTCGGGTGGTTTAACGGGCTTTATTGCACCGTCA
The DNA here is from genome assembly GCA_937920545.1 of uncultured Saccharophagus sp. Lineage (GTDB taxonomy): Bacteria > Pseudomonadota > Gammaproteobacteria > Pseudomonadales > Cellvibrionaceae > Saccharophagus. The sequence goes on from CAKZUG010000061.1 coordinate 25,804, forward strand.
ATTATATTTAGCCCTAACCCTCAATTACGTATGACATTTTCAACGCTCTTCAGAGTAGTCGAGCCTGATCTTGGGCCTGCACCTGAAAATGTATTCCGTTTTTCTATCAGCACTATTCTATAATTTAAGGATAATAAAAATGAAAAAATCAATTTGGATAATTAAATCCTTAACCGTCGCCATTACGGTCGGAATCGTCGCCAATAGTTTTGCAAAAAATTATATCTATACGCCTGATGAACGCGTTGTTCCTATCAAAGGTGGCTTTACCCAGCCCGATTTATCGAGCTATCGCTCACCGATAGAAAGTAAAGTGGTCGACCGTACGTTTTATACTAACGAGGCCACGTTTATGGCTAACGAAGGTTTTAAAACCGGTATGGAAGGCTATAACGATATGGTCAAAGCGGGTTTTCCTGTTGCATACAAACGAGCTTTTCAATGGGTAACGGCCCGTGAAATGTATTTTTATGCACGTTATTTACTCGATTATATTGGTGGCCGAAGCCATTCCGGTGTGCACATGGTACATGGCCCTTATTGGAGCATGAAAGCCGATAAACACAGCCAGTTTAACCGGTTGGCACGTGACCGTGGCGAACGGAATTTCTCCAATAAAGATGTGCTGCTGGGTATCGATTTACCCATTGTATATCAGCGTACGGGTTTTCCTCGTGTGTTTGATGATATCCAGCCAACGTATTTGCAGTACCGTTCTGTACAGCCTTTTTTTACAGGTAAGTTGGATAATACCGATAGCTTTGAAGACCCAATGAGCGGTAAAAAAGGCGGTTGGGGCGTACCTAATACGTATTTAAATAATGCGCAGCAACGTTTTGATCACGACAAAATGGATACCACATTAGACTTAGGTGCCATGGGGCAGTTTGTTAAGCGTCGCTCGCAATGGCTTGATCGTTTTTATCAGGCTGGCCATACGGGTACAACGCATGTGTCAAAAGGCAAAGAAGTGAGCTTGTTAGGTAATGACGCCGAAGAAGGTATGCGCGGTTGGGGTTTAACCACCAGCGCCATTAACGCCATGCTGCAAGTAAAATCATCTATGTTTACCGACGGTAAAAAATTGATGGGGGTGAACACTAGCACTTATAACCCTAGCGAAGGGTTTAAATATTTACCGCATGAAATAACGCCTAACTTGTTATGGGTTGGCGATATCCCCGAGCGCGTTTGGGGGATGGGTTTAAAAGACCCTAGCAGCCAGCTATGGGATCAAGCTTCATGGGTTTGGGCCACGTCGGCATTTTCTGTTGCGGCTAACCGTAGAACCTCATTTTTTACCGACAACCCTCCTGTTGATGGCGGTTTAATCGAGAAGCGCACGGGTTTATTGGCCGAGTCAATCGGCAGCACCATCTTTAAAAATATCGTAGCCATGCATACGCAAAACGATTTACTCGTCTCGCAGTGGCACCCTAAAAAAGGTAAAGGCTCAACCGTCACGCTAAAGGATATGGCCATGACATTGGTTGCCTTAAACGATATGGCTGAGTCATCTAAAAGTGTTGGTCGTCAAGCAGATGCTATTCCAACGGCGAAACGCATTATCCAAGCTAACGGCGATTTCTTACTCAAAGTGCAGCAAGAAAACGGACGCTTTAACAGTGCCTATTCGCATGCGGGTAAAATTGCAGGTGAGAACAATCAGGCGTCATCACAGTTTGAAGCTGTCCGCGCTTTAATTGCCGTGTATTACTCAACACGTGATGAAAAATATTTGGTTGGCGCACGTAAAGCGTTTAACTATGTTAGCCAGCATCATTGGGTGGCTAAAGACGGCGTGTATCGCAATGAGTTAGGTAACGATACCGTAACGGTTACGCCTTACGATGTGGGTATTACCATGGCGGCACTGCGTGAACTTATGTTTACAACGCCAACATATTTGCTTGAGCCACAAATAGAGCATATGACACGCTGGTGGATACAAACCGTTAACCAAAGTGGATTGTTGTTATCTGAGCATCAAGCAACGGGTGAAGTGTACACAGGCTATGGTACAGGCGATGATGACGCAGACGGTATACCCTATGTGAGTAAAGGCCACGGTAAATATGGTGCGGCGCCAGTCATTGCTGCGCAAGTTAAAATCAATGTGGGCGGCAAAAACAATCAAGATTTTTATAAAGAAAAAGGCGATATGCATAATCAACATGCCTTTGCCAAAGTGAATAATTCTTTTGATGGTAGCCGTCACCCTACGTTAAAACAGCATTTAACCATTGCATTAAATAATCCGCAGCATGCAGGTTTAGTTGACCGTAAAGATATGCAACGTACCGATGGTGGCATGATACCGCTAGCGCCATCACGCCCTATTCTTGTTGGTCAAGGCACTGCGCGTAACTTTACAGGTAAGCAAATATTTGAAGCCAATTGTATGTTGTGTCATGGTCAAAATGGCGAAGGTATCGACGGCAAACCACTCAAAAACTTTATGAACTTCCCTGCGGTTGCAATGGAGAGTTTTGTGTTTGCCGGTAACCCCAATGCTTCTATGCCAGCGTTTGGTGTAGGGAATGGCGACGGTGTCGGTGGTACATTAACCAAAGACGAAATCGCACGTGTCGTAGGTTATGTACAAAGCCAAACCTTTAAAGATAACTACGCAAAAGCTGAAAGTGGCGAGGTTCTACCTAATCATGCGGCAAAAGATATTTGGTTTTATCTATCAAGAGAAAACTTAAAGCATAAAGGTAAAAAGCGTATTGATGCAGGCGTGGCTAAGCAATTTATTGATCAAATCCAAGATCCTGCTTCGATAAAAGCAGCTGCAAGTGAAAATATTATTCGTACAACCCCTGATGCTGATTTAACATTATCGCAGTAGCTATTTTGTGCTATTAACGTAGGCAAAAGCCAACATCCTAAAAGCAATAGGGTGTTGGCTTTATTATTTTAGCGTTGCTCAATGAGCACGTTTATATTTTCTTTTTTTACTCACCTCGCATATCCGCTCTCTTCATTGCTTGTGTAACGGATCACCTCTTTTTATAGTCCCTAGGGAACCTCTGATTTACCTCGTAGCGTCTCTACATGACCTAGAGCGGTTCATTACTCGGCGTCTTTTGCCGCTAATAGCCGTAGCCCTTAGCAAAAATGATAACAACGTAAGTGACTGCTCTAGGACACGCCTTTCTGGGCTTTCAGGAAGCTCTTAAACCCAGAGGTGCCGCGAGGTTAATTAGAGGCTGCCTAGAATTACAGCTCTTTCGTGAATCTTTCGGGAGACGTTGCTCGTGTTTATTGTTTATTATTGCTATGGGTTATATTGAGATTTGTGTTTATTTCGAACCTATTTAATCCATTGACATATCCATTACTAATAAGGCAAAAAAATGATAAAAGAAATCACTAATAAAGATACATTAGGTCAAGTAGTTGGCGGCGTTAGCATTACCGTTACAGCCAGTTCTAACGGCGAGCGCTCCACAACATCAAGCGGTTTAGATAACCCAAATATACGCGCAAGCGTTGATGGCGTAGCCATTACACCAGAAGCCCCAAGCAGCAGACCGCGTACTAGCTTTAGCGGCTTGCGTAATTCTGTATTTGTACGATCAGCTGGCGGCAGAACAAGTATTACATCGTTTACATCATCAAACGGTAGCGTAAGCGGCACAGTTACATCTAATGGCGTAACAACAACGATTGGCTAGTTTGTTATAGCGCGGCTTTATATCGAGTAATACGTTACGCTTTATGGTTAACGTATTTATTTGATGCAAAAACCCTCAACACGAAAGAGTTGAGGGTTTTTTGTGTATGGGTATGGCAACCCTGCATTTTTATGAAATAATAGACATATTCTTATACAGCTATATACACTTTTGCCAGCCAAGCCGACATGCCCTATGAATATTACACCCGATACGCCAGCCCTTATCGAAAAACATTACGCCGCCTACCAAACCCTAAATGAATATGAACAAACGGTACTTAAAGTGCTCGCTATTACATATGCGCCTGTTGGTATTGTTATGTTTAACGCCATACTCGATCAGGTCGATAAGGTTGACGTGTTTCAAGCGAGCAGCAGGCTTACCGCGCTGGCCATTAAACAGCGTAAAGCACTCGAAAAAAAGGGATTTATTGAGCACAGCACCAAAGGCTTATTACTTAATAGGTTGCTTGTTAATATGCTCGTACGGGATTGTATTGATGGCAAAACCTATGCGCAGTGCGCAAAATGCATCGAAGATATTCAATATCCAAAAAAATCGAACACATCGGGCTATGATTCTAGATTTGATTCTGGTTCTAGCTATAGTTCTAGCCATTCACGTAATGCGTATTTAGCCCGTCATGCCTATTTTTTAAACAATAAAGCCGAGTCGGTTTTTAAGTTTCCTAAAAATCCTCAGACAATAGATGTATTTATGGGTGAGATTTTAGTGGGTCTCATGTTTACCCCTTTTGACTTGGCATCGTTTTTAACACTATCAGACAACGTACAGTATCAAAGCTTTGCGGCATGGCGTGAGCTAAACCACGAAAACGGCTATAGCAGTGTTTACCTTTTACAGCTGCTCGAACAAGTTGTACAGCATAACCCCGCTAACCTGCATCTTCGTCATTTGTGTGCCAATATATATTTATTTAATGCGCGCCTAGATGAGGCAGCAAGCATGATTGACCCGCAAGACGCCACATGCTATGGCTTACAAATTCGTGCAGCATTGTTGTTTTTACAGGGCGAGCACCCACAAGCCAATGATCTATTTAGCCAAGCATTAATCGCTAAAAATAAATATGGCCGACGTAAAAAACCGTATTTGACGGGGTTCTTTGCACTGTTACACAGGTTAAATATATTAACGCTGGCCTCACAAAATAGTGCGCACTACGATGCATTTTTTGAACAGCTAGACGCCGAAAGCAGCGCAAAAGATAGCAGCATTGAATCGTATTTTATCAATGAAATGCTCAAGTTAATTGGCGTTGCGTTTTTTTCTACTGGTCAGTTTCAATCAAGTGCGTATTTACTTAGCCAGTTTGACCAATGCGATCCGCTCACGTTTCATCAAGCGGTATTTTTAGAGGCCTTAGGTAAGGTGTGGACGGGTCAACCTTTTGATAAAAAAGGCATCACGCAGTTACAAAAAAGTGAAATTTTTTTTGTCGATAATCAATTGCTTTTATTTACCGCTATTATTGGGCAAATAAAACACACACTACAAGAAAAGCAACCCACGTTAACCTGGAGCAAAAAAAGCCAAGAGCTAACGGTGAATGCGCCGCAACTTTTGTATTTTCCTACATTAATACGCACAAAAGAAAAATGGGATATTGCACTAGAGCAGCTTATTGCGCTTAACCCGAGCAACGCCCCAACCACTGAAAAACCCAAACCCATCAATGATAAAGCCTCGCGCTTAGTGTGGGAGATGGACAAAACCACCTATGTCCCCACCTTTAAAGCGCGCGAGCAAAAACTCAATGCCAAAGGGTGGAGCAAAGGCCGCCGTGTAGCGCTAAAGCGTTTATCCACCGATTTTAACGATATCGACTTTTTAACCGATGCCGATAAAGTCATGTGCCAAGCCATAAGGGTTCATCAAAACTGGGATTACTACCAATCAAAAGATTACATCCTAGAAGGCCCCAACGCCTTAATTGCCGCTAAAGATGTGCCGTTTTTGTTTTTAGAGGATCAGCTCAATCACCCCGTTGAGCTCATACAAAAAGAGCCCGAATTATTAATACGCGAGCACAAAGATGAGCTAATCATTAGCATGGCGCATCTACCCGAAGCCACTGTCGATAACCATGCAACCGCGTTTAGCGTAAGAGAATTATCGCTTTACTCTTATTGTTTTACGATATTTAACCGCTCGCATTTAGACGTGGCCGACATTGTGGGTGAGGGCGGTTTACTCATCCCCAAAAAAGCCAAACAAAAAGTGATAGAGAGCGTCACAGCGATTGCACCGTTGCTCAATATACAATCTGATTTTGACGAGTTAGACACGGGTCTAGAAACACACGATTGCGATAACCACCTTGTTATCAATATACAGCCCGCAGGTGAGGGCCTAGAGTTTACCTGCATGGTGATGCCCTTTGGTAACGACGGCCCCGCGTTTAAACCCATGCAAGGCAACGCCCAAATAACAACAGAGCTAAACGGTAAACGTATTGCCACCACGCGTAACCTAGAGCAAGAGAATACCGCGCTAGATGCACTCGATACCCATTGCCCGTTATTTCTTAACATGTCAGATAACATGTTACTTATTGACGACCCGCAAAACGCACTGGAGGCATTAGAGCAAATAGAACACCTCATACAGCAAGACCCATTACCTTTTTTAGTGCGTGTGCGTTGGCCAAAAGGCAAAAGCATCAAACTGTCTAAGCCTATAAACGAACAGCAATTACAATTAGCGGTAGGTAAAAGTAATGAGTGGTTTGATATTACCGGCGAGTTAAGAATAAACGAAGATCAAGTCGTTGAGCTGCGTACCCTTTTAGAGTTAATGCGCACCACAAGCGGACGTTTTATCGAGCTAGACAGTGGCCAAGTATTGGCGCTTACCCACGATTTAAAGCAGCGCTTAGATTTACTTCATCAAGCCACCGATGACGGAAAATTTCATGCCCTTGCAAGTATGCAGGTGGCCGAGGCCACCACCGGTATGCGTTTAAAAACCAACCATGCATGGGATGAACAAGCCAAAAAAATGCACGAGTCAAATACCCTTGAGCCCGTCGTGCCCTCAACGTTACAAGCCGATTTACGCGATTACCAACTAGAAGGCTTTGATTGGTTGTCGCGCTTAGCGCACTGGCAAGCGGGTGCTTGCCTAGCCGACGACATGGGCTTAGGTAAAACGCTGCAAGCACTGGCGCTTATTTTATCGCGCGCCGAACATGGCCCTACATTAATTATTGCGCCAACATCGGTGTGTTTTAATTGGCAACAAGAGGCGCTTAAATTTGCCCCAACACTTAACGTGGTTATTTTTTCAGACTTTAACGATAAGGCCGCACGCGAACAATTACTTAACAACGTAAGTGCTTTTGATTGTCTTGTGATTAGTTACGGTTTACTGCAACGCGCAAGCGACTTACTCACGCAAGTTCAGTGGCACACCATTGTGGCCGACGAAGCCCAAGCACTTAAAAACCCAACGGCCAAGCGTACACAAGCAGCTTGTGCGTTAAAAGGCGATTTTAAAATTATTACCACAGGCACACCTATAGAAAATAACTTAACCGAGTTATGGAGCCTGTTTCGTTTTATTACGCCGGGTTTACTGGGCAATATTAAACGCTTTAATGATCGTTATGCGTTGCCTATTGAAAACGCCAAAGACGATAAATCCGCCGCTAAAAAAGCCAGTCTCGCACTTAAGGCCCTGATACAACCCTTTATATTGCGCCGCATGAAAAGTCAGGTGCTTACCGAGCTGCCCGCCCGCACCGAGATAAACATACATGTTGAACTGAGCCAAAAAGAGCAAGATTTTTACGAAGCCCTAAGGCGCAACGCTATAGACAATATTGCCAAAGCAAGCGAGACCGCAGGCAAAGGCGAACAGCGTATTAAAATGCTCGCCGAGTTAGTTAAACTGCGTCAGGCTTGCTGTAACCCGAAATTGGTGATGCCCGAAACCGATTTAGCCAGCGCCAAATTAGCGGCCTTAGATGAACTGCTTAACGAGTTAAGCGATAACAACCACAAGGCCTTAATTTTTAGCCAGTTTGTGGGGCATCTACAATTAATTAAAGAGCACCTCGAAAAACGCGGTATGAGTTATCAATACCTTGATGGTTCCACCCCACAAAAAGCCCGTAAAGAACGCGTCAATGCGTTTCAAAAAGGTGAGGGTGATGTGTTTTTAATTAGCTTAAAGGCAGGTGGGTCGGGTTTAAACTTAACTGCCGCCGACTATGTTATTCACATGGACCCTTGGTGGAATCCCGCCGTAGAAGATCAGGCATCAGATAGAGCGCACCGCATGGGCCAAAAACGCCCCGTAACCATTTACCGTTTGGTGGCTAAAAATACGATAGAAGAGCGCATTGTCGCGCTGCATCACCAAAAGCGCGACTTAGCCGATAAGCTATTAGCGGGCAATGAACATGCTACCAAGTTATCTGTAGATGATATGTTAAGTATGTTAAAAGAGAGCTTTTAATATATTGCAGTAAAGAGGCATGCTACGTGAGTGGGGCGGCTGCATTAGATAATTGAATGTACCTCATGCTTGACTGTGCTTTTTTTGATCTTTTTGGTCGGACTATGCTCGCTCAAGGCTTATTTGAAAATAAATACAAAAAAGGGTTGCGCTGAGGAATTAAGTGCCTATAATGCGCACCTCTTCTCAAGGACAGCCCAGTAACTGCGGCGGTTTGTGAGAAAGATGTTTTTATTTTTAGCTTTTAGTTTGGCTTTGAACGTGAGTAAAAAAGAGTATCTTTTTTCAATGGCATTTAAAGCGTTGCAAGTTGTTTTTTAGTTCGTGTTGTTGCTTTATCGGGTTCGAGTTTTTGAGCTGCTAAAGAAAACAAAATGAGTTAAAAATAAAGCTTGCAAAGAAAGTTAAACGGCGTATTATACGTCTCCTCGCTTAGCCAAGCCGCTAACGAGATGCTCTTTAACAAGTCAATCAAGCAATGCGTGTGGGTGCTTGAGGTCTGGTAGTGTTTAAGTTTGTTTCTACTTTTTAAGTGGATTCAAGCTAAGAAAATTATCAGTATCACAAGTAACCGACAA
>CAKZUG010000062.1 GCA_937920545.1 uncultured Saccharophagus sp.
GGCAGCGGTGCTTGCGGTAATCGGTTATTCGCTGAATGATACAATTGTTGTAGCCGATAGAATCCGCGAAAACTTTCGTCTTGTGCGTAAGAAATCGTCGCTTGAAATTATTAATATTTCACTTTCTCAAACATTAGGCCGCACATTAGTTACGTCGATCACCACGTTACTGGTATTGCTTGCATTGTTTTTTGTTGGCGGTGCGATGATTCACTACTTCTCGCTAGCGCTTATTATTGGTGTGGCTGTGGGTACGTATTCATCTATTTATGTGTCAGCCAATATTTTACTAATGGCTAATATCACCAGTGAAGATCTTATTCCCGTCGAGAAAGAAGGCGAAGAGTTTGATGAGTTAGAGCCAATGCCTTAAGTGAATTAGGTTGTTTATTGAGGGGCCGATAAAAAAGCCGCTCAATACAAATTTAATATGTTACCTTTTAAAACCACAAAGCGGTTAGAGCTTGTGGTTTTTTTTTGCCTGCTTTTTGCCTGCTTGTTGGTATTATTGGTTAATATGTTATTGAAAATGCTTAAAAACTTTATGTTGTGTTCTTTTTACTCATGGTGGGTAGGTCTGTATGTTTAAGTGGTTGTTTAACCCTAAGAAAAAACGTGATTCACTGCATTCTAGAATCAGTATTTTACAAGATATAAGACGCCGGCATGAGCGTATTTTACATGGTAGCCAGGGATACGGTTTTTTGGATTGGCATTTGCCGAATCAAAAAATCAATTGGGAGGGTGCTTTTTGGCAGTACTTAGGTTATGTCGAGGCCGACCTTGAAAAAATATCGAGCCCTTATCATTTTTTAGAGTATGTACATCCAGAAGACAGGGAGTCGTTACGTGATTATATTCGTTCAGAATTACGTGGTAAAACATATAAAGATGCGGTGTTTCGTATTAAAAAGAAACGCAGCGGATATATTTGGGCTGAAGTTAGGGCCGATACTGTACGAGACAAAGATAAGCGTGTGAAGTTTATTTCAGGGGTGGTGTTCGATGTTAGCCGCCTCAAACAAACGGAGCAAGCGTTAACATTAAGCGAAGAGCGGTTGGCTCGTATTGTTGACTCCTCTAATGATGGCATTTGGGAGTGGACAGAAGAGGGGGGCAATTCAAACTTTGCCAACCGTTGTTGGTCTTTATTGGGTTTTGACGATAACGAAGTGGATGAAGGCGATGACAAAGTACAGGCTTGGCAAGATCGTATCCACCCTGAAGACAAGCCACGTATAAATGAAATTTTAGTAAAACATCTCAAAAACCAAGGCCCTTTTGATGTGGAATACCGCATTAAAGCCAAGAATGGCAATTGGCGTTGGCTTCGTGCTCGCGGTCAAGTGCAATTTAACTTACATGGCAGAGCCGATAGGATGTCGGGTACCAATATGGATATCACTGCATCTAAAGAGGCTGAATTGCAGTTAACCCAAGCCAAAGAGTTGGCGGAGAAATCAAATAAAGCAAAATCGGAATTTTTATCAAGTATGAGTCATGAGTTGCGAACACCGCTCAACGCTATTATTGGTTTTTCTCAGCTATTTATAATGGATAAGTCATTAAAGCAAAGCCAGAAAGAAAATATCACTGAGATTGAAAAGGCGGGTAATCATTTGCTGCGTCTCGTAGGTGATGTTTTAGATTTGGCAAAAATTGAAGCAGGTAAGGTGGATTTTTTACTTGAAAAAATTAACTTAGGTACATTAATTGAAGAAAGCATTCCAATGTTACGTACACCTGCAATCAAAAATAACATCAAAATTATTTTTGATGATGCCTGCCAGTCAAGTGCATTTGTAAGGGCCGATAGAACACGCCTAAAACAAGTGATTTTAAACTTGATATCAAACGCGATTAAATATAACCATCGTAATGGTGAAGTGCATATTATTTTATCGGCCACCCATAATACGTTATTTAAAGTGGCTATTGTTGATACTGGTATTGGCATTCCCAAAAAGCAGCACTCTCAAATTTTTCAGGCGTTTAGTCGTTTAAGTGAAAATCAAGATTCGATCGAGGGCTCGGGTGTTGGGCTTGTTATTACTCATCAGTTAGTTCAAAAAATGGGCGGTGATATAGGTTTTAGTAGCACAGAAAAACAAGGTTCAACTTTTTGGATTACGCTGCCTCAATATGATGCGTCTTTAGATGATATGGAAAAGGCTATCGAAAATTCGAACATTATCACTAAAAAAGAAAGGTTACAGAATAACGAAACATTGCCTGTTTTGTTGGTTGAGCAGCCAAAAAATATTCTACATATAGACGATAACTTCGCTAATCGTAAATTAATGCAAAAAGTCTTATCACATTACCCCATTTTAAAATTAGAGAGCGTCGATGAGACCTTAAAGGGCATTTTTAGCGCGCGTGCGAATACGATTGATTTAATTATTATGGATGTGAATATGCCCAATTTAAATGGCTTCGATGCTTTGGCTGTATTAAGGCAAGATAGCGGAACGCAGCATATTCCGGTTATTGGTTTATCGGCGAATGCGATGGCAACAGATATACACAAAGGGCTAACCGCCGGTTTCGATGCATTTTTGACGATGCCGCTAGATTTACCTGAAATGATTGATGCAATTAATCGTACCCTGACGAATAAACGTCAAAATTAGTACCGTCTATATTGGGTATAGCCTCATACAGTTTAGTATGAGGTATCTATTGACTTAATGAACACGCGGGTAGCAGTTTCTGGTATTAATGCTTCTCGGGCGGTGCAACGCGTAATACTTCTGATACAGTAGTTAAGCCTCTTGCAATTTTTTGCGCACCCGATAAACGAAGAGTGCGCATACCTTCTCTTATGGCTAATTTACGTAATTGCATTAAATCGCAATCGTCGTGAATAAGCTCTTGTATATTATCGCTTATCCCTAAAATTTCATAAATACCTTGCCTACCCAAATAGCCTGTATTTCGGCATTCAAGGCAACCCACAGGGTCGAATGTGTTTTTAGGTTTAGCGACTTTCCATGGGCGAATTAATGCATCCCAATCTTGCTGCTCTATGTTGGTAGATTTTTTACAGTGGGGGCATAAAGTACGTACTAAACGTTGCGCCATAATACCCAGTACTGTCGATTTTAATAAATAGCTTGGCACGCCTAAATCTAGTAAGCGCGAGATGGCTGCGGGCGAATCATTGGTATGCAACGTGGATATAACTAAGTGGCCTGTTAAGGCAGCTTGCGTGGCCATTTGCGCTGTTTCTAAATCACGAATTTCACCTACCATAATAATGTCGGGGTCTTGACGCATTAATGTACGCAGCCCTGCGGGGAAATCGAGATCAATATTGGGTTGGATTTGTGTTTGGTTAAACGCTTCTTCTACCATTTCGATTGGGTCTTCAAGTGTCGCAACATTCACGTCATCGGTGGCCAATTTACGTAATGAGGAATACAGCGTGGTCGTTTTACCCGACCCAGTTGGCCCCGTTACCAGCACGATGCCGTGTGGGCGGTTGATCATCTCTATCCATCGGTTGTAATCATCGCCTACAAGCCCTAAATCTTCAAAACTGCGCAATAGCACCTCAGGATCAAAAATACGCATGACGAGTTTTTCACCAAAAGCTGTTGGCATAGTCGATAAGCGCAGCTCGGCCTCCCCACCAGTAGGCCGTTTAGTTTTAATACGACCATCTTGAGGTTTACGTTTTTCAGCCACGTTCATACGGCTTAAAATTTTAATGCGGCTGACTATTGCGACGGCAACAGTAGCGGGAAACTCATAAATATTATGCAATACGCCATCAATACGAAAACGCATACGAGTTAATTCGCGACGAGGCTCGATATGAATATCGCTTGCACGCTGATCAAAAGCATACTGTAAAAGCCAATCAACAATATTAACGATATGCTGATCGTTGGCTTCTGGATCTTTGAGAGTGCCTAATTCTAGAAGTTGTTCGAAATTAGCAATGCCGGACGATTTGGCTTTACTTGTACTGTCAGCCGCGCCAGAAATAGACTTGGCCAGCGAGTAAAACTCGACTCGGTAGCGCTCTATATCACTAGGTTGCGCAATGACGCGGCGAATGTCACGTTTTACTAGCTGCTCTAGTTGAGGAATCCAGCTGGTCGAGTATGGCTCGCTCACAGCAATCGTCACATAATTGGGCATGACATCAACACACAATAGACCGTGGCGTTTGGCAAACTTAAATGACATGACCTCTGTGGTATTCGCGACAGGGACTTTCATTGGGTCGATATGAAACAAAGGAAGACTGGCTCTTTTGGCGATCCAATCGCACAAATGTTGTTCTGTGAGTATTTGGGCGTTAGTGTCGTGGCGTGTAATACGCTGGCTAGCAATATAAGCAATAGGATGCTGTGCAGTTTGTTCTCGAGTACGGTTTGCGCCTAAAATTGTATTGGCTGTTGTTTGATCTACCAATGTATCGTTAACTAAATCAGCCAATAATGAACGTAAATCTAAAATACGGTCTGCGGTAAAATTCACAATGCTCTATCCTATACAGTTAAAAAGGCGCAACCTCGGTCTCTTTTACAAGTGTAACTGTAAGTGAGCATAACTAAAGCTAAAAATTATTCGGTTTCCCCTAAGGGGGCTATAAGACCGCTCAAATAGAGAAAATAATGATGAATAATGTTCTTTTTAAGCAGCGTTTGCATCAGCTTATTGCCACGCCTTCTGTGAGCTGTACAACTAAATCGTTTGATATGAGTAATAAGCCGATGGTCGATTTATTGGCTAACTGGTTTGAAAATAAGGGTTTCAAAGCGGACATCATGCCCGTTGAGGGTGAAGAGGGGAAATACAATCTACTGGCCACTAAAGGTGAAGGGGTGGGTGGGTTAGTTTTAAGCGGCCATACTGATACGGTCCCCTGCAACCCCGAAAAATGGGAGCAAGACCCTTTTAAGCTAAAAGAGTCAGGCGATCGGTTTTCAGGCTTAGGTACAACAGATATGAAAGGGTTTTTCGCTGTAGTACTGGCTGCCATAGAGCAGCTCGATACAGAAAACCTTAATGAACCGTTGATTATTTTAGCCACAGCTGATGAGGAATCCTCAATGAGCGGCGCACGTGCTTTACAGCAAAGCGGTATGCCCTCAGCGCGCTGGGCTATAGTGGGCGAGCCAACAGAGTTAACGCCTATTCGTATGCACAAGGGCATGATGATGGAATCTATCAAAGTGCAGGGCTTAGCGGGTCATTCGTCTAACCCCGCATTGGGTCATAATGCGCTCGATACAATGGGGGAGGTGATGAATACCCTCAAGTCTTTTAGGGCAAACTTAAAAGAACGTTACACTCATGCAGGTTTTGATATTCACTACCCTACGCTTAACTTTGGGTGTATTCATGGTGGAGATAACCCTAACCGAATTTGTGGACAAAGCGAGCTACACTTTGACTTACGTCCATTACCAGGCATGAGTAACCGTGATTTACACAATGAAATAACGCAGTTACTTACGCCTCTTGGGGAAGCGCATCAAACGCCGATTAAAGTGGAAGCCTTGTTTGGCGGGATCAGTGCATTTGAGGAGCCAGCTCATAGCGAATTAGTCAAAGTGTGCGAGCAGCTCACAAATAAACCTGCAAAAAGTGTGGCCTTTGCAACCGAAGCCCCTTTTTTACAAGCCTTGGGTATGCAAACAGTCGTGCTAGGTCCTGGGACAATCGACTGCGCTCATCAGCCAAATGAGTATCTGAGTTTTGATCAAATTAACCCCGCTATTGATATCATTAAACGTTTAATTGTTCAGCGTTGCATAAAAAAGTAAGCATGATTATTAACGCGCAGTGATTACAAGGTATGTAAATTGCTACTACACTTATTGCGCACCTGAGTATTGACGCTTCTACGTCTATTTGATGAAAGGTGACCGTCATTAGCGGCAGGCTTTTTCCGTTTGTCGCTTTAGGGTATCTTCAATAATATGGGTAAGCATTATGTATGTTTGGACGGTAGCAAATCAAAAAGGTGGCGTGGGCAAGACAACATGCAGTGTGGGCTTGGCTGGTATTGCACACGCAAAAAATATGCGTGTACTTATGATCGATGTTGACCCGCACGGGTCGCTTAGCGCTTATTTTAACTATAACCCTGATGAAACAGCGCATAGCGCCATGTCTTTGTTTAAATCCGCAGGCAAAATTAGCTCCTCATTGGTGCACCAAACAGTACAAAAAACGCAATATGAAGGGCTTGATATTATCCCGTCATCAACTGCGCTGGCCACGCTGGAACGAAAAGTTATTGGCGGTGGCCTAGGTCTAGTGCTCGCGCAAACGATTCGCTGTGTAAAAGGTGAGTACGACCTTATTATTATTGATTGCCCACCGCAGCTAGGTGTTTTAATGATTAATGCGTTGGCGGCTTGTAGTCATTTAGTGATTCCTGTGCAAACGGAGCATCTAGCCATACAGGGTTTAAAGCGGATGCTGCATACGCTAACGATGCTAGAAAAATCCAAAAAACATCCAACACAATATTGTATTGTGCCTACAATGTTCGATAAGCGTACCCAAGCATCAATACAGAGTTTACGCCTAATGCGCAGCGACTACCGTGATCATGTTTGGCATCGTTATATTCCAATTGATACTAAATTGAGGGATGCCAGTAAAGCGGGTGAGTTGCCACAGTACTATGATCCAAATATGCGCTGTGCTGAGCCTTTTGAGGCGCTGTTTAATTATGTCTTAAAGCATGAGCACGAGTATCGTGAACAATTAAGAGCATAATACAATGAGCGATTTTAAAGATAAGCCTACTCAAGGAAGTTATGATCATAATGACGAACAGCAGATGTCCAATACTGACGCTTTTCTCGATGATTATTTTTCTGATTTGTTAAGTGTTGAGCCTGAACCGATCAAGAAAAAGCTCAATGCAAGTACACGCTTAGAGGCTAAAAAGTTACCAACTAAAAGTGTATCAGCTAAAAAAGAGCTTTCTGAAAAAGAGCGCTCTAAAAAAAAGTTCGACAGTAATACGCCCGCTAAAATAAAAGCATCGAATAAGCATAAGGTGGTCCAAGATAATGTTACTAATGATCAAGCGTTAAAGGCACAAAGTGATAAGCATGATCATGATGTTGCCCCATCAATAGCGGATAAACAATTCATTATCGAGCCTTTACGCGCACCCGTACTCAGTAAACCGATGAGAAAAGCTGAATGCTTAAAGGGCCTTCATGCCGATTTAAATTCTATCGAGCACGAATCTACACAAAAAAAAGCATTGCAGCAGCTTTTAAATAGAAGCCTTGAAAACACATCAGAGAGCATAGGGCTAAAATCTCCAGCGCAAGAAAAAGCGTTGGTTAACGATAGTAATACCAAAAAGCCAAAAGAAGAGGCGGTTAAACAGTCTGAGGTAAAGCCCGAAAAACCAACGCCCATGTTAAAGCCTGAGGTAACAGAGCGACATCAACAGGTTGCTTCTCATAAAACCGATGTTTTTACTGACTTGCACCATAATACGTTGCCCAACCCCCATGATAAAACGTCCAGCTTGCAACCCGAATGGGGACAAACCGATTTTGAGGTGCTTTTATTTAGTGTCGCGGGGTTAACGCTTGCTGTACCTCTTGTATCGCTGGGACAAATTTACCCTTTAAATGATGATATTACCCCCATATTTGGCAAGTCTAAGTGGTATATGGGAATAAAAACAACACCTACAGGGACGGTACATGTGGTCAATACTGCCATGTTTGTCATGCCAGAGAAGTATCAGCAATCACATGCTCAAAGCGTTAAATACGTCGTCACTATTGATGGTTATCCTTGGGGTTTGGCGGTTGATAAAATTGATCAGCCCCAAACAATTACTCAGGCACAAGTAAAGTGGCGAACAGAGCGGACAAAGAGAGTATGGCTGGCAGGTACGATTAAATCGGCTATGTGCGGCTTAATTGATGTGCAAAAAATGGGCGAAATATTGGTTAACGATGAGAAGAGTTAAAAGTAATATTTATTTTTTAGGTGAGTGACCTTGTTAAAAGCTTATCAGCGCTGGCTGATAAATGCGCATTTTAGTCGTCTTTTATACCTGTTTCGCGCAAAAACACATAAAAACACATTATTTTTAAAAAAAACAAAAAAGAATGTTGTGTGCTTAAAAAGCTTGTGGCAGAATGCACCTCCTTCTTAGCAAGCAGCCAAAGAAATTGTTAAAGCTTGTTTGTTTTCAACAGTTTAGGCTGGCTAAGTAAGTATTTTTGATAAAGCGGTCGTGGCGGAATTGGTAGACGCGCTAGATTTAGGTTCTAGTGTCGAAAGGCGTGAGAGTTCAAGTCTCTCCGACCGCACCATCAAAATACTTACCCCAAATATTCATACACTTTTGCGCATTCAGCCGCACATTCGAACACTTCACGAGGACTACCATGCAGGTTTCTACAGAATCTACCACAGGCTTAGAGCGTAAACTCACGATTGAAATTCCATCTGAAGTCGTAGATCAAGAAGTTGACAAACGATTAAAAGAAGCCGCTAAAACGGTAAAAATCAATGGTTTCCGTGCTGGTAAAGTACCCGTAAAAGTAGTTAAGCAGCGCTATGGTGCTGGTATTCGTCAAGAAGTTGTTGGCGACACAATCAATAAGTCATTCTACGATGCTGTTACTCAAGAATCATTAAAACCTGCTGGCCAGCCATCTATTGAGCCAAAAGAATTGGAAGCGGGTAAAAACCTGTCTTTTGTTGCAACATTTGAAGTATACCCAGAGATCGAGAGCGTTGTCTTAGATGGTATCGAGATTAAAAAGCTAGAAGCTGACATTACCGATGAAGATGTTAACAAAACCATTGAATCTTTACGTAAAAACCAAGCAACATTTGAAACAGTTGAGCGTGCAGCTCAAGATGGTGATCGCGTAAATATTAATTTCAAAGGCACAAAAGACGGTGAAGCGTTTGACGGTGGCGAAGCTAACGACCAAAACTTAGAGCTTGGAAGCAAAAGCATGATTCCAGGTTTTGAAGATGGGATTGTAGGCATGAGTGAAGGTGATACCAAAACAGTTAGTGTCACCTTCCCAGAAGATTATCAAGACGAAAGTTTAAAAGGCGCTGCCGCTGATTTTGAAATCACAGTCAATGTTGTAGAAGCGCAAAAGCTGCCTGAATTAAATGACGAGTTTTTTGCTAAATTTGGTCAGAATGACGGCGGTGAAGATAAGTTCCGCACTGATGTTCGCGAGAATATGGAACGTGAAAAAGAGAAAGCGATCAAGGGTAAGCTAAAACAGCAGGTAATGGATGTAGTTTTAGAGAAGAACGAAATTGACATACCCAAGGCATTAGTTGCTAGTGAAATCAATGCGTTACGCGACCAAATGGGCAATCAAATGATGCAGCAATATGGTCAACAAGCTAGCAATATTGATTTTAAGTCAATTCTTCCAGATAACATGTTTGAAGATCAAGCTAAGAAGCGTGTTGCATTAGGGTTAGTCGTTTCTGAAATTGTCAAAGTAAATAAGATTGAAGCCGACAAAGAAATCGTTAAAAAATTAATTGACGACGTTGCTTCAACTTACGAATCGCCACAAGAAGTTGTTAATCACTATTACGGTAATCAAGAGTTACTATCTGGTGTTGAAGCCGCAGCGATTGAAGATCAGGTTGTTGATTTTGTGCTGAACCAAGCGAAAGTTGAAACTGAATCGGTTAGTTATGAAGAAGCGATTAAAAATAACCAGCAAGCTGGCTAATTTTTAATACTCTGTTAAAAAGCCCGTATAGCCTTAAAG
>CAKZUG010000063.1 GCA_937920545.1 uncultured Saccharophagus sp.
TGTTGAGTGTTGAGTGTTGATGAAACATAAAAAAGCCGCGCCGTATTAAAAGAAACTGAATGCGGCGCGGCTTTTTTTATGGGAAAAATTTAGGGGCAAAACAATTAACTTGTTCACTTGTTCGCCAATTAGACTATTAACTAACGTACACTGTAAGGTAACTTTATAAGCGCACGTTAATCACTGGAGCGTGTCGCTTCAAGATACCCCGCAATCACCACCAACATACAACCAAACCACTGGTTAATCGTTAACATGTCGCTGGTAAGTAAAATGGTAGACAGTATCGCGGCCACTAATTCCATGATTAAAATAATAGACGCGCGCCCTGCTTCTAATTGGGTGACAGCCCACTGCGATCCCACATTAGCCAATACCAACCAAAATAACGTGTACACCAACAACCAACCCCACCCTGTGGCTGATAATGTGGGTGTTTGATCGTAAAAAAAGACGCACCCCAGTGTTAAGCTAATACTCGCGCAGCCAACAAACATGCATAAAAGTTTGGTTGAAATAGGCACGGCTTCCACTGCACGAAAAATCAAATTGTTAGCGGCAAAAAACAAACCAGATAACAACGCAAGTAAATCTAACCACGATACAGGCTCGCTAAGGGCATTATGCCCCCCTAAAAATATATAAGCCCCTACCACGGCACAAATAACCCCACACCACCGCACGCGATCCATCTTCTCATTTAAAAACAAGCGCCCGCCAAACACGCCCCACACGGGTAATAAATAAAACAATACCATCATGCGCACTACGTCGCCGTAGGTGAGTGCAAGTGTAAATAAAATAATGGCGCTTCCGCCAAAAAACGTGATGCCCAAAAGCGGTTTATAATGTTTTTTTAAAATAGCCGACTGCCAGCCTTTTTTGATAAATAAACACACCAAAATCGCATGGGTAATACCCAGCAACCACATGCCTTCTATACCAATGGATCTAAAAAATTGTAGAGGTATCCAACTTAAGCCCCAAAGAGTAGACGCAAATAAAAGTGATATAACCGCCAAGTGTGTGGTTGATAATGATGTAATAAAACGCATAATGTCTCTAATAGTTTTTAAGTTGAATAAGGGGTAAATAAGGGGTATATAAGCATTAACCTTAACTAAAAATTAGCTAAGGGTTAAATAGGATTTTAAGTTAAATCGCGCGCAAAGAAAAACACGCATATTGCAAGGTTACATGCTCAGATACAATATGCCTGCTAAAAGGCAGTAAGGCTTTATAGAAAAGTCTTGATAAAATACTCATCCTATTATGTAAACAATAGGCTGTATGGTTATTTACCGTGAATGCGTATAAAACCCCAATCTATTCAGTAAACGTGCAATTTTTATACTCGCATCATCAAAAACAGTGTAAAAAACCGGCACAACAAGTAACGTTAATAACGTTGACGCTAATAACCCTGATATTAACGCTGTGCCAAAACTCGTATAGGTTATACCCATAGAAGATGGCGGCGCAAACGTTAAGGGGATTAACCCTACAATCGTGGTGACGGCCGTCATAATCACGGGTTTAATACGTTGGGCAACCGCTTGCTCGATGGCTTGTTGCCGCGCTAATCCTTGCTCGCGTAGCTGTATAATAGTATCAATAATGACAATGCCATTATTTACAACAATACCCAGCAGTAAAATAATGGCGACGAAACTCATCATATCTATGGGCAAGCCTGTGATCAAAAACCCCGCTTGTACACCTAACGCCGCCAGTGGCAATGTCAATAAAATAGAAAAAGGCAGTAAAAAACTTTCGAATAAAAACCCCATTAATAAATAAATGAGCACCACCGACAATAACGATGTAAACACAACTTGATTAATTTTTTTAAGGTTTGCCGCTTCAAACTCTTGGTTAAAACTCACGCCTTCGGGTAAATCGGTATTATCGCGTAAAGTAAAAACACGTGTTTTTGCGGGTTTTGCTTTTTTGGGGTCTAGGGCAAAGCTCACTCGGTAAGCAATTTTTTTATTGGTCCGGGCAATATATTGTGCCGACTGGGTAAATTGTGTGTGGGTCAAAGCACCCACAGAAAGCGCCTCATCATTACTGTTATTTACATTAAACGTATCAATATCGCTTAAATATTCTCGATCGGATTCTTGATAACGAATGCTCACATTGGTACGGTTGTTCTCGATCATCATGGTGGATAACACACGACCACGCAACGCATTACCCACGGTGGAGGCAATATCAGAAGATTCTACCGCTGACGCCATGGCTTTTTCTCTATCGATAACCAACGCCAATTCATTCGGGATATCATCCTGCACGCTTTGCAAACCTAGTACGCCATCTACCTTGAGTATTTTCTCGGCTAGGGTGTCACCAATACGTTCTAACTGGTTAATATTTTGACCATGTAACGTGATACTTATTTGGCTCTTCTTTTCTTTATTGGATTCATCATCTTCACCGTAACGTAACCGGTAACCGATTTTTTCAGGTATGAGTGCCACAATTTTTTTGGTGATATCAGCGGTGCTTTGTTGTTGTAATGTTTCTTCCTCAAACCACGCTTGTAATCTTCCGCGTGAGCGTGTGTTCCATACCATGTAATCTTTAATTTGTAATGCTTCTTTGTGCTGCTTTAAAATGGCATCAACCTGTTTAAAATAAGCGGCATTATCTTCATAGGTGGTGCCCCTTGGCGATCTAAAACGAATATCCACCGTGTTTTGTGCATTGTTTTGTGCAAGCTCTACATCAATAAACTGTTTAGATACATACCCTGTGCCTGTCATTAAAACAAATAACATCGCAATAAGCGTTTTACGATTATGTAAACACTTTACAAGAGAGAATAAATAAAAACGGTGTAAAGGTTGCAATATACACCATTGCGCGTGGGTTATTTTCTGACAAAAACCAGTATAAAAACGAGAGTAAAAACGAGAGTAAAAACCAGAGTAAGAACGAGGCGAGTTTGACGCTTGAGTACTAGAACCTAATGTAAGATACACCCACAACGGAATAAAAATAATAGCCGATAAAAATGAGCCTATTAACGCAAACGTCAGCGGAATCGAAAATTGTTGTAATAACGCTTTGGTCTCACCTTCTATAAGTGAAATAGGCAAAAACACCACAATCGTGGTCAATGTGGCCATAAGAATAGCTAACGCCACATCAGCACAACCCTTAATACAAGCTTGTTGTTTTGTTAACCTGTTCTCTTGATATAAGCGGGTAATATTTTCAGCGACTACAACGGCATTATCCACTAATAAGCCTACACATATCACTAGCGAAATTAACGTAAACACGTTAAGTGTCATGCCAAAAAAATACATAGCGGTTAATGCAACAATTAAGCAAATAGGAATAGACGCGGTAATCACAAGTGTTAAGCGGGTTTTTACCAAAAAGAAAAACAGCACCAAAAATGCCAGTAACGCACCGTATTTACCACTATCAATTAAGTTTTTAAGCGCGCTTTGTATTTCTTCGCCCTGATCAAACAGTTTTTTAAATGTTAATGATTGTAGCTCTGGCTTTTGTGCGAGCGTATCCAGTGCCTGGTTAACACGTTGGGCCACGTCAACCGTGTTGGCACCACCCTCTTTAACCACCCGTAATGTTAACGCCCGTTTTGAGTTTACAGTGATAGCCCAACGAGTATCTTGCGCTTTATACTGTACATTGGCGATATCTTTTAGCTGTATATTGCTGGCGACTAAACGGTTTTTAATATCGTCTAACGTGGTAAATTGACTCACCGAACGCAGCAAATATTGCTTGTTACCGCTTTGGGCTTGCCCTGCAACAAGGGTGAAATTATCATCGGCTAGGCTACGCGTTACCCGCAAAGGGTTTAAGCCTGCTGCCTCTAATGCTTCGCGGTTAATATCAATAAGCACCTCTTTGCCCTGCACCGCGCCAATATCCACATCGGCCACACCATCAATGCGTTCAAGTGTTGGGATAATACCGTTTTCAACCAAGCCAACGTAATCGTCGATACCATCGTCAACAATAATGCCGTAAACAACGGTGGGGATATTCGACGAATCCTGTTTGCGAATTGTGGGTTGTTGTACATCTTCAGGAAAAAGCAAACGGGCACGTTCGATACGGTCTCGTACTTCACGGTAGGCAACATTGGGGTTAATGCTGGCTTTAAATGACAGGTTAACACGCGCCCCCCCCACCCAGGTGGCGCTGCGTATTTGCTCTAACCCTTTTAATGTCGATAACTCTTCTTCTAAGGGCAAAGTTATATTGTCGAGAATTTCTTTTGCTGGGGCATCGCGCCAATTTACATGGATGCTCATGTCGGAATTTGAAAACACCGACGGTATCAGCTCTTGTTTTAAACGTGATGTGGCCACCAAACCAATCACCATTAAGGCCAAAAATACCATAAAAACAGTAATAGGTTGGTTTAACGCAAAACGAGCAATACGGGTGGCTAGCGTTACCTGAGATGTATTATCCATGCGCACGGCGCTCTTTTGTTTTAGTTGTTTTAAATGGTGTATCGTTTTCTAGGTAAAAATACATACACGGAATAATAAACAACGTTAATAACGTAGAGCTAAACAACCCAAAAATAACCGTAATCGCCATGGGTGTGCGGATCTCGGCGCCCTCGCCTAATCCCATTGCCATAGGCAACAAACCCAGTATGGTGGTGGCTGTGGTCATTAAAATAGGACGTAACCTCACGGCACCTGCTAGAACAACGGCTTGCTGCAACGCGATATTTTTTGTGCGTAAAGTATTGGTGTAATCAACCAACACAATGGCATTGTTAACCACCAAGCCTATTAGCATCATGACACCCAACAGCACCACAACAGATAACGCCATATCTAACCACCACAGTGCCAATACGCTACCTAAAAAAGCCATTGGAATACTAAACATAATAATTAACGGGTGCAGTAATGACTCAAATTGCGATGCCATAATAATGTAAACCAAAAATACGCTAAGCAGTAATGCCATAACCAAACTTAATTTAGTTTTGTCCCACTCTGCTTTTTGGCCTGTAATGGCAAAAAAAGTATCGTCTTGCCAATCGTGGTTATTTAACACTTGCTCTATTTCTTTTACTGCATCGCTCAACGAGGCACCACCTAAATTGGCATTAATCACGCCTACCCGTTGGTTATTAATTCGGCGAATTTCACTTGGCCCTTCACTCACAATAAAACTGGCTACCGCCGATAAGGGAATTGGCCTGTCACTTTTAGGATTAATAATTAGTTGCTTTACATCCTCGACACGGTTAATAAAGCTATCTTGTAGTTGTACCGTAATGGGAATACGTCGATCTATTTTATTAAACAGTGTGGCTTCGTTTCCTTTGACTAAATCACGTACCATTTGGGCGACAGATTCAATATTTAAACCCAGCTGTAAAATTTTATTACGGTCATACACTATTTGTATTTCGGGTGCGCCTTTTTGTAAGCGTGTTTCAACATCGCTTAACGCTGGTAAATGAGCCAATTTAGTTTTGATAGCATCGGTTGTGGTTTTAAGTTGCGATAAATCGTTTGCATATACCTCAACCTGAATGGGTAATGTTTGTGAAAAAAGCACGGGCTGCGTGATATGCAATGCAATATCAGGAATATCATTAAACAACGCGCGGACTTTTTCCATCGAGCGTTTCTCTACTTGTTTAATCGTATCGGTAGGTTTAAGCAATACACGAAACTTAGCCGTATGCTCGCCCTCGTTAGAAGCGCTCACATTGGTAATATCAAACCCGTATGTGACTAACACGTTTTTAATATCGGGGTTATTATTTTGTATTTTATGTTCAATATGTTGTAGGCGTTGTAATGTTGTATCGAGCGGCGAGCCAATAGGTAGCGTGACCTCGATAGTGTATTCGCCTTGATGCGTAGCAGGCAGCAACTCCGTTTTAAGCTGTTTAAACACGCCACCTGTCGCCATAAATATTAAAATAATAGCGCTAACAACCCATTTAGGATTCAGTAGTAAAACCGTTAAGCTGCGCTGATATAACCGCGAGGTATGATCCAACATGGCGGTAAACTGTATACCAATCCATTGACACAACGGTGCACATACTTTTACTACACATACAATCATACCAATGAGTAACACCACACTGGTTTTAATTAACGCAGTAAGGCATGACTTTATAAAAGTAAATAACATGTGTGCTATTGCTTTTAGATAATCAAACACAATAGGCACAACAAGGCACTTAACCAAAAAGCTGCGCCGCTGATGTTGCCGTTTTAACTGAGCACACATGGTTTTTAGGTAATGTTGAATAGCACAAAGGCTCATACCCTTAATGCTGAATGGTTTAGGGCTGTAGCCAATATCTGGCCTAGAGGCCAGCATGGGAATAAAACTCAATGCCACCACCAGTGATATAAGCAGTGATAACACCACGGTAATCGCTAAATCAGAAAAAATCTGCCCAGCCATACCTTCTACAAAAACAATGGGAAAAAACACCGCAATAGACGTGAGTATCGAGGCGCAAACCGCACCGCGCACTTCTTGTGTGCCACGAATGACCGCTTGTGCTGGAGTATCGCCTTCATCTTTACAACGATAAATCGACTCTAATACCACAATAGAAGCATCGACTAACATGCCAATACCCAATGCCAGTCCGCCAAGCGACATAATATTGAGCGAGATACCCGATAACCCCATTGGGGTAAACGTAATTAAAATAGAGATAGGAATACTTAACGCGATAATAAATGTGCTTTTAAGGTTTTGTAAAAATAGAAAAAGAATCAACACCGCTAACAGCGCACCAATCAACGCAGTTTGCTTTACCTCTTTAATCGCATTATCAATAAATAGTGATCTATCTGCCGCTACGGTTAAAAGTGCTTTTTCATTTTGATACAAGCTTTGTGCTAATTTAATGGATTTTTTATTGCCACCACGTTGACGTTTATTACCCCGCTGTTTTTTAGTAGGGTTGGTATTAACACGCGCTCGCGGCTTGGATCCTTTGGCTGAGCTAGCGCCTTTTTTAGCTTTGTTTATGGGTTGGCCAATAAGGGCAATAATATCTTTTGATAGCGCGACCATATTGGTATCGGCTTCTTTGTAAATATCGATTTGTACGCTTTCTTGTTCGTTAGAGCGGGTGATAATTTCGCGTTTTTTATAGGTAGACGTAACAGTGGCCACGTCATTAATGGTAATGGGTTTGTCATCAATATAGGTAATAATGGTGCGTTTTATCTCATCAAGAGATGCAAATTGATTAAGCGTGCGTACGGTGTATTCGATACCGCCCTCGATCACGCGGCCACCTGCGGTATTAATGTTTTCTTTAGCTAGGCGGCTACTTACATCGGCGATGGTTACTTGTGAACGTGTTAATTTTTGCTCATTAAGCCGTATTTGTATTTCTTCTTCTAAGCCGCCACGAACACGAACGGCAGCAACGCCGTCAAGCGGTTCGAGTATGCGTTTTATATTGATATCGGCAAGGCGTCGCAGTTTTTTTAAGCCGTCTTCACCTTGGTATTGGCCTTTTGTGCCTGTAAAGTTAAGCACCATGACGGGGTCAAGTGAGGGGTCAAAATGCAAAATAATGGGTTTTTCTACTTCACGGGATAACTGCACACGGTCGAGACGCTCTAAAACATCTTGCGTGGCAATGCTGATATCGACACCCCAATCAAAATTTAAAACCACATCGCTTACGCCTACGCGTGAAATACTGGTCATGTTATTTAAACCACTGATAACACCTAAGGCTTCTTCAATTTTGCGGCTAATATCGTTTTCAACTTCCTCTGGCGCGGCGCCATCGTATTGCGTACGCACCGTTAACGTGGGGTAAGAAACATCGGGCATTAAGGTAATGGGCAAGGTTTGCAGCGAAAAGTACCCAAATACCACAGCCGCAATAAACACCATAGTTACCGCTATGGGCCGATCAACCATCACGTGACCTGTAAACGATGTGCGCATTATGGCTCACCCTGCTCTTTTAGCTGGCGCTCTTTTGGCTGATGCTCTTTTGACTGGCGGCCTTTTTGCTCGCGCTGTTTTTTTCGCGCCTCTAAAAAGGCTTTGCGTTCATCGTCTGGCAGGCTTTGGGCATAATCACGTACACGTTGTCTAAACTCTTTGCGTGATTCACCCTCTTGTTTAACCGGAGCATTTGATTGGCTTTTGCCTTTTTTTGATGAAGATGTACTGTTAAGCGAAGATGTACTGTTCAATAAAGCGTCAGGTTCTGATCTGCTCTCTTTTGGTGAGTTATCAGCAGCATCTTGATTAATTATGCGCACTAACGCGTTATTTTTTAAATTATTTTGCCCTGCAATAATCAACTGATCCCCTTCATTAATTGCGCCTTTAGGGGAGACATAATTGATATCCGTCATGTCGGTTTGTATTGCCACACGCGTAGCAGTGGTATTAATAACGCGATAAACATAGGTTTGCTCATCAGATACCACCACGGCACTTTTGGGTATTAGCACGGCATTGTTTTTTTCTTGTATTTTTAACGAGACTTTGACATACATCCCAGGGCGTAAAAATGCATGGGGATTGATGGCAACCGTGACTTTAAAGGTGCCCGAGCGCGGATCGATGACGGGAGAGATACGTAAAACACGCCCTGAAAAAGCCTGATTCTTTAAAGACTCTGTTGTGATAATGGCTTGCTGATTCACTTTTATATCGGTTAAGGCGTCTTGCGGTAAATACACCAAAGCCACCAGCGAGTTAAAATCAACAAGGGATATTAACGTGTCGTTGACTTTAATGTTATTGCCCACATTGACGTGGCGCTCTGTGACTGTGCCCGCAATAGGGGCGGTGACAAACGTATAATTATAATTAAGTTGCGCGCTTTCTTTATCGAGAACGCTTTGTTTAACGAGGTTTTGCGCGTTGGCGTATTCTTTACCCGATACCAAGTTACGCGATTTTAAATGCTCTTGCCGGTCTAGATCCTGTTGGTTTTTATCCAGTGTCGCGCTAATTTTATTAAGCGCAATGCGTTGTTCATCATTTTGCAGGGTTAATAATTTATCCCCTTTTGAAACAATATCGCCCTCTTCTACATGAATAACCTTCACAAGTTCAGCAATAC
>CAKZUG010000064.1 GCA_937920545.1 uncultured Saccharophagus sp.
GGTGCTCTTGACCGTTGCCTCGGCTCACCCACACACCTGCCGCACGGGAGGCGACTTGATTAATGTGTACCGCATTAACTGTGTTAATGGCTTGGCGACCAATAGACGTAACTTGGCTTATATCGCTTCCCCACGGTGATAACAACCTATCAGCTGTCACAAGCATCTCTTCAATAGGGGGCGTCACAGTTTGAGTGTTATTTTTGTTGGCTGGCTGAGCGGTGTTAGTTGGTTGCGCCCACACTTTACCGTGGCAAAAAAACAGCGCCGACCCCATCACAACACAACGTATATATTTCTTTAACAGCGCATAAAAAAATATCGATTGACTGACTTGCATAATAGACTTATGGCTCCTTTGAACAAATTCATCACATACAAAACAGTACATATGATGAATATTCATCCACGGTTATTGAGTTAACGTGTGAGCAGGTAAAGGGGTTTGATCAACCCAAATAAGTTCGCTTGTATCAAAGCCTTTTTGTTTTGCTGTTGTTAAAAAAGTATCTTTTATTTTTTGACTTACTGTCGGTGTGCGCGAAAGCAGCCATAAGTTATTGTGGTTGTACCCCGACACAAAAGCATGCTGATAATCGTCTAAATAAAAGATCACATAAGAAGCATAAAATGGCCCAAAAAACGACACCTTCAAATGTCCTGTTTGCTGG
Organism: uncultured Saccharophagus sp.; assembly: GCA_937920545.1. Classification (GTDB taxonomy): domain Bacteria; phylum Pseudomonadota; class Gammaproteobacteria; order Pseudomonadales; family Cellvibrionaceae; genus Saccharophagus. The sequence continues at coordinate 672 of CAKZUG010000064.1, forward strand.
TCACCTTTAAAATAGGCTCGACCTTCAGCTTCACTCCATGTGTTCTTCTCTTGGTTAAAACCCGTATTTTTGACGGTAATGCCCCCGCCCTCTTTTAACACGTATTCGGCTTTAACGTGACTTAAGCCACGCTCAAAACTGTGATCTAAACGCGCCACCTCGTACCATGTGCCTAAATATTGGTTAAGCTTAAAATTTTTAACAGGTTCTACATTTTTTGGTAGCCCCGTACACCCCGCTAAAAACGTAACCGCGAGAATACACACGCCAGCGTGAAAGCGCACACCAATAGTCGATATGATTTTTTTAAACATATATGGCTCAGGTAAGATTGAGGTAAAAGACAACCCTGCTCAAGAGCAGGGTGATTAGAAAAATTTAAAAAACGCGTGATGCTTGATGCATGGCTGCCAATTGCTCGGCGGTTATGTCTTGTACTTTAATCGCAATATTATGTGGATTGCTTAAACTTACGGGACGATTAAAATAGTGACTAAGTGCTTGCTCGGCGTTTTGAGTATTGAAATTATCAACTTCTAGAGCGCGATAATGTTTATTCAAGTAAGTTTCGTTAATAACTGTTTTATCTGATACTGGCTCAGACACATCAACACTATCGGCACTGTTGGGTAAATATATGGTGCCCGATGAATAATCAATCGCAAAAGCCACTAAACCTGGCACAATAAAAAACACCAAACCCAACATATCCAAACCCACAACAACAGGGTCTACCTTACCCGATGTTTGACCTTGTCTCTCGGGGTACAATAATAAACCACAACCCGAGCTCACCACCATCGTACCTGCTAAACATGTTGCTAATAGAGTCTTCTTCATTATCATCTCCTCGTTAATTAAAGTTAATAACTACTCATATTACTGATTATTAGATGAATTTATAGAGTTACGGTATGTAATTAGTTTAATCGTTAATCAATCAGCATAGGTTTGTTTATTTAAAGAAAAATAATGTGGCTTATTTAAAAGTGTGTACGTATACTATTACAGTGTTTTATTACACCCATTTGGGGGCGTTTCGGATTCGACGCTGGTAACAAAACTCGATGTGCATGTCGTGATGGTAGCCAATCACGTTAATCCAAAGCTGCATTTTATTAGTTGCCAATGATGACAACTACGGTGCACAACTAGCCGCGTAAGCAGCTTTTTGTTGTACTAACTAGGGGTTCGTCCCCTAGCGGTCTTTGCCAAGGTGCCAGTATCGCGGTAAAGACTGTCATATAGAACTGGATCGCCGTGAAACCTGCCTGGGGTGGATCAGCTAAACCTTATCAGGATCGTGTTGCTCGTCCTGCCCGCTGGGCTGAGTCGCATTAAATTAATTAGTGGATCTAAACATGTAGAGCAGAGAGCGGAGTACTAACGGACGGGAGTTCAAATCTCCCCGCCTCCACCAAAAATAAAACCCCAAACTTAACGGTTTGGGGTTTTTTATTGTCTGCAAGTTATAGGTTATAGATCAATCAGTTTGGCATTGATGGGATGATGGTGAATAAGTATGTTAGCTTTAAGTTTTTGGATATCAAAATAGAAACAATATACGTGTTAAATGAAATTGACTCAGTAAACCATTTAACAGCAGCATCGGCCGTATATCTGTAAAATTGGAGAATAAAAGCTGAGTTTCATGATCACTCAGCTTAATGACTAGAGAATCTCTTATTAACCGCTCTAGATCACGCAGAGACGCTACGAGGTTAATCAGAGGCCCCCTAGATAAATAATGCGATATATTAATCGGAATAAAGGATTCGATCACCCGTTACTAAGTCAATTGCGATGATTGATTTCAATTGTGCATCAGCCACTAAAATACGATCGTTAATGGTATCGTACACGATACCAATTGGATTTTTAAGACTATTTCTCCCACCGTGCATTTTGTTGTTGGTAATGGTCACTACGTTACCAGTGCTCAAATCAACCTGCTTGATATCGAAGCTTTCGCGATCAGCGACAAAAGCGCGATTATTTTTTTCATCAATGGTAATTGCTTTATGATCATCGAATACAGCTTGCGTTAGTGCTTCTCTATTACCTGTTTTCACATCAACCGCGATAACTTCTCCTGAGTTAACATCATTCACTAGTACTGAGCCACTTTGCTTGTGGTAAGCAATACCTGCAATTATAAAGTTAAAAGCGGGACCCGAGCCTGTCGCATCGTCAGAAATAATAGTGCGCTGTCCTGTTGCAATATCAACAGCAAACAACGCCCTCAGTAGGCCGTCAGAAACATACAACTTGTTGCTGTCAGTATCTAGAGCTATCCCAAAAGGAGAAGCAAACTGATTTTCACTATTTGGTTGCGATTGACTACTAACAACAGAGGATTTACCGGTTTCGAGATCGACGGCATAAATCGCGTCATTAAAAGAATCAAGTACATAAGCTATGCTTTGAACATTATCTATAGCTAAACTTTGTAGTGAGGGATCAAGACGCATGCCTAGTTCGTCTGTATCAAAGTCAGATATCATTTGGCGAAAACCTGTTTGTAAATCAACTTCAAATAATGATTTTCCCAATGCGAATAATTTTTCATCAATGTAATGTATATTTGAGAGTTTCTCAAACGCTGGCCCCTGCGACTGCGTTCGCAGTGCAGAGTAAACAACCTGCTCCCTTGATTCTATATCAATAGCAATTACTTCACCTAAATCGCCATCAAGCACCATCAGCTTGGAACCATTTTCATTCAAGCTCATAGCTTTAGGCTCTTTTAAAAGATTAGTTGTAGTGCCGTAGCCTTGACCTGCAAAAACTGAGCGTTCTTCTGTTGCAAGGTCAATAGAAAATACCTTTTTAAGCGCTTCATCTAACACAAACACTCGATTATTTTTTTCATCAAGCACAATATCAACTAGGCCTACAAATATAGTATCGGCAGTTCGTTGCGAAAAAAAGTCGCCTTTTTGAGTGGCGAGGTTGAACTCAACAATTTGAGCAGAGCTAATGACCAAAACACTATTTTTTTTGCTATGTGGAACTAAGCGCGCACCTAAAGATAAGTCGGCTCCTGATACGTCATCACCACTAAGGTTATTTCGAAACCCCGTTTCAATGTCAATCGCAAGCAATTTCGATTGAGGCTCATGAATGGTTAGCAATCGACGGTTTTGTTCATCTATGACCAACCCTGTAC
>CAKZUG010000065.1 GCA_937920545.1 uncultured Saccharophagus sp.
TTTTTAAATGCATTATAAATAGAAGCCAACCCTTTTTTAGCCTCTTTATTGCCGCTATCGATATTTAGTACCTGCTTATAATACGAGTAAGCACTACCAGTACGAGGGTGGTAATAATGTGCATTTTTAGATGCCGTCTTAGCGCGCTTTAAAAGTAAATTAACGGCGTCATCACCCTTCAAGACACGATTAACCTTTTGAGAAAACGCCAGTGCGGCTGTAGAGTCGGCATCGGCTTGCAATGCAATTTGAGAGTAATCATACGCTTGTTTATAACGCTTTTTTACGTAGCTTGCTTCACCCTGCTCTAACAAACGTACCACAAACTGCGATTGACTGGCCAGTGCTTCAGTGTGATTTTGATCTATAGCAAAAACCTCGTTAAAGTTATTTAAAAGCTGCTTGATGACGCTATTAGATAATACTTTTTTACGCATTAAGGCTTCTATTTTCAACATCTTCTTTTGGATAAAAAGTAATTGCTCAATACGAGAATCTAAGTAGGCTAGCTGCGTTTTTTGCACTTCGGGAAACAACACATTGATGACAGCAGCCAGTTCAAACGCGGCCTTCCCTTCACCTTTTTTTGCTAGCTGAAAAGCGCGTGCCTGCGAGACAGTTAACACATCAAATAAAGCTTTTTTCGCATCAGGGCTACTTGGATGCAAATCAATCAGCCGACGATACGCCGTTACCAAGTCAGATAACCGTGCCGGGTTACGAGAAAAATCATCATTTATTTGTGCGATTTGACGCTTAACATCGTTTATTTGTGTCGTGAGTGATGCATCTACAATGACGTTAGCAGGCTCTTGAGAGGCAGACCTCCCCACTAAAGGGCGATCGTTCTCACTCAGGCCGCGCATATGCGCTGTAGGTAACAGGGCCTTAAATCCAATTGAGGCAAGCGCAGCATTGACTTTATGAGGGTAATATTTAAAAACGGCACCTACAGTAATAGCGAGTGCAATTAAGCCTATAATCAGCCAAACAAAACGATGATTTTTTTCTTGTATATCATCAGCGCTGTATACAATAGTAAAGCTTTGAGCGATTTCTTGAGGGCGCTCTGCATTCGCCTCGGCAAACGAGAGGCCGCCTTCACGAGGTGCTGTCGCGTCGACACTTTCACCGTCGACGGATGTGACCACAGCAGTATCTGATTCGTAATCGCTCTCGGTAAATGTCTGCCCCATTTGCTTGGCAAGCTCGATGGTATGCTCAAGCGCCTCAAAATCGATTTCATCTAACGCAAACACCACATCACTGGCAGACTGAAAACGCTCGACAACACGCTTAGCCATCATTTTATCAATAATATGTTGTAACTGGCTTAGCGCTGGCGGAAGCAAGGGGACAGGCTCGGTGATATGCTTTATACCAATTGCAACGGCACTTTCTGCATCGTAAGGCAGCGAACCCGTTAACAATAAATAAAACACCACACCAAGGCTGTATATGTCTGCACGGTGATCCACCTCCAAGCCTTTAGCTTGCTCGGGGCTCATGTAATGCGGTGTGCCAATAGCCGTGCCGGTTTGAGTCATGGCCATGTCATTATTGACGGCTTTAGCAATACCAAAATCGGTTAAAATTGCGCGGTTATCATTACCGTCTAATAATATATTTTCGGGTTTAATATCACGGTGGACATACCCCTTTCCACCCGCATAATCCAGCGCTTTTGCTATATCGCGTACCGCTTGTAACTTTTGCTTTACGCTTAAAAAGCCACGCATGGCTTTTAAATCTTTACCATCGACATACTGCATCGATAAATAATACAGGCCTTTGTAGTTGCCTACATCGTGTACGTTAACAATATTAGGGTGAACAAGCTGACTAACGATTTTAGCCTCACGCACAAAACGCTTACCAAAAGCGGGATCTTGCGCTAACGAGCGCGACATCACTTTAAGCGCGACGCGACGCTCCAATATTTTTTGCTCGGCCAGAAACACCGTGGCCATCCCACCACGGCCAAGGGTTTTAAGTAATTTATAACCTGGAATCTCTATTGCCATTAAAAAATCTTTATTGTTTAAACGTTGTATCAGTCAGTTAAGCGAGCGTTAAACTAACGCTAAATAAAAGTGAAATAAAAAATAAAAAACTAGCCTCTTAGCTTAACGCACAATAGCGTACATATAACCTACTTTTATACAGCTTTGATAAAAAAGATAACACCAACACCCGGAATACAGAAAAACCACATACCTTTGCATCAAAAAATTCGTTTTTAATAACTAGAAATGCTAAAAAACAAACGTAATGCACAAATCGCCTCACTCGTAAAAACAAAAAACAAATGCGGTTGATAATAGTTATCATTTGTAATACCATAAGCATCATCAAAGTAAACAACGATTTAAGAGACGAACATGGCCCTACTAAACGCGACCAAAATACTCCCTACTTTATGCTGTGCCGCAGTATTAACAGCATGTGGTGGTGGTTCTAACTCAAATAACGCCACACCCGAGACAGAAGTGACTACTCCCGCTGAGTGCTCTACCGTTGTGCTAGATGGTAATTGCTTACCTGTACCTAGCACCTATGCATTTAACAATATCAACGAAGACAACTCGGTGTCTTACACTGGCCAAACTACACGCCTTATTTTAATCGACGATATGGTTCGCACTATAAACAGCGTTGTTGAGGGTGGTATTCCAACTGCAAACGAACCCAATACCGATATTGTTGGCGCGTTAGATTTTTTCTTTCGTTTTGATGCCGCCACATCTGGCGACCTTGCATCGACATTTAGTATCGATGGCGAAAATATTTTACCTACAGACGGCAGCAACTTAACGTACAACGCTATTTCATCTAACAAAGACCTTATCGGCAAAATTGCAGGCGGTGACGGTGCAGGCAATGGCGAAACGCAACGTTTAGTGAGCGACTTTTTTGGATGGGAAGACGGTTTAGATACCGGCGCTCTACCCGTTGATCTGGTTGATTACTTTTTCGCACAATTAGAAACCGAAGCAACAGATGGCACCACACCGCAAATTAGTGTAAACGGAGAAAGCGTGCCCTTAAATACTGTCACGGTAGATGCATTTGGCCGCGATTACCGCCAGCTTATACAAAAATTCTTACTCGGCTCGGTGGTTTTCTCACAAGGTACAACCGATTATTTACAAGCCTCTGATTTTGCAGGTAGCCTAACAAAACCAGAAGGTAAAGCCTACACCACAGCCGAGCACCTCTGGGACGAAGCCTTTGGGTATTTTGGTGCAGCGCGTAATTACTCTGCATTTACCGATCAAGAAGCCTCTGCAAAAGGCGGCCGAGACGATTTTGCAAATAGCTATAACGATGCCAACGGTGATGGCCTAATTGACATCAGAAGCGAAGTCAATTTTGGCAACTCAGTTAACTGCGCCAAACGTGACTTGGCCACAGCCAACAACCCTAACCCAACCAATTTCACCGAAGAAGCGTACAATGCATTCATTAAGGGCCGCGCCATATTAAACGAGGCTGCAAAAACGGGCACACTGGGTATGGAAGCGCAGCTCGAGTTAAACATGCATATAGACACAGCTTCACTTGTCTGGGAAAAATGCATCGCCTCAACTGTTGTGCATTACATTAACGATGTGGCTTCTGATATAGGCGAGTACAATACAACTAACGCTAGTTTTGCATCATTGGATAATTTTAAAAACGTAGCCAAACATTGGAGCGAAATGAAAGGTTTTGCGCTGAATTTACAATTTAACGCGCAATCTCCTTTTAGAGCAAACAACGAGACACTGGCTGAACTCACAACGCTTTTAGCCGATATGGGAGACGCGCCTGTTCTGGCTGATGGCACACAGCTTGGCCAACCATACGAAGGTGGTGTAACGGCTTACCTTGGTAAATTAGAGTTTATTCGCGATACACTTCAAACAACGTACAGTTTTGATGCAGATAATATTGCTAATTGGTAAACAAAATTTAAAGGGTTATCCGTAAAACTAGCAGGGCTGCTCGTAATATGAGCAGCCCTTTCTGCGTTTAAAAAGAGTGTTTTTTTGGCTAACTTTTCAAAAATTTTGTTTTTTTGTAGAAGTTCAACCGTAAAAACATGACATATTTTAATTAGGTAAACATACATGTCCACACATAACTTAAAACTCGCCAGTCTTGTAGTCAGCGCTAGTTTAATCTTTGGCTGTGCAGGTGAAAGCGAATCGCAAAGCAACCAAGGCGGTAGCAGTAGCCAAACGCAGGTTGAGCAAACATTTAATTTTACACAAATGATGGCAAACTATGCCGACAATATCATTGTACCCGCCTACCAAACGGCCCAAACACAAAGCCGAACACTCACTGGCACAGAAGGCACAATGCGTGCGTATTGCAACGCAATAGGCACAGATCAAGAAACAGCGGCAAAAGCATTCGCGCAAACAAGCTGGCACAACACCATGCAAGCGTGGCAACAAACCGAGCTATCGATACTTGGCCCAGCGGCAGAGAATGAAAACGCAAAACGCAACGCCGTTTTGTCATACGCCTCTAGTTTTCCTACCAGTAGCTGCGCTATTGATCAGGCCGTTGTGTTGGCACAAGATACCCGCTTTGATATTACCGACCGCGCCTTTAATGCACGCGGCTTAAGTGCATTGGAATACATTTTATTTAACGATAACCTCGACCACACCTGCCCAGTGCAAATACAGCAAACCAGCGAGTGGAATAACCTAGACGATACCGCACGCAAACAACAACGCTGCCAATACGGCGCATTACTTGCGCAAGACATCACGCAAAATATCGGGCGCATTATTACTGACTGGTCTATTGATGGCGGTGATTACCGCGCAACTTTTGTTAACCCGGTTAATACACCAGACAATTTATCGGCGTTATCCGATGCACTGTTTTATATTGAGTTAGAAACCAAAGATGAAAAAATAGGGTTACCTAGCGGCATCAGCGTTGATTGCGCCCAAAAGACGTGCCCCTCGGGTATTGAGTCGCCTTATAGCGAAACCTCGTTTCAACATGTACGCGATAACTTAACGGCATTTAAAACCAGCTTTAACGGCAAAAATGGATTGGGCTTTGACGACATTATTATTGCACGCGGCTTTGCCTCTACCGCACAACAAATGAATGATGATATCGACAACGCCATTGCTTATATCGATACATTAAATACCAGCCTGCGATCTCAATCACTCGACTTTAATGAAAACGGCAGTATCGAGGCCTGCGAAAACAGCCAAGCCAACCCCGATACAGTCAGAACCGTGCCCATGTGCAGTTTGTACGGTTACCTTAAACGAATTAGCGATGCTCTACGGATAGATTTTGTCACGATTGTTAACTTAGATTTACCCAGCCGCGGTCAATCTGATAACGACTAATATCATCTCCGCTCAGACTTATTAAAAAGACACTGTGATTATGAAAAAAACGTTATTACTATCAACCGCGGTCTTATCGGCCAGTGTGGTTGCGCAAGATATGCCAGAAAAAGAAACAGCATCTGAATATATTGAACAAGTAACAATTATTGGTAGCCGCGCGGACCTGCAAAAATTAGCCGGCTCTGCCACGCTTATAGACAAAGACGCCATTGCAAAATTTGACGCATCTGATTTAAACAATTTGATTAGCCAAGTACCCGGTGTCTACGTGCGCTTCGAAGACGGCTACGGTTTGCGCCCTAATATTGGTATTCGTGGCGTGACATCAGACCGCAGCCAAAAAATCACGCTCATGGAAGACGGCATTCTTATTTCGCCAGCGCCCTACTCGGCACCTGCGGCCTATTACTTCCCCAATGTGAATCGCTTAGCACGCTTAGAAGTGGTCAAAGGACCTTCTGCTATTTTACATGGGCCACACACTATTGGCGGTGCCATTAATATGGTGACCGATGCCGTACCGCAAAACCAAGAAGGCGAACTGGCATTATCATTAGGCAGCGATAATTTTCAAAAACTACGGGCTAAAATAGGCAATACCGTTGGGCAATGGGGGTATTCACTCGATGCTTTACGTTATAGCGCAGATGGCTTTAAAGAGTTAGATAACGGTGATGATACCGGTTTTGTACGCAACGATATAAACGCCAAACTCCGTTGGACAAGCAACAATAGCGAGTTACCGCAATCTTTAACGTTAAAATTGGGCTACGCGGATGAAGTCTCTGATGAGACATATTTAGGCTTAACCGACAGCGATTTTGATCAAAACCCTAACCGTCGATACAGCGCCAGTGCGTTAGATCAGTTCACGTCTGAACATAGCCAAGTACACCTGCTACATACTATTGAATTAGCGAATGAACTCACCGTCTCATCAACATTATATTGGCATTTATTTGACCGCGCATGGTTTAAATTTGATCGCTTTATAGGCAACGATATCCCCGCACAAGCCGTTCTCGCCGACCCTGCATTATTCCCAAACCGTTTTGGCTTATTAAATGGCACAGTAAATTCTGATGGTAACCCCAACTTAACCTTAGCGCTCACCAACAACGACCGCACTTATGGCTCGTACGGTGCGTCTAGTGATATCACATTGCCTTTTGATTTTGCTGGCGCAGACAATCAGCTAACCGCAGGCATACGCTTTCACCACGATTATGTCGAGCGTAGGCATTCTCTGAGCGGCTATTTCTCACAAAACAGCCAACTGGTATTTGATGGCGTAACTGACCGCCCAATGGATGCGTTAAACGAAGCCCGCACAAATGCATTAGCCCTGTATATTCAACATAAAATAGCATGGGAAAAGTTAGAGTTAACGTTAGGCTTACGCTACGAAAATATTCGAGGCGAGTTTGATGACTTTTTAGATAACACATCAAGCACTTTAGATAACACATCAAACAACACGCAAAGCGAGCGATCACAAGATGTGGTCATGCCCGGTATAGGCGCGCACTATGCATTAACACCTGCATTGGGCTTAATTGCAGGTATTAATCGCGGCTTTTCACCGGCAGGGCCAAGCTCGACAAGCGATGTTAATCCAGAAACCGCCATTAACTACGAGTATGGTTTTCGCTATGCCAAAAACAGCTTTAACTTAGATGCTATTGGTTTTTACAGCGATTACGACAACTTATTGGGCCGTTGTCGCGCGTCGGATTTTAACTGCAATGTCGGCGACGAATTTAACGGCGGCGAGGTGGATGTATCGGGTGTTGAAATTACCTCGCAATATATCGCCACACTTAATAGCTTTAGCGTACCGTTATCATTGGTATATACCTATACCGAGTCGGCATTTCAAACCAGCTTTGACTCAAGCTTCTCACAATGGGGAAGAGTATTTGCAGGCGACGAACTGCCTTACCTTCCACAAAACCAACTACGCTTCGAAGCGGGTTTAGAAGCCAGTAATTGGCGCATTAACTTTGCGACTAAGTTTACCGATGAATCACGCGAAGTGCCTGGCCTTGGTAGCATTGCCCCACGAGAACGTATTGATGCACTCACCACTTTTGATGTAAGTGGCACATGGCAAGTCTCAAATGATATTGAACTACAGCTGATTGGCGAAAACATCACAGATAAACAACAAAATATTTCACGCCGCCCTTTTGGCGCACGCCCGAGCCAACCACGTATTATTAAAGCTGGCATACGCTATCAGTTTTAAAGGTATAAAATGACAAACGACTGGCTCCTTAACCCCATTGAATTTTTCGCCGACCCCAGTCGACGATTATTTTTTGGGTTTTTATTTTCAAGCATACTTATTATTTTTATAAGTAGCTTTATGAATAAAAAAAAGTGGTCACGTAAACGCTTTAAGCTTATATTTTTATCACACAAATACTGGTTAACACGTTCTACGTGTATTGATCTCAGTTTTCTGTTAAGTAACACAGCACTGCGAGCACTGCTTATTATACCGCTATTTGGCTCACATTTAGTGGGGGCTATTTGGGTTGCACGCACACTGCAAAATCAATTTGATACACCGCCCGCTCTTGATTTACCTTGGATAGTCATTGCCAGTATTTTTACACTGACTTTTTTTATCATAGAAGATGCAAGCCGCTTTTTATTGCACAAGCTTATGCACAGTCATGCGTTTTTATGGCGTATTCATACGACCCACCACAGTGCAGAAACGCTTACGCCGCTTACATTGCATCGCGTTCACCCTATTGAGATGGCACTGTACTACGCCCGTGGGTTTATTGTGTTTAGCGTGGTATCGGGTGCGTTTATTTATTTTTCGGGTAAGCGGTTATCGGCGTTAGATATTTTAGGCGTAGACGCCTTGGGGTTTTTGTTTAACATGTTAGGCGCAAATTTACGTCACTCACATATTTGGATAAGCTTTGGTAAACTAGAAAAATGGTTTATTAGCCCTGCCCAGCATCAAATACACCACAGTAGTAACCCTGCGCATTTTGATAAAAATTTTGGTTCTGCGCTCTCTATTTGGGATAGATTAAGCGGCACATGGGTGCCTGCTATGCACTACGAAAAATTGCGCTTTGGTGTACATAAAGCATCGCAAAAAACAGCGGTTATACATAGAATAACAAACTTACTTAAAAAATCTTTCACAAAGAAAACATCGCTAATAAAACAATGACCTTAATGTTAAGATGACCGATAGGACCTTTAACACAGTCAATTTTAGTAACAGCGGTACTGAAACCAATAATGACAACGCAAAATCATATTCAATACAGAGCTGAATACAAATATCAGCTGGCACAAAACTATCAAATACACACATCTATTCGACCTGATACAGATATAGAAACCGAATTTATAGATTTAAATATAGAAGGGGTTTTAGTATTGAGATCAGGATACGCGTGGGATGGCCCTTCTGGGCCTGTGAGAGATAAACCTGAAAACATGCGTGCATCCCTTGTACACGATGCACTTTATCAGTTGATACGACAGGATAAATTATGCCTAACAACGCACAGGCAAGCAGCAGATCTATTATTTAAAACAATATGCAAAGAAGATGGGGTCTATCAATTTACCGCACACGCCTACTATTTGATTTTACGCCAATTCGGGCACTATTTCGCTCACCCTAAAAGTAGAAACACCATTAAGCAAGCACCTAGAAAAGGCAGCCGTCTTTAAATATTACACGTTAAGCATGCAAAACCTACTTTTCTGAACCACTCAGAAACTATGCCGTATCGGCAAATACAATCAAATGCTTCAAATCTGTTGTAACGGAAAGCTGCTCGCCAATAGCAAAATTAACATGGCTGGCCGTCACGCAGGGAATCACCGTACCACTAGGTAATGTTAAGTGGTAAAGGTATTCACTGCCTCGAAACAAACGATCAACAATCGTGTACTTTTGGGTGCTAGCCTCATCAAATACAATATCATCAGGGCGAATCAGTACTTTTAACGTTTGACCCTGAGAGAGCACACTACGGTGCTCAACCACGCCTAGCGGTGTGTTAATACTGTGGTTATTGAGCGCTTTGGCATCCAGTAATACGCCGTCGCCAACAAACTTTGCTACCGCCATGTTAAGCGGCTTATGGTAAAGGTTGTAGGGTGTATCCCATTGAAGTAGCTCGCCATTTTGAATAACACCAACTTTATCAGCAAAAGCAAACGCTTCATGTTGATCATGGGTCACCAAAATAGCGGTCATATTGTAACGCTTTAACAGTAAGCGGACTTGCTTGGCAAGCGATTCTCGTAACGTAGAATCAAGGCTTGAGAAAGGCTCATCGAGTAAAAGGATATCGGGTCGTGGAGCAATAGCACGTGCCAATGCCACACGTTGTTGTTGCCCGCCCGACAGTTGATGCGGGTACTTCTTTTTATGGGCACTCAAATCAATGAGGTCGAGTAACTCATCAACGCGCTGACTGGCTTGTGCTTTAGGCAAATGCTTTAAGCCAAACGCAATATTTTTTTGCACAGATAAATGCGGAAACAACGCAAAATCCTGAAATACCATGCCCACTTTGCGCTTTTCTGGCGCAAGAGTGTATTGCTGCGTGCTCACACTGCGACCAGCCAATGTTATCTCGCCGCTCTCCAATGGGTGAAAACCCGCAATAGCACGCTGTATGGTGGTTTTACCGCAACCAGACGGCCCTAAAAAACACCCTATTTGCCCGGCTTCTAAGTGAAGATTAAACCCATCAACAATACGGGTTTGGCCATAGCTAAGGCTAATATTATTTAAAGACAACTGCATAAATTAATGGCTCTTTGATGCACCGCGCATCGTTCTAAATAACAAAAATACTGGAATCAAACCGGTTAATACAATGGCAATAGCGGGTGTGGCGGCATCGGCTAAACGCTCGTCAGAGGCTAGCTCGTAAGCGCGTACAGCCAAGGTATTAAAGTTAAAGGGGCGTAAAATAAGCGTGGTGGGCAGCTCTTTCATCACATCCACAAACACCAGTAAACCCGCCGCAATTAAACTGGTTTTTAACATGGGCAAATGCACTTTTAATAACACACCTAACGGTTTACGACCCAGCGTACGAGCGCTGTCATCAATACTGGTGTGTATTTGGCTAAACCCTGCCTCGATACTCTGCACCGACACCGATAAAAAACGCACAATATAGGCCACGATGACCGCAAATAATGTTCCGCTAAAAAGTAACCCTGCCACAAAGGTTGTGTTACTGCGCAACCAGCTATCAATACCATTGTCTAAAGCCGCAAGCGGAATCAGCACCCCCACCGCAATCACGGTGCCGGGCACGGCATAGCCCAATGTTGATACCCGTAAAAAGAATAAAGCAATACGGTTATTGCCCGCTAAACGCGCAGAAAAACACACAATCACCGCTAGCAATACACACAGTATTGCCGCTACCGCAGCCAAACTAATAGAGTGCTGCACCAAGGTAAAAAAAGCGGCATCAAAGGATGTCTGCCATGTTTCTAAGACCCACAAAAATAACTGAATAGCCGGTAAAATAAACCCAAACAGTAACGGCAAAACACATACTGTAAAGCATAACCATCGGGCAGAACCCGTTAAGGTTGGACGTTGATAACTGCGCTTTTGCCCAAGGTGGTGAAACTGCATTTTCTTGCGTGAAATACGCTCAATCACAATCAGCAGCACCACAAAAAACAATAAAAACGACGACAATTGCGCCGCCGCCGTTAAATCACCTAAACCAAACCAGGTTCTAAAAATACCGGTCGTAAAGGTACTCACGCCAAAATATTGCACCGTGCCGTAATCGGCAAGGGTTTCCATTAAAGCAAGTGTCATACCCGCCACAATAGCAGGCCGCGCAGCAGGCAGTGCAACGGCGTAAAACGTGCGCCACGGACCATTCCCCAGTGATCGGCTTACCTCTAAAATAGCGTGCGATTGGCTCATAAAGGCCGCACGTACAATCAGGTAAACATAAGGGTAAAGCACCAATGAAAACATCACCACGGCCCCGCCCAATGAGCGGATCTCGGGGAACCAGTAATCGCCATAGTCCACATTAAAGGTATCACGAATAGCGGTTTGAATGGGGCCAGCAAAATCAAGTGCGCCTGTATAGGCATAGGCAATAATATACGCTGGCATAGCCATGGGTAACAACAGCGCCCATTCAAGCACTTTACGCCCAGGGAAATCATACATGCAGGTAAACCAGGCACATGACACACCCAATGTAAACGTGCCAATCGCTACGCCTAGCATCAGCAATAACGAGTGCGTAATATAGGATGACAATACCGTACTAGCGAGGTGGCGCCATGTATCACTAAAAGGCTCAAGCACACTCAACGCAATGGTAATAACAGGAATACTTAAGGTAAAAGCAATAGCCACTAAACAAAAAAACCAGCGACCTAAGCGCTGGTTAAAAAGAGACCTAACTGACCAAGCAGCATATTGTGAACTTACTTCCACCCAGCGCGATCCATTGCCTTAACGGCATCAGTATTATATTTGGCTAGCTTATCAACAGGGAGTGAGTCGGCTTTGAAATCGCCCCATGCTTTTAAGGTTTGACTAGGTGTAATATTGTTACGCACGGGGTATTCGTTATTTTGCTCACCGTACCATTGCTGCGCTTTATCGTTGCTCAGAAACTGAACGAGCGCCAATGCGGAGTCTTTGTTTTTGGCGTATTGAGTGATACCCGCACCGCTAATGTTCATGTGCGTGCCGCGCTCACTTTCACCTTGGTTAGGCCAAAACAACGTCACTT
Organism: uncultured Saccharophagus sp.; assembly: GCA_937920545.1. Taxonomy (GTDB): domain Bacteria; phylum Pseudomonadota; class Gammaproteobacteria; order Pseudomonadales; family Cellvibrionaceae; genus Saccharophagus. The sequence continues at coordinate 12,158 of CAKZUG010000065.1, forward strand.
TTTTTGCTGCTGCTTGCTCTTTAGCATTGCTTGAATTCAACATGGCACCTAAGTAATACGAGTTCACTACAGCAATATTACATTGGCCCGCAGCCACGGCTTTAATTTGATCGCGATCACCGCCACGAGGGGGGCGTGCAAAGTTTGCCACCAAGCCATTGATCCACGCTTCCGTTTGGGCAAGGCCATCGTGTGCAATCATACTTGACACTAAACTTTGATTATAAATATTGCTCGATGAGCGAATACAAATTTGTCTTTTCCATTTTGGGTCAGCAAGATCAGCATACGTTGAAAGCTGGTTTTTTTGCACTTTTTTAGGGTTAAACACAATCACGCGCGAGCGTAATGATAAACCGTACCAAAAGCCTGCTTCGTCGCGGTAAGTAGCGGGAATAGACTGGTTTAAATCTTGGTTGTTAACCGCTTGCAATACACCGGCAGCTTTTGCGCGCTCAAGGCGGCCAACATCGGTCGTAATGAGCACATCGGCGGGTGTGTTTTTACCTTCAGATGTTAAGCGTGTGAGTAAGGCATCACCTTTACCTGTCACCAAATTCACCTTCACACCAGTTTGAGCAGTAAAATCATCTAACAACGGTTTGATAAGCGCTTCTTTGCGTGCTGAGTACACATTGACTTCGCCTGAAAGCGCACTCACATTATTGGTTTGAGCCTGGACAGAAAAAGAACTTGCGAGGCTAGCCAGCCATACACTGGCCATTAAAAATGCTGTCATTGAACGTGGTTTAATCATAATTATTTCAACTTTGTTAAACGTTTTATTGCTTCACTGTTGTTTCACTAACAATACGTATAATTTAATCTAAATGAGAACGATTATCAAGAATATTCTTATAAGAAACACGATTAATGTCACATTATACGCTTACAGCTGTACCTACGTTAAATAATGCGTAGCTTGATTGAATAGCGGCTCAAAAACATGACATTAAGCCTTTTGTAACTGTGCAAAACTCACGAGTACATCGCTAATAAAATAAAGGGTGCCCAATGACGTCTTGTTTAACGAGGCTATAATCTCAGACATTTCAATTATGCCCGGTTCAACACCTGCAGCCCAATTCACCACCATACTAATGCTGGCATAATCCATTTTCTGTTCATGGGCCAATGCGGCTTCAGGCATAGCTGTCATACCCACAATATCGCAGCCATCTTGCTTAAGACGCTGAATCTCGGCGGCGCTTTCTAGGCGCGGCCCCTGCGTACACCCATAGCATCCGCCCACCACAATAGCGCTATGCTCGGGTTTATGAGCTGTATTGATCGTATGTAAAAAACGCTGATATACATCACCTGCAAACGGGTAGCTAAAATCAATATGCTCCAACCCCTGACTAAAATCATCATAGTATGTATGCTCGCGCCCAGATGTGTAATCTATGATTTGATTAGGTAATACCAAGGCTTCAGGCTTACACGAGGCTGTAATACCGCCCACTGCATGTGTCGCTATAATATGTGTAACACCCCGCGCTTTTAACGCATAGATGATCGCGCGATAGTTGATTTTGTGTGGTGGCGTAGTGTGGCC
>CAKZUG010000066.1 GCA_937920545.1 uncultured Saccharophagus sp.
TTAAGCAATAACGGCACGCGTATTCAGGGGCGGATTGATGCCAATGGCCAAGTGGTATTGGTCAACCCTAACGGCGTGATTTTTACCGAAAGCGCCGTGATTAATGCAGGCGGTATTTTAGCCAGCGGCCTAAGCATAAACCCTAACGAGTTTATGAACGGCAACTTGGCCTTTGAGCGCTTAGAGGGCACCAACGGCACGGTAATCAATCGGGGTATATTGCAAGCCGCCACGGGCGGTAATGTGGGTTTAACAAGTCGAGGACATCCATATTTTTAATCAACTTACAACTTACAACTTACAACTTACAACTTATAAATTACGTCATTCTCGCGAACGCGGGAATCCACCTAGAATAGCGTGGCTTGTGTAACAACATTATATAACTTGTCTTAAACCCTCTGGATTCCCGCCTGCGCGGGAATGACAATTCGGGTGGCATGGTTGGCGCGGCTCATCTAAATAGTGGAATCATCAACTCACAACTCACGAACAAGTCGCAAGTCGAAGACATCCATATTTATAATCAACTTACAGCTTATAAATTACGTCATTCTCGCGAACGCGGGAAGAGAAAATAGGACATCCATAAGCTTGTCCATAATTTGACAGTAGCAAGCGTAGCGTCCTGCAGGGCCGAAGGCCGACCTGCAAGCCGCTATGCGGCGACTTGTGTTTTAGTTATCTAAATGTGCCGTCGCCAAAACTGATGCCAAACGGTATACACCAAACGCTAATGCTATCAATTTCTTCGAGTTGTTCTGGTGTCACTTTTAGTAAAAATGTCTCGTTGGTGTGCACAATATCGGCGAGGTTATCACCATAAATATCGCTGTTGTCTAGGTTGTAAAAACGGACGTTCCCTAAGCCACCACCGTCATAAAAGAATTGGCTGACTTCAATTGTACAGTCGTTAAGTACGCGTAAACGTCCACTTACATCGTGGTCGATCATTGATAAGTCGGCGACTTGACCTACTTTTGCGCTGGTTCTTGCGCATGATCTATCGGTATCTAGCTGAGCTGTAATATTATTACGTGCCTGCTGAATATTAAGAAGTACGGTGTTTGGATTTTGGCTGGAGGATACAAGGCTGGCTACCTGTGCATCAAAATTTGCGCTGCTAAAGTCGGCTGTTACGCCTTCGGCCATGGTGTGTGTTAATGCGCTAATTTGTATGCCGTTATTGGGGTTACCATCGGCATCAAGGGTATATAACAGCCTTGCCATGTTGATATAGCGTGTGTCGCTAATAATATGTGTTTGTGCTAGCTCAAATAACGAGTTGATGTTTTGTGCATTAATCGTATCGAAACGAATATCGCCAATCGAGAAGGTAATATTCTCGTTGGGTAAGTAAGAAAACTCGCCGTTATTACTTGTCGATCCGTTTTGTGATGCCGTGGTGTAATTTAAACCGCTAATAATAGGTGCGCTAAAAGTGGATTGAATTAAATTAGGGTCAACCACCGGTGCTGGGGTTTCTTCTGCGGGTTCTACTACAGGCTCTACTACAGGTTCTGGAGTTGGAGAGCTAGTCGGCGTTGTGACGGGTGTGCTGGGGGTATTGTTGGCTGGTTCAGTCGGTATAGAAGCGGGCGTTTCTGCAGCAGGTGTAACGGCAACCGGTGTAACGTTCTCGGTTGTGGGTGGTGTTACTGCGACGGGTGTGGTTGTATCCACTGCTGGGTTTGACGCACTGCTTTGTATTACTTCGTTACCACCACCGCATGCACTAAGGACAAGCGAAAAGCCTGCGGCACAAAGGTACGGTTTAGTGTGTTTAAATAAAATAGCCATAAGATACTCTCTGCATTGTTTTGTGTATGTTAGAGCGCGATTGTCGTGTAAGTTTCACGTTTTTATCACAATGCAGAGGTAAAACGCAGAGTAATGAAGTGGTTAACACTTTGATTTATTGTTTGCCTCATTGTTTGAATGAATAAAAAAATAGGGGAACCTTTAGAAGGTGGGAGCTTTTAAATAGAGTGTTCGTAGAAGGGTGTTGGTCAGGTAGTGTTTTTATTTATATTATTTTATTGTACCGTTCTGTTTTTTTTATTCAGTATTTTCTCTATTCAGTATTTTCTCTATAATGATGCGCTATTCCCCCCTTCTTCTTTAATAAATGGATTTCAGGTTGCTTATGTTACGCATATTTTCTTCATGTTGTATTTTTTTTGTTTTAACCGCTTGTGGTGGGTCTGATGAGCAGCCCGATCCCGACACGACAATGACGTCTCCTGTGGCTGACCTTGTGCCAGACCCTTTTGAATTAGGGGGAGTATTGTCAGCTGAGCCGCATACTTTTGCCGAATCTGATTCGGTTATGTTGAGTGGTTTTAATACCGCAACCGACATCACAATAGAAGGCGGCGAATACGCGATTAATAACGGTGATTTTACGTCGGTTGCTGGCACGCTGCTGCCCACCCAAACGATCACTGTCCGAGTTAATGCGCCAAGTATGTTGGGCCAAAGCCACCCAATAACGTTAACCGTGGGCGGTGTGAGTGACTCTCTTGAGGTGATGTCTGCCGATTTAACACCGCCTACTATACAAATGATGTATCCCGCGGTGAACAGTTTAACCGATCAGCCGACTATTCCATTACGTGTCTCTGCTGTTGATACGCTTAGTGATGTGGTTAGCGTCACCGCGACGAATCAAAATAATCAGGCATTTGATGTGATGCAAAATGAAGGGGAGTGGTGGCTGGATGCCGATCTCGACGTGGGCATGAATACCATTACTTTAGCTGCAACGGATAGCGCAGGAAATACAGCGCAAGTGCCCGTGTATGTTCAGCGCGAGATGATTTTAACCCGCGTGCAAGATATCGTACACGACAGCCAAAACAACCGTGTTTTTTATATCGATACTCAAGCCGGTTTATTGTTATCAATGGATGTAGGAACGGAAGCCGTCACGGTTGTTAGCGACCTAAATACTTGGCCAGAGTTAACAGAGTCAGCTGTACCGATGGCTGTGGGAGCGAGTGTTTCAAACCGTATTGTGTATGTGTTTGAATATACTTCAAGTGCTTTGTGGACGGTCGACACCACAACAGGTGAATACGAAAAAGTATATAACGTTGGTGACGAATTTTCGGATAAAAATTGGACCGACATGGTATTGAATGCCGATGCCACATTGGCTTATTTGTTACATAACAACGGTGTTGTGAAAGTTGACCTCACATCTGGGCAAGCGCAGTCAATATTGCAAACTGATAATGCAAATAACGGGGTGTTCGATACGTATTTTAATATTGAGCTTAGCCACGCATTGCAAAAATTGTACATCAGCAGTTTTTCTTATGGCTCTGTGCCGGGTGAGAGTGAATCAAGCTTTAATGGCCGCATTTATGAGCTAGATACCGCCGGGAATAATGTTAAAACCCTTAGCCCCTATAAAACGGTAGGGGATGCTCCCTTACTTTTTGCACGAGGGTTTGCTGTTGATGACACCAACGATCGTTTATTGCTAAACGGTTTTGCTTATGGCCATGACATTATCCAAGGCATTGATATTAACACGGGTGAAAGAAGCCTTGTTTACAAAAATACGGGCCTGCCGGACGATATACCAAGGTATATACAAGCTATGGCGTTAGATGCTGAGACGCAACAATTATATGCCGTGAGCTCTTACAGTGGTGATATTACAACAGTCACGTTAAGCAATAGCAGCGCACAACGGTTTGGCCAGCAACAAGTTGGTCTAGGCCCCGACCTAGTTGTCGGCCAATTTATGACAGAAAAAGATGACCATGTTTTTCTGTTTGATGATTTTTTTCAATCGCTTATACGTGTGAACACACTTACTGGCGAGCGTGTATTACTTTGGCAAAACTACGAAGGAAGTGCACTCGAAAAAATGGATGCGGTACACTTTGATTTAGGTGCAAACCGCATATTAGCAACAGCTAAGAAACCCAACACGGATGACGTTAGTCAGCTGCTTGCATTTGATTTTTCCTCGGGTGAGCGCACGGTACTTGTCGATACAATTAATGCGAATATAGGCGATTCAATGGCATATAACGCGGCTGATCAAATAGTTTATGTCGATGTGTTGGCTGGGAGTGATAAGGCGGGCATTATGGCTATTCATATCGCCACTCAAGCCTTAACACCCTTCATTCAATTTGGCCAAGGTGGTTTTGATAGCGAAAACGTACATACGCAAGATATTGTTTTTAACGATAATGTATACCTTATGGTGAATAACTATGTCGACGACGATATTGTGTTTTATAAAATAGACGCCACAGGTCAATTTGTGGAGAAAATAGCCAATATTAGTGCCTCTGGTGAATATGCTTTTCAAAGCCGTATTCTTGATGTGAAAGACGGTTTCTTAACATATATCGATAAAACCTCAAATGAAATCTATGGCGTCAACACATCAAATGGTGCCATTAATTTGGTTTTTGAGTTAGACAGCACACACACAAATCTGACCCTTGCATTTAGTGCAGATAACATCATTAATGACGAAGAAAAAAATCGCTATTTGTATGTTAGCGACGCGCCCGGTGCTTTGCTGGCCGTCGATAAATATACGAGTCAAGTCGCTATTATTTCTAAATAGCCTTTATTGCTTTATTGTGTTGCCTCTTTATCGCCATGTGCCTGCACGGTGAAAAGAGGTCGCAGTTATGTTGGCTCCACTTTATTCTTATTTACCTATAGCAAGGTCATGTTTTACATCGTCTCCGGCTCTTTGATTAAGCAGCGGCATCCTGATTAAGTAACAGTACCGCTCAACATCGCTCAACATTGCCCGTAAGCTATCTTTCGTGACAAAAAAAGTCTATTCTCGCCAATACATTGACGCTTAATTCATTTTTTGCGCTATTAGTCTCATTAATACTCGCTTAAATTCATTATTATCGTTGGTTGATATGGTATCTGGCGATGTGCTATTTACGTTTTTGTATATCTCTTAACTGCGTGTTTTAAGCGTGCTTAATAGGTGTACTTTTAGAGGTTTGCTGTATGACATTTTATGCTTTATTTTTTGCTGTTATATTATTTCTAGCACCGCTGACGCACAGTCAGGCGGCGCCTCCTTCTGCTGAGCTTAGGCGAGTGTTCATTGAGCTGAAGCAGCCTGCGTTATCGCGTATGGTTGTGGCTTATAAAAAAGAGCATGGTCGCTTCCCGTCTATTGAAGAGCAAAAAGCGTATACGGCTCAGCTTAAGACGTCGCATCATACTTTTATGAGTCAGTTTGATAGTGAGCAGCTCATTTTAATCCGAAACGTCACTGCCAGTATTAATGGTGTGCAATGTTGGGTGAAAAAAACACACATTCATGCTATTAAAAAGATGCCCAATGTTAAAGAGGTTCGCTCTGTTGGGCAGTACCCCAGGCTTCATCAAGCTGAAGGTTCATCGTTATTACATGAGTCTACCGGTGGGCTTAATTATATTAACGCTATTGGCGCCGATAAACTCCATTCTCAGGGCTTTACTGGTAAAGGTAAAACCATTGCTATTTTAGACACGGGTGTGAATTACTTTCATCAAAGTTTAGGCGGCGTGTATAACTTAGTGGATTCGCTCAATGTTGAAAATAATCCCCTGATTATTGAAGAAGGCACATTCCCCAATAGTAAAGTCATCGCAGGAACAGACTTTGCTGGTGTAGAAGAAGTAGATGATTTTGGCTTGGATGTAGAAGATGCTGACCCTGACCCGATCAGTCACGAGGGTAAACTTCCTGACGGTACGCCTGATTTTCAACACGGTACACTTGTTGCTGCTGTAGCAGCAGGCAGCGCAGGGCTAGATGTGTTACCCGGTGTGGCACCAGACGCTAAAATTATAGCTATTA
>CAKZUG010000067.1 GCA_937920545.1 uncultured Saccharophagus sp.
TATATATTTTTTTGACACATATTAACAAGACACAAAGAAACAATATGGTCTTAGTGACAATACGATTGTACTGATAATGTTTTGGCAACAAAGCTAATTGAAAACACCTTAAATAATTATAGACACAGTTTACAACTCTGCCTTATTAAACTGTGTCACTTAAAGTATTCACATATTCACAATAAAAATAAGAAATATAGTGGCTTTTAAAAAATATCTAAACGAGAAAACCCCATAAAACATAGGCTTTATGGGGTTTAATTTAAAGCTTAACGTGTTGAGTTAAAGAGCTTTACATTAATTCCACTCAATAACTAACTCTGGGTCATTTGCAGACTCTCTTGAAAAAGCCTCCCAGTTACTTTTTGCGTCACCATTAATATTGCGAATCATAAACACTGTTCTAGTTGTGCTAGAGTCACCGCGTAAATAATCGGTTACATCTACATTTACCCACTGATTAGCCGACTTTGGGTTAAACGTTGCCGCTGTAGTGCCCGTTTCAGTCATGCGGTTATAGGTGATGCCATTTGTACCCGTTTCTTGCCAGCGATTACTAATACCATATACTCCAGCTGTAGCCGTTGTAGCCGTTGAGTTGGCCGACTTCATTTTAAAGCGCAATGTGGCTTTAACAATATTACGGTTACCACTGTTACCAATACGGCTACGGTCAAAAGCCATTACTGCGCGTCTTTCGTAAGTTAAATTGCCAGAACGCTTCACCGCAAGGCTGGTTGTTGTACCATAATTAGTATTGGCAAAGCTACCACCGCGCACAAAGGCATCTTTAAAGGTTTTAATGACCGTCTTGGTGGTATTAGCAGCACCAGTATTAATATCCGCACTTGCTGGATAATGTAATTGAAAGCGGCCAGAAGCATGTAAAAGACCTAACATATGCAGATTACCATGGTAGTAACGGTAGTCACCTGTCATCCAAGGTGTGTTCCATAACTCGTTAATAAAGGCTGTCGCATTATTAGCGTTTGTTGAAGCTAAAGTGGCTACCGCGTTTGTCGCTTTTTGACCTATATCATGACGCCAGTTTTCATCATTACAGCTTTTGTAGTTTCTACCATCCACATGATATTTCTGAGAATAACCTGTAGAGCAAACACCGTCTGAATTAAAACCTTCTGTATTTTTGAAAAAATTCAATAAATCATCGGTTGCATTTTTATGCCAAGTTTCAACTCCAGCTAGATGTGCATCAACGCCAACATTCATAGCGACACGCCATGCATCAGCCTCGTAAATATTACCAGGGTTGTGCATACCACTTGGTAAACCCGAGCTTTTAGGGCGACCGTCAAACTCAGCCAAATAAGAAGCCAAGCCATAACTTGTTTGTTTAAAGTGTTCACTTAAAAAAGTACGGCTGGCGTTTGCTGATGCTGTCCAATACCATTTATTACTATTAGATACCTTAGCAAAATAGTCGTAAAAAGCAGGGATGTGGTACGAAGGATCAGTAAAACCAGGCGTATACGGAGAGAATAATATCTGCTTAGATCCGCTGTCCATTAAGTGATTTTTTAACGTGGCAAGTAAATCATTGGCATGCTTTTCGTAATCATAAACACCTGTACCATTCCCCCAGCGCCCAGCTGCGTTAAACAAAGCAAAAGCCATGTACAACTCACCATCAGGAGCTGACCCGTTATCAAGCCTTTGTACATTGCCGTTATTTACTTTCACTTGCCAAGCAAAAGTGCCAGGAAAAGAGCCTGATGTATTTTTCATTCGGTCATGAGCAAAACGCCATAACTTATCAAATTCAGCTTGCTTATCCATCATCACTGCGATGGTCATACCCCACGACATACCCTCTGAACGTACATCATTCGTGTCAATTGTTTTGATATAAGCTTCATTATTATCAAGCGTAAAGTAAAGTCTTTCGTTATCTGTTCCGGCAAACATTTTATTATATGTACCCACAACCTTACTATTAATTTGCTGAGGTGTTTTACCCACTTCGGAAAAAATATTACGATACTGATGAGAATCTAAAGCGCCAGTTGTAGGCGGCGTAGTATCAAATGAAGCAAAAGAGTGAGCGCTAACGGCTAAACAAGATGCAATGCATATTTTTTTTATCATAATCAATCTCTCTTTTTGTTTTACTTATTTTGTGAACTGGATTGCATTATTCATGATTAAAATTTAAACATCCACCTTTGGGCTATACCCATAACTCATACAAAATGATTATAATCGCGCCAAAAAACATAAGGCTCTATACTTATAACCAACAAATGAAATGTCACCAAAATCAACAACAAAAACTCATAGATTAAAATAGAATTTTTAATGCCAAGCAAACTATATGCATTAATAAAGTGCGCGCTAATAACGCAAAGTAATAAAAACTAAGCACGCGACAAATATGCGGTTTTTTTATAACTGATTAAATGGCTATAGACCTTTAAAGCATGAACGAATATTTATTTATATTAATTTATGGTGAGCATGCGTTTAGATGAGAAAAAACACGTTCACTCTTGTGGCGAGTAAAAGTGAACTAAATAAAGGAGAGTTGTATCGATATTCTTTATCGAACTAAACGTGACGAACAAGACGTAACAAACAAAACGTACAGAAGTATTTAGAGTAGTATTAACAAGATGTACTTTATATTTATCTTAAAGCGTTAACCTTTAATGGCACGCTATAAATAAATGTTACACGTACCCACTCAAAAACAAGCTAAGCGCAGGAAATTTCAGCCTATTGGAATAACCCATCAATACGTTTAACACATTACAAATAACTAACTTGGAGAAACTCCGTGCCACAAAAATCGCTACTTATGCGACTCTTACCGCTTTTTATTACTGTGCTTGTTATTTTAATTATTGTGCTACTTATTATAACTGCACCCAAAGCTAAACGCGGCGCACCGGCGCCTAAGGCAAGTTTAACGGTATCAACATCCGCTATAAAGGCAGCGCCCTTCACTGTAGATATCACGTCATTTGGGCGTATAGAGGCCACAACACGTACAGAGCTACGTGCGCAAGTGGGCGGTAAAATTACCTACATCAACCCTGCCTTTGAAGCGGGCGGCAGCGTTAATCAAGGCGATGTATTGGTCGAGATAGAAAAAGATGATTTCAACATTGCCCAGCTGCAAGCCCAAGCTACGTATATTGACGCTAAACGCTTATTTGACGAAGAGACGGCCCGTGCGTCACAGGCGCAATCGGATTGGAGTAATGCAGGACGCAAAGGCCAGCCTGCCGATTTAGTCCTGCGTAAACCACAAATTGCTGCAGCACAAGCTCGCTTACTGTCGGCTGAGGCCGCCCTAAACGGTGCAAAACTCAACGTCAAACGCGCAACCATTACCGCGCCTTATAAAGCTCAGGTTTTGAGTAGACAAGTGGGCCCGTATCAAGTTATGGCCGCCAACACGGTTATAGGGGAAATTTTCTCAACAGAAACCGTTGAAGTCACCCTGCCCATTCGCAATAGTGATTACCCTCTGCTCGCCGATACTTTAGCTGCCACAGCAAGTATCAGCACCCCCTTATTTAAACACCAGCAATCAAAAACAACACCACCCAAAACGCAGCAAAAATGGCCCGCAACCATCGTGAGACGCTCAGTCAATATTGATGAAGCGACAAGACAGCCTTTTGTTGTTGCCCAGCTAAGTAACGCTTCATTGAGCACAAACGGCTCACTCAAGCTCGGGCAGTATGTCACCGCGAGTATTCAAGGCCGTACATTTGATAACGCCATTGTGATACCCAACAGCAGTATTTACCAAGGCAGCTATGTGTATACCTTTAAAGATAGTGCCATTTATCGGCAGCCTATTACTTCTTTGTGGCAAAGCCCTAGCGTCACCATCGTACAAAGCGGCCTTCGTGATGGCGATGAAATCGTCACCTCACCGCTTGGGCAAGTCACATCGGGCACCCGTGTAAGGCGTGAAGGCGAGGCTAAAAGTAGACCACAACGCAAAAAGCCAGCGGGTAAACATGCACGCAGTAATATGAACAAGGAGCAAACACCATGATCGAATGGTTTTGCCGTAACCATGTTGCCGCCAACTTATTATTATTGAGTATTGTGGCCGCTGGGTTTTACTCGTTATTTAACCGCATACCGCTTGAAATTTTCCCTGAGTTTGAATCGGATGTTGTTGAAATTAACATCACGCTGCGCGGCTCTACACCACAAGATGCCGAGCTTGCCATTGCGAGCCGTGTCGAAGAAAGCATCAGCGATGTCGAAGGCATAGAAGAAATACGCAGCACGTCCCGCGAAGGGGGCGCCGCCGTGTTTGCAGAAATAGCCGCGGGCTATGCACCACGCATTATTTTAGATGAAATTAAAAATCGCGTAGACGCCCTCAACACCCTACCCGCCGATGCCGAACGCCCCGTTATTGCCATTGCTGTGCGCAAGCGCGATGTGATCACAGTAACCCTATCGGGAAACATTACAGAGCGCGAATTACGTGAGCGGATAGAGCAAACCAGGGAAGAGCTACTGGCTATTAACACCATTACCCACGCCGATATTACGGGGGTACGTGATTACGAAATTGCCATCGAAACACATCAAGATACCTTACGCGCCTTTGACCTCACCCTGACCGATGTCACCACTGCAATACGTGAAAACGCGCAGGATATATCGGCAGGTAATATCCAAACCGATGGCGGCGATGTGCTTATCCGCTCTCAAAACCAAGCGTACACAGGTGATGAATTTGCGCGCATTGTGGTTAAACATCACAGCAATGGAACGCTCATCACACTGGGCGATATTGCTACCGTAACAGACGGATTTGAAGAGAGCGCGGTGCGTACACGCTTTAATGGCAAGCTTGCGGCCGCTATCCGCGTGTATCGTGTGGGTAACCAAAGCGCGATAGAAGTCGCAAAAGCGGTGCGTGATTATATTGATGCGCAACAAGATGGCCTGCCCGATGGCGTCGAGCTAGATTACTGGGACGATGACTCGGTGATTGTTAAAAGCCGGATTAATACGCTGGTCAATAATGCGCTACAGGGTGGCTTTTTAGTACTGATTTTATTGGGCGTGTTTTTACGCCCCGCTGTGGCATTTTGGGTCTTTATTGGTATACCCGTTAGTTTTTTGGGCGTGTTTTTTATTATGCCGTTTTTGGGTGTCACGCTAAACCTGATTAGTTTATTCGCGTTTATTGTGGTGCTGGGCATTGTGGTGGACGACGCCATTGTCACGGGCGAGAATATCTACTCTCACCTCAATAAACAGCCCGCCCCGTTTAATGCCGAGTCAGGTATTCGCGCAGCAGTAGAAGGCACCAAAGAAGTTGCTATCCCCGTCACATTTGGCGTGCTCACCACGGTTGCCGCTTTTGTCCCGCTGTTTTTTATTGACGGTATACGCGGGGCTATTTTTGCACAAATACCCGCTATTGTGATTCCAGTGTTGCTTTTTTCATTAGTGGAATCCAAGTTTGTGCTACCCGCCCACCTTAAATATATTCAACCCATCGACACGACAAAAAATGCCCTTAGCCGCTGGCAACAAAATATTGCGAGTGGTTTTGAAAAAGCGGTTATGCGTTATTACACCCCAATACTCACTGTTTGTTTGCGCAATAAACGTTCAACGTTATTTAGCTTTATCGGTATTTTGATTATTATTTTTACTGCCGTCAAAGTGGGACATTCTCGGTTTACATTTTTTCCACGCATTCCCAGTGAAACGGTACGTGCTAATTTAACCATGCCCGCTGGTACGCCATTTGTGGTCACCGATCGCTATACACAAAGTATGACGGCGCATGCGCAAACGCTCAAAGAAAAATACAGTAACGATAAAGGCCAAAGCGTTATCTTAAATATTTTTTCATCCACAGGCAGTGCAGGCGGCAATACCAATAGCGCGTCTATTCGTTTTGAGATCGCCTCACCTGAAAACCGCCCCATTGATGTCTCAAGCCAAGCACTGGCGCGTGAATGGCGCACCATGATTGGAGATATCCCCGGTGCTGAATCGCTCACATTTAGAGCCGAATTTGGCCGCGCAGGTGACCCGATTGATGTCGAGTTACGCTCAAACGATTTTACCTCATTAAATGCGGTATCTGAGCAGGTTAAAGCCTATTTAGCCACCTACCCCGATGTGTTTGATATAAATGACTCGCTCGCAGACGGTAAAGAAGAGCTCAATATTAAACTTAAACCAGAAGCGTATTTTTTAGGGATCACAAAAGCCGCCATTGCGCGCCAAGTACGCCAAGCGTTTTTTGGTGATCAGGCGCAACGTATTCAGCGTGGGCGCGATGATGTACGCGTGATGGTACGCTTGCCGTTATCAGAAAGGCAATCTATCGCGAACCTTAAAAATCTACTGATACTTACCCCTAATGGCCAGCAAGTGCCGCTGCATCATTTAGCGTCGTTTGAGCCTGCGCAGGGGCCATCGTCAATTAACCGCATTGATGGTTATCGCACAGCCAATATCCGAGCCGATATTAACAAAGAAGCCGTTAACATGACGGTATTACAAGCCGACCTCACGCAACAGCTACAAGAGATAACGGCCTCTTACCCAGGCGTACGATTTAGCCTAGCGGGCGAAAGCGAAGAGCAGCGCGAATCATTAACCTCATTAGCTTGGGGCACTTTAGGCACGCTGTTTGTGATTTACGCACTGCTAGCCATTCCGCTAAAATCCTATGCGCAACCCATTATTGTGATGTCAGTGATCCCTTTTGGTTTTATTGGCGCAATGGTTGGGCATTGGATAATGGGGATGAATCTTTCGATTATGAGCATGCTGGGCTTGTTGGCACTCATTGGTATTATTGTGAATGATTCATTAGTACTCGTGGATTACATTAATAAAATGCGCGCAAAAGGCCAAAGTATTTACGAGGCTGTCTTGACTGCCGGCGCCGCTCGCTTTAGGCCTGTCATGCTAACATCGCTCACGACCTTTATTGGCTTGATGCCGTTACTCTTTGAGAAAGCCACGCAGGCACAATTTTTAATTCCTATGGCGGTATCGCTAGGCTTTGGGATTATTTTTGCCACGTTAATCACGCTGGTTATGGTGCCCGTGAATTACATTTTATTACACGAGACAAAAGCCATATATAAAGATAGCTTTTTGGCTGTTCGAGAGCTGGTTCGCGCCAAGCAAAATTAAATATCATTTTAAACGTTATGCTAAAAGAAAATGAAGGTAAACACCCCTTTGAGATACTGTTTTCAAAGAGGTGTTTATCGCCTTTTTAGATTCCCCTTGAACCGCGTATCCATCTCACTTAGTTGCTGAATTGCTTAGCCAGTTAATTGCTTAGCTTGGCTTAAATTAGCCGAATGAAAGACCATATGTCGTAGACTTAAGCATACGCCCAGCCCTAGCACCTAGCACCTAGCACCTAGCACCTAGCACCTAGCACCTAGCACCTAGCATTTGACAATAATGCTGATGGCTAAAAAAATGCTGTGGATAGGTGTTTTTTTAGGGCGACCAAAAGAGTTTGTTAATAAGTACCCAATAACGTGTTAAAGATACCCTATAATCAACAACAACCTTACAGCGTTTATTATTGTCTCACCTAAAAGATACTTTTATGCACATAACCGATACAACAACAGACAAACCCCAAACAAAAACCCAAGCAAAAACCCAAACAAAAGCCGATATGCAATCGCTATCAAATAAAAAATGGGTCATGGATAGCGCTTGGATAACAGGTTTAATTGGCGCGGTGAGTATTATTTTATGCGCCAAATGGTATCAGGCAGCCAATTACCTGAGCGAAGGCGTTTCGATATTTGGTGCCCAGCTAACAACCAACCGCATAGACAGTATTTTATTTGCCATTGGCTTCGTCACACTTACCATGTTAATAAGTGAAGTTGTACGATTACGGCTATTTTATAAAAGCGCGAATATATCTGTTCATCCGTTTATTACTGCTAAGCAATACGGCAAATTTAGCGTAGAGTGCATGATTAATTTTATAGCGCATATTGCTCTGCTCTCGTTGGTGATGCAGTTTTTCTTTTTAGCCAACGAGTACGGCTTTAAAAACAACAATGCGTATTATCAGCCGTGGTTTAGGTTATTGGATATTGCCTTTAGCATTTACCTTTGGTGTGGCCTACCTTATGTGTTTATTACGCGGGGCTTAAAATACAGCCCAGATGACGACAAACGCGATTACGGTATTTTCTTTTCTGGCCTTGTCACTAAATTGCTACAGCGCATGTTATTGCGCGATAAAACACACGTATTATTTACGCCTAACGACAAAAAAAACACGCTATCACTGTTAGTTAAACTTTTTTTCTTGCCATTAATGACCGTTTTTTTATGCGATCAATTTCCGCATTTAGTGAATAACATGGGGTATTTATCAGGCGGGTTTTGGGCCAACCTTGTATCAGATACCTATTCGCATACAGCATTTAATAACGATTTATTTAATATTTCTATCTCGTTTATTTTTAGTATTGATGTGGGTCTGGCCTGGTGCGGCTACCTGATTGCGAGCCGCTGGGTAGAGAACCAAACTTTTTCAGCCGAGCCTACTTTGTTAGGCTGGATAGTGTGTATTATTTGTTACCCGCCGCTTCAAAATAACTTGGGCTATTATTTTAATGCGCCCGGTGAGCGCGATATTATCGGGTTATTTGGCAACCAGGTGATAGTCACTGTTTTAATGGTGTTAACTATTATTAGCTTTTTTGTTTATATGTTGGCAACGGTATTTTTTGGCGCACGTTTTTCAAATTTAACCAACCGAGGCATTATTCGTACAGGCCCCTTTGCGCTTGTGAGACACCCAGCTTATGCCGCTAAAAACTTAGCGTGGTGGCTGGTGATGTTTCCCGCTATTTTATATAACGCGTCGCATGCGGGGTGGTCTTTAGCCATCACCCAAATCTTAGGGCTTATGCTTATTACGTGGGTTTATTATATGCGGGCAATCACCGAAGAAAAGCACCTCAGTCAAGATCCCTATTACCTAGCATATTGTCAACAAGTGAAGTACAGATTTATACCTAGGTTATTCTAAGTGCGTTAGTTATTCTAAATGCTTTGCTATTTTTATTTCGTATTTTTTATATTAATGCTAAACACTTAAAACAAAAAAAGGAGTGAATCAATCACTCCTTTTTTATTTACAAATAGCTATAAAGAGCTGAATTATGCATTCGTCTCATTCACCATAATAACCTTACGATGCGGGAACGGGATCTCGATATTAGCGGCATCTAATGCCTTTTTAATTTGCTCTGGCACAGAGTATAAAATATCAAAATAGTGCTCGCCTTTACAAAACGGTCGTACAAGAAAATCAACCGAGCTGTCATTTAATGTTTCAACTTCAATAAAAGGCGCAGGGTCTTTTAAAATATGCGGGTGGTTGTTGATAACACTTTCTATCACTTCACGTACTTTATCGGTGTTTTCACCGTATGCCACACCAAAATGCATATCAACACCACGTATATCAAAGTGAGAGTGGTTAATAATTTTTTGGCCCCATATTTGACTATTCGGAATAATAATTTGCTGGTTATCAAATGTCTGTAAAATAGTGGTAAACATATCCACTTCTAACACATTACCAAAACAGCCTGCGGCATCAATAAAATCGCCCACTTTGTATGGTCTAAAAATTAATAGCATCACACCTGCCGCTAAGTTAGACATAGCACCTTGCAAGGCTAAACCAACCGCTAAACCGGCCGCACCCAAAAGCGCGACAATAGACGCTGTTTGCACACCAAAACGGTTAAGCACCGCAATAAATACAAACGCCAATATTATATACCGCGCAAAACTACCAAAAAAACGAAATAACGTGTCGTCTAAATGCGCGTATCTCGCGCCAATCTTAATAATAAGGTTACGCACTTTACCCGCAAACCATAAGCCTACAAGCAATATCACAATGGCCAGTAAAATATTTGTCGCCCATGTTATGGCCGAGGGAATATATGCATTAACATCAATGCCTTGTAACGAATCCATGTATTTCTCCTAAAAAGTAGTTTTATTGTAATGATTTTATTTATCTTGCTTTTAAGACACTCAGTGAGTGAGCTTATTCTAGTCAAAAAAAGTGTATTTGAATATGTCAAAGTACCTTTAGCAAATAGCGAGTGGTACATTAAGATAACCAAACTTAACCTAATCTGATTATTAAGGCTTGGATCTTTGCTGCTAAAACTCATCATCACCACTTTAAACACACTGTTTTAGCTAAGAAACCTCTGATTAACCTCGTAGCGTCTCTGTGTGACCTAGAGCGGTTAATGGCTAGGCGTCTTTTGCCGCTAATGGCCGTAGCCCTTAGCAAAAATGACCCATAGCCCTTATCAAAATGATAACAACGCAAGTGACTGCTCTAGGACTCGCCCTTCGGGGGTTTCAGAAAGCCAGAGATGCCGCGAGGTTAATCAGAGGTTCCCTAGCTACATTATCTATTGCCTTATATTTTATCGCTGTCTAATTAACTGACATTGTCTATAGTCAATATTGAATTTATTTATTATTTTTCGGTTTCCAATAAAAGACCGATAGAAAAATATTGATTATTGAAGGTATTTTTATGCGTATTAACCAGCCAATCACCCAGCGTAACGTGTCTTTATCGAGTAATACTAAGCTTGTCTCGACGACAAAACCCGATGGTAAAGTCACCCATGCCAACCAGCACTTTTGTGATATATCGGGCTACAGCTTAGAAGAGCTGAAAGACCAAGATCACAATATTGTTAGGCACCCAGACATGCCAAAACAAGCGTTTAAGGCGCTCTGGGACAAGGTAAACCAAGGTAAAACTTGGCTTGGGCTGGTAAAAAACAGATGCAAAAATGGCGATCACTATTGGGTGAGTGCACTTGTTACACCCATTATAGAGAGCGGCAAGGTCTCTGGATTTCAATCAGTTAGAACAAAACCAAGTGAACAGGAAATCGAAAGCGCTAAACATGTTTACGAACGATTAAATAAAGGTAAAAAAACACAACGCTTTACGCTTAGTTTATTTCAGCAATTATTACTACTGAACTTATCTGTTGTAGGGTGTACGGCAATACCACTTATTTTATTTGGCACTGCAACATTAACGGTTATATCTAGTGTTATTTTAGCTGTATTAAGCAGTTTGGTTGGCGGGTTTATTATTTCGAAACCTTGGGCACAAGCAGCCCAAAACTCGACCCATATTATTGATGATCGTGTCGCACTGCACGCCTATACTAATAGAGGCGATGAGCTTGGCCAACTATTACTTACACAAAAAATGCTAGAGGCTAAATTACAAACTGTTGCATGGCGGCTAGTCGAATCTACCGACGAGCTAGAAAGCTTTGCTGAGTCGGCCGACAATGTCGCTTTTAGCACCACTGAAAAAATTGCACAGCAAAAAGAACAAATACAACAGGTTGCGACTGCGATGCAAGAAATGTCAGTGACCGTGAATGAAGTAGCGCAAAATTCAGCACACGCAGCAGCAACAACAAACCAATGTAAAGAAAACGCAACAACAGGTTTAAGTGTTGTCGAAAAAGGAATCAAAACAACCATCGAGCTATCCGACCAAGTCAAAAACACAGCGCAAGTGTTAAGTGATCTCGAAACGGTCGCACAAGGCATTGGTGGCGTTATTGAAGTCATTAGAAGTATTGCAGATCAAACAAATTTACTCGCGTTAAATGCCGCTATTGAAGCAGCAAGAGCTGGCGAGCAAGGCCGAGGTTTTGCCGTTGTTGCTGACGAAGTACGCAGCCTAGCAAGCAAGACGCAAACCTCAACAGATGAAATACAAACTATGATAGAAACATTACAACAAACTGTAACCACCGCTGTTGGCTCCATGAATAATTGCGAAAATATGGCAAAAATAAACACGGATCATTCAAGCACAATGACAGCATCACTAGAAGGTATTTTACAGTCAGTAGAAGAGCTGAGTCATCAAGTGATACAAATCGCGACAGCATCAGAACAACAAGGCACAGTCGCAGCTGAAATTAATGATAATATCACCAACATTAATCATTTATCCGATGAGGCAGTCACTCAAACACAGGCAACACAAAATGACATTAATGAGCTAGCCAAGCAAACCGCAAAACTAAAAACAGTGGCATCTCAATTTGCGTAAAAAATGTCTCATCTTTTACTATAAAAATTTTACTTAGTATTAAAGATGATCTTTAACTGTATCACCTATCGTTTTTTTCACTATATAAATAGGTCTGTTTTTAACCTCTTTATATATGCGACCAATATATTCTCCAAGCAGGCCTAAAAAAAACAGTTGAACACCGCCTAAAAATAAAATAGCAACCATAATGGAAGCGCATCCGGGCACATCTACACCCGTAATCAATGTCTTACAAACAACCCAAACACCATAAACAAAGGCAAATAGAGAGATAAGTAAACCAAGATATACCCCCATGCGCACAGGAACAGAACTAAATGATGTAATACCGTTTAATGCAAAATTCCAAAGCGACCAATAATTAAACTTTGTATCGCCAGACGCCCTCTCGAGCCGAACAAACTCAATGGTAATATTAGAAAAGCCAGGCCAACAAAATAATCCCTTCATAAAGCGATCTTTTTCTGGCAAAGATTTAATCACATCAACAACGCGACGATCCATTAACCGGTAGTCGCCCACGTTTTCAGGCATCGTTATTTCGCTAAAAAGATTAAACACCTTGTAAAAAAAACCCGCTGACTGGCGCTTTAAGCGCCGTATCGGCATCACGAGACACCCGTTTTGCATACACAACATCAATGCCTTTATTGCAATGGTCGACCATGCTTAGAATAAGCTCTGGAGGGTCTTGTAAATCCGCATCGATAAGAATAACGGCATCACCCGAGGCATAATCTAAGCCTGCTGTCATAGCTGCTTATTTACCAAAATTACGAGACAAAATAACAACGTTAACTGACGAGTTTTGAGCAGCAATATCTTTAAGTCGTTGTGCAGTTTCGTCAATCGAGCCATCATCGATACACACTGCTTCATAAGCACATGTTAACTGTTCAAGAATGGGAGTTAATGCCTTAAAAAAACATTAATCATCTGACCGAGCAAACCGTAAATTTAAAAACGATAGCGTCGCAATTTGCGACGTAAATGAGAATGACAATAGCGATAAGATACACTTAGAGACAATATAATGAAGTGAAGAGCTGATCATTGCCCTTTATAAGAGTGCATGAGCCTTTTAAAATACGGACATACTTTTGCAGTGGGTTGTTGCCTGCGTCTATAAATAGCAACAAATATAATCACTTGTGCAATCAATAACCCTTCGATTGGTTTACGGTAACGCCCCTCGTTGACTGAAATTGGCAATAGAACTTGAATTAAAAACCACATAGCTATTAAACTAGGTAGCATCCATTCGCCTAACATTTTTTTTCTGTTTTTAACTATTAACACCATTAATATTAAAAATAATGGAAACCAAACCCAACGCATAATACTATTTATATTATCAATCACACGTTCAGAATTATTATCTGGCCACGACTGTGCAAAAAAGATAAAAATAAAATTCTCTTTGGTTATCGATAAGTATTCACTTAAACCAAAATCTAATTGATGCTTAGCAACGCTCCAATCATCGTTGCCGCTTTCTAATGCAGCGTAAACAGTGACTTTACCTTCACGTGCCGTCATCCACTCACTAAAAGGCGCAAATGGCTTCATCCCCATTGAAGGAGATCCAAATCCATGAGTCCAATTACCACCCTTAAATGATGTTTTTAGCTCAATTTCTTTTTTGCCAGACTTTGAGTAAATAGAGGCTAAATGCCCCATACCATGTGGTGCAAAATGCCCAACGGTTTCATATGAGCGATACACTAATGGCCCCATGATTAAGCTAAGTGCTAATACGGAATACAAGGCCTTGGATATTTTATGCTCTTGCACTAACCATAACCATGTACAACATACGGCAGCAAAGGGTATACAAATACCGCGCGTTAAACCCGCAGCCACCCATAGGCATACCATAATAATAAAAGAGCTAAGTGTGCCTTTACGTTTACAGCGCCACGATGCCCATAACGCCAAACCCAGTAGCGGTAGCATGAGGGTTTCTTGCATAAAGTAACTGTAAATAGACATCCATGATGGTAAGGCACTTACCGCAACACACCCCCAAAGCGCAATGCTTTTAGACGTTTGTAGTTCGCGAAAAAAGCGATACCAAACATAAGAGTTAAACACGGCTAATAAGCTTGTAAAATACGCGACTAAACTGGGCATACCCAGCGTTAATTTAGCTAACGCACCAATATATAGTTGGTACATAACAGGATCTGTAAAGGCCATTAAATCTTGCCTTAACACTTGTGTGCCCTGCTCCCAATGCCGTTGCGCGTCGCTCCAAATATGGTTAACTGGGTTGTACTTAAAAATAACCCATACCTGT
The DNA here is from genome assembly GCA_937920545.1 of uncultured Saccharophagus sp. Classification (GTDB taxonomy): domain Bacteria; phylum Pseudomonadota; class Gammaproteobacteria; order Pseudomonadales; family Cellvibrionaceae; genus Saccharophagus. The sequence continues at coordinate 14,451 of CAKZUG010000067.1, forward strand.
AAGGCATTAAATACACCAATAAATAAGTACGATAATTGCCGCTCGATTTTGGTTTTATTTTTAGCCTTATTAACGGTAATAAACAAAAAAGCACCCACTATAAAAACCAACAACCACACAACATGCACCCATAACCAGATACCGTGCATACGGTGAGGCCGAATATCTAACGCAAACTGCCCACCATAGTTCAGTACCGTGATTTCGAGGCTGTTATCGCCCATTTGTAAAACATGAGAAAGATCTAGATAAAACCCCGATTGATAATTTTGTAGCTGATCACTTGAAAAACCGCTTAAGTCAACCTCTTGATGATTAACGCGAATGCTCAATACTTTATCGTCGGGGGTAATTTTTAATGCGGTTGGTGTGAGTAGGCTAACGGGATATTTCGCATTAAACGTAAATACTTGATTATCAAACTTTGTATTATTTGAATAAGGTAAGGTGATATCAGACGCTACTTTAACAGGGTCTGTTATCTGGGTACTTTCCATGTTAAATGATCTTGACGCTCCCACTGTTAAACCCATCGCAAGGCATAGCAACGCAATAAAAGCGGCAGTAATATAACGAGTAAACAGCGAAGTCATAGAAAATCCAGTGTAGTTATTTTTTTAGGCTCTAGATTCTAGGCTTTAGCGGCTTTGTTGCGCGATCTTAGCCTCACAATCTTGACCTTACAACATTGACCTTACAACATTGACCTCACAACGTTGGTTTTACAATCTTGAACTAAAAAGCTCGACTTAAAACGCTCAATCTAAAAGCTTGGTTTTAAAAGTATGTTGAGAATCTCAAATCTACACTTTAATACAAAGTAAGTCGATTGAGCTACTTATAAAGCGTACTCTAACCAGTTGAAGCCAATTTGTTTATTGTATACGTCTTTGGGCAATAGGTAGTAAGTATGACCACATAATGTAAACAATTAGATATATTTTTATTAGAATCAAAACTATAGACGAAAAAAGACAAAAAAAAGACGAAAAAAAAGGGCTTTCGCCCTTTTGCTTTGTATGGTGCCCTGAGCCGGACTTGAACCGGCACGGCTTACGCCACTACCCCCTCAAGATAGCGTGTCTACCAATTCCACCACCAGGGCTAATTCTTTTGAAGCTATTCTTGCGAGGCTTTTTCTTTTTCTATTTGTTCAGACGCTTCAATAATTTTTTGCTGGATTTCTTCAACTGAAGGTTGAGCACCTAAATTGGGTACGCCTTCATCAGTACTTGTTGACGGGATCGCATTTTCAAGTGTTGGAATACCTTCAGCTTCTTGTGTTTCAATAAGTAAGCCTTCTTCGCCGTCAATCACTGTTGATTGATTTTTAGCCGAGATAGCTAAAAACAAGCTTGTACCAAAAAAAACAGCGGCAAGTAAGCCCGTCATTTTAGAAAAGAAGTTACCTGAACCCGATGACCCAAATACTGTTTGTGACGCACCTGAACCAAATGATGCACCCATCTCTGCGCCTTTACCCTGCTGAATCAAAATAAGACCAACAATACCGAGGGCAACAATAACATGAAATATTAGCAATAAATTTGCCATTACTTTTTTACTCTTATATTAAAGTATCTAAAAACACGCTTAAAAGGGCGTTTTTAATTAATTTTTGTGCTCTTAAAAACACTTAAGAAGTATAACCTAAGCTATTTATATAGTGCGTACAAAAAGGCAAAGACCAACCCTGTACTCGAGCGGGCGCCAATTCTATCTAAGATCATAAAAATATACAACGCCGAAAGCTATATTTATATAACATTGATCCTAATTTAGTATCATCACGGCCAATTAAACATCAGCTGCACTGTTTTTCATGGTGTTGAGTGCCCTCAGCTCAACTACGAGACCGCCTCGGTGACAATATCCGCCAATGTACGCGCCGTACGCTCCACCAGCTCGTGATCTTGGCCTTCAACCATAACGCGAATGAGAGGCTCTGTACCTGATGGCCTTAACAATACACGACCTTTACCTTGCAGCTGCGCTGTTGCGGTTTTGACCGCCGCATTTATTTCGCTGTGGTTATCTAAATCAATGGCTTTCGCTACTTTCACGTTAATCATGGTTTGCGGCATTTTTTGCATACGCTGCTTAACAGTGTTTAACGGCTGTTTCTCTTCGCTCAAGGCATGTAACACCTGCAAAGCGGAAATAATACCATCGCCAGTCGTGGTGACATCGGAGCACACAATATGGCCAGATGATTCACCGCCAAGTAACCATCTGTTTTTCTTCATGATCTCGATAACATAGCGATCACCCACTTTTGCGCGGGCAAAAGGAATACCTAGCTTTTCGAGTGCGAGCTCGCAACCGAAGTTAGTCATTAGTGTGCCCACAACACCATTACAGCCTTCGCCATGGCGCTGGCGATATGCAGCAATAATAAATAATAGCTGATCACCATCTAATATCTCGCCTTTATTGTCCACAAACATCAGTCTGTCGCCGTCACCGTCAAACGCGATACCTAGATCGGCATTTGTTTCGAGCACATGTCGCTGTAACTGCTGTAATTTTGTCGAGCCACAATTAAGGTTAATATTTAATCCGTCGGGCTGGTTGCCAATGACTGAAACCCGCGCGCCCAACTCTTTAAACACTTTAGGTGCCACTTCATAAGTCGCGCCATTAGCGCAGTCTAAGGCGATATTCATACCGCGCAAATTAAAGCCCCACGGTAATGAGCCTTTACAAAATTCAATGTAACGCCCTTCTGCATCGTTAATACGAAACGCTTTGCCCAAATTAGCGCTGGTGCTCATGGTGCAATCAATTTGAGCCTCGATAGCTAACTCAACGTCATCTTCAAGTTTGGTGCCATCGGTATTAAAAAGCTTAATGCCGTTGTCACCGTAAGGGTTATGTGACGCACTAATAACAATGCCTGCGCTCGCTTGAAAAGTACGCGTTAAATACGCCACAGCGGGTGTTGGCATTGGGCCTAATAAACCGACATCAACGCCCGCGTTAATTAAACCCGCTTCTAATGCCGATTCAAACATATAGCCCGAGATACGCGTGTCTTTGCCAATCAGCACTAAACCCCGCTCACCCTCGCTTTTGGCCGCCAATACTTTACCAACGGCCCAGCCTAACTGTAAAAAAAACTGCGGGGTAATAACGCCTTCACCCACATGGCCGCGTATGCCGTCGGTACCAAAGTATTTTCTTGTCATAATGTATCCTAAAGCCAGCAAATTAAATGCTGGGTGTATATTTTTTGGTTCGCTAAAGTACGCTTGGGTTATGTATTTAGCGGAATAAGTGCCTGAAGGGCTAACACATCTCGGGTTTGTGCCACATCGTGTACGCGAATGATACCTGCACCCGCTTGCGATGCCAACATAGCAAGTGCAAGGCTACCCGCCAACCGATCTTGCGTATCGCGCCTCAATAAGCGCCCAATCATTGATTTACGCGATAAACCTGCGAGTACAGGAAAGCCTAATTGGGTGATGACACTTAACTGCTGCAGTAGCTCAATATTATGAGCATCGGTTTTACCAAACCCAAAACCAGGGTCAACCATAATATGGCGAGATTTAACGCCTGCACTTATTGCATGCTGACACCTTGCGCTCAAAAACGTAGCCACATCTGTTGTTACATCATTATAAGAGGGCTTATCTTGCATATTTTGAGGGCTGCCTTGCATATGCATAATACAAATAGGCAGTTGTGTCGCGACGGCGGCCTCTAACGCGCCGTCTTTTGTAAACGCACGCACATCGTTTAACAGCCCTGCTCCCAATGCATGCGCCTGAAGCATTAACGCGGGGCTGCTGGTATCAACAGAAATAACCGCATCGGTATGTTTAGCGAGTGCCTCTACCACGGGTAAAACACGGTCCATTTCTTCATTTAACGAGACAGCTTTTGCACCTGGGCGCGTCGACTCACCGCCCACATCAATAATATGCGCCCCTTGCTCAACCATTTGGCTGGCAACGTCACATGCGTGATGAAGATCAAGACCTTTATCTTGTATAAAACGGCCACCATCTGAAAACGAATCAGGTGTGACATTAAGCACCCCCATGATGAGCGGGTAATCAGATTGAATATTAAATGGGTTATTTTGCATAGATTTACGTCACTACTATCAATAGGGTTATAAAGAGAGCGATAAAGAAAGTTATCAAACGAGGTCTTCAAGAAAGGCCATCAAGATTCGTTTTGGGCAAACATGAAATTTAGGGCAATAAAAAAGCCAGCATAGCTGGCTTTAAAAAGACACTCTCAGCATTTAAAATTCGTTAGCAGGGCCACCGACTTTAGGGTCTTTCGTTTCACTGGCATCGTCTTTTGCATCGTCTTTAGCGCTGGCACCACTATCTGGGCCATCTTTTTCGCCAAAATTATCGTTGTCCCACTCACGCGGCGGTCTTACTTTTTTACGTGTCATGAGATCTTCTACTTGCTCTGCATCAATAGTCTCGTACTCCATTAATGCGTCTTTCATAGCGTGTAAAATATCTTCATTTTCTTTGAGTAAGCGCGTCGCTTCTTGATAACACTGATCTGTGATTTTTCTAATCTCGTCATCCACTAACTTAGCGGTATGGCCAGATATTTTCAGCGAGCCAATACCGTCGGTATCGCGCGCGTCGTAGTCGAGCGGGCCTAGCTCGTCTGATAAACCATAGTTGACCACCATGCCGCGTGCCATTTGCGTGGCGTACTGTATATCACTGGACGCACCTGTCGATACGCCATCTTTGCCGTAAAGCATTTCTTCGGCAATTCGGCCACCGTAAGCGGTTGCGATATCACCCAGTAATTTGCGTTTGCTGTGGCTAATCGCGTCACCTTCCGGTAAAAAGTGCGTCACACCCAGTGCACGGCCACGTGGAATAATCGTCACCTTGTGGATAGGGTCGTGCTCGGGGGCTAAATAACCCACTATGGCATGACCAGCTTCATGGTATGCCGTGCTTTCTTTGTCTTTTTCTGTCATAACAAGCGAACGACGCTCGGTACCCATCATGATTTTATCGCGGGCATTTTCAAACTCTTCAACCGTGACTAAACGTTTGTTGGCACGGGCAGCTAAAAGTGCAGCCTCATTCACCAGGTTAGCTAAGTCGGCACCCGAGAAACCTGGCGTTCCACGGGCAATCACACTCGGCTGTACGGCTTCACTAATAGGCACTTTACGCATGTGCACTTTAAGGATTTGCTCACGACCACGCACATCAGGTAAACCTACATTTACTTGACGGTCAAAACGGCCTGGGCGCAATAGTGCTTTATCGAGTACATCTGGTCGGTTAGTTGCGGCAATCACAATAACGCCTTCTGTGCCTTCAAAACCATCCATTTCAACTAATAATTGATTGAGCGTTTGTTCGCGCTCATCATTACCGCCGCCATGACCACCACCACGGTGACGGCCAACTGCGTCGATCTCATCAATAAAGATAATACATGGCGCTTGCTTTTTAGCTTGATCAAACATGTCTCGTACACGTGATGCACCCACGCCTACAAACATCTCGACAAAATCAGAACCTGATATAGAAAAGAAAGGCACCTTGGCTTCACCCGCAATGGCTTTCGCCAACAGCGTTTTACCTGTACCGGGGGGGCCTGCCATAAGTACACCGCGTGGGATTTTACCGCCCAAGCGCTGGAACTTAGAGGGGTCACGTAAAAAGTCGACTAACTCGCCCACTTCTTCTTTCGCTTCATCCACACCAGCCACATCGGCAAAAGTGGTTTTGATTTGATCTTCACCTAATAGCTTGGCTTTACTTTTACCAAAGCTCATTGGGCCGCCTTTACCGCCCGCACCACCTTGCATTTGACGCATAAAAAAGATGAACACAGCAATAAATAACAACACAGGCAAAATAGAGAAGAATAGGTTTTGTAAAAACCCTGATTCTTTTGGCTCTACAGCACGAATTGTGACATCGTTTTTGATTAAATCGTCGCGTAAATCAAAGTCGTACATGGCTGTAGGTAGCACCACAGCGTAGGACTCGTTATTGTAACCAATCGCTTTAAGCTTACGCCCCTCAAACACCACTTCACGTACGGAGCCTGATTTTACATTGTTAATAAAATCAGAGTATGTGAGTTCGTTTTGTGCTGTTGGCTGACTAAAGTTTTTAAACACCATAAATAGCACAGACGCTATTACAAGCCATAAAACCAGATTCTTACCCGTATCGTTCAAAGGTTTACCCCTTTCGTTTTAATAATCGTACAAACCATGCTTAAAACTCTGCTTATTGACGGCAAAGTTATATTGCTTAAATTTATTACGCCAGCTTACTCATTTAAGACTAGAGCAAAGCCGTGTTTTACGCCTTAAAGCCTTTAGCCACAATGTACACTTCTTTAGAGCGCGCCCTTGATGCTGAAGGTTTACGGATAACTACCGTTTTGAAGGCCTGTTTACATTGTGCCGATAATGCATCAAACCCTTCCCCCTGAAAAACCTTGCACACGAAGTTGCCGTTAGGTTTCAACGTGGTCACGGCCATATCGAGGGCAAGCTCAACAAGGTACATTGATTTAGGCTGGTCAATATCGGCAATACCACTTAGATTGGGGGCCATATCTGAAATTACAAGATCTGCTTTGGCCTCACCTAGCTCATCCAAAATACAATTGAGTACGCTTTCTTCTGTAAAATCGCCCTCAATAAAGGTAACGCCAGCTAATGAATCCATATTAAGGATATCAGAAGCAATCACTTTACCTTTATGACCTATTTTTTCTACTGCGACTTGCGACCACCCACCCGGCGCTGAACCTAAATCTACCACCACCGTGTTGGGCTTAAAAAGTTTGTCTTTTTTATCCAACTCAATCAGTTTATAACTCGCGCGCGAGCGATAACCGTCTTTTTGGGAGTCTTTGACATATTGGTCATTAAAATGTTCATTCAGCCATTGGCTACTGCTTTTTGATCTAGACATAGTATTTGTGCTTAAAACATACAATATAAGAGTGCGTATCATAGCGCTTATGCGTACAATGCGGCCACAGAAAATTACAGCCCCGTGCTCAAACCACTCTTAAAGAAGTTATTATGTCAAAAAAAACCATTTCAAATGATCAAAAAAAGCAATTTCGTACCCTTGCACACAACTTAAACCCCATTGTTACTGTTGCAGGTAACGGCCTAAGTGAGGGTGTTGTAGATGAAATTAAACGTGCAATCGACGATCACGAGCTTATTAAAATTAAATTAGCCATTACCGACAGAGAAATACGCGGCGAAGTGATTGATGAAATATGCACACTCACGCGTGCCATCGTTATACAAAAAATTGGTAAGGTTGTGGTGGTATTTAAAGCATCGAACAAAGAAACATTAAAAACCTCTAATGTACGTTAAGGTTCACTTAACATTGCACTGACATCATTGTCCGTAAAAGATACTCTCAAGTTGAATCTTTTATGTAAGCAGGCGATACTCAATGCATGAAAAGCATCCGGTTCAAAATTTGGGTATCGCTGTTTTTAATGCTGGCTGTCTTTATGCTGGCATTAAGTGCATTCACCTACCATTCGACTAAAAAAGAGTTTTTGCGTTACGTTAATCACGAAACGGTAAAAAAACTCAATTTTTTGACGCAAGCATTAGAAGCAGATTTTGCCTACTCACAAAGCTTTGCATCATTTAAAAACAAGCCCGCCAAGTGGAAACGCTTAATTAACCGCACGTTTCAGCCGCAATTTGTTAGCCAAACATCTAATCCAGATGGCCTTTCACGAAACTCTTTACAGAGCACTTTACAGAGCCCTTCACAAGGCAGCTCTCAACGCATTTCTCAAAGCTCTTCGCAAGGCTCTTCACGTGGAAAGCAACGCATCCAAGCTAAGCCTAGCCCGCATCAACGCCAGTTTATGCAGCGGCTTATTTTAACGCAGAGTGACAAAACGCATATAGTCGGTAAAAAAGCCGAGCATCGCCGCTATACATACGTGCCCATTCGGCACAATCAAAATATTGTTGGCTTTGTTGGATATATCAAACCCACGCGGTTTATTCGTGCCAATGATCAACGTTTTATAGAAAAGCAAATTACTATACTGAGTGTTACCAGTCTGTTTTTACTTGTTATCTCGGTTGCTGCTGCTTTTGTTGTTTCTCACTGGCTCACCACACCCATCGTAGAGCTGCGCAAACGCGTGAAACGATTAACACAGGGTGACTTCTCTAAGCCGCTGCATGTCCAATCTCATGATGAAATAGGCGCGCTTAGCCAAGATATTAATGAACTGGCCCACACCCTTGAAACAAACGAAACATCGCGCAAGCGCTGGGTCGCCGATATATCCCACGAAATGCGCACACCTGTTGCCGTACTAAAAGCCCAAATAGAAGCCGTACAAGATGGCATTCGCCCCCCTAATGCCGAGAATATGCAACTACTGCATACCAAAGTACAAGCATTAAACACGCTCATTGACGATTTATACATGTTATCGCTAAGTGATGCTGGGGCACTAAATTACGCAAAAAAAAGTATTAACATCAACACGTTTTACTGCCAACAAGCCGAACATTACAATAACCAAGTGGTCAACAATCAACTTATTAATAAAGAAATTAACCTGCACTTTAAAGCCTGCACATTACCAGCAGAGGCCTGCTTGCATGGCGATGAACAAAAATTAAAACAACTGATTGAAAATCTCATTGAAAACGCCATTCGCTATACCGACGCACCTGGCACCATTACATGTGAATGCGACATTGTAGGCACCATGCTTGAATTACATATTAACGATTCAAAACCCGGTGTAAGCGATGCACAACTCGATAAAATTTTTGAGCGCCTGTATCGTACCGAAAACTCAAGAAGCCGTGAAACAGGCGGCGCAGGTTTAGGGTTAGCCATTTGTAAAAACATTGTGCAGGCGCACGGTGGCGACATTACTGCTCGACACTCTAAACTGGGCGGAATACACACAATTGTACGCCTACCTGTCAATAACCAAACATTTAAACCATAAAAACAAAGATAATAATATGGCCACAGCACACATCCTGATTGTTGAAGACGAGCCAGATTTGGCCCAATTACTTCAAGACTACCTGCAAGCATCGCACTATCAAACCACCGTTATATCAGACGGCAGTAAAGTAGAATCGTGGATGGCTCACAACACATGTGATTTGCTCTTGCTCGATCTCATGCTGCCGAATAAGGGCGGGTTGGATATTTGCAAAGACATCCGTAAAACGAGTGACATGCCTATTATCATGATGACCGCAAAAGTAGAAGAAATTGACCGCTTGCTCGGTTTAGAACTAGGCGCAGATGATTACATTTGCAAACCCTACAGCCCGCGCGAAGTGATCGCACGGGTAAAAGCCGTGTTAAAACGCACTCAAAATAACAACACTTCATCATCAGAATCAGGAGCTGGAGCAGAATCAGGAAAAGAGACCACATCACATAACCATGCCCTACTCACCCTCAACCCTAACAGCAACACGGCCGTGGTTAACCAAAAGCACATTGAGCTCACTATTATTGAATATAAAATACTGGCTTTGCTTTACGAGCAACCAGGGCGCATTTTTTCGCGGCAGTATATATTAGATAATATTTACACCGATTACCGTATTGTAAGTGACCGCACTGTTGACAGTCACATTAAAAAACTCCGTAAAAAACTACACAACGCCCACCCTGAATGCGATGTTATTCGCTCGGTTTATGGCGCAGGATACAAATATGACATTCAATAAACTCATATTAATAAGTGGCATATGCATTTTAATGCATGGTTGCGCATCGCATAGTGTGCCACAATCGCACACATTACAATTTGACACACGCATTGTAGAGCCAGCACTCAAACAATTTAAAATTCAAATGCGGCCTAAATTTACCACTACTGGCATAGATACCGCCTCAGCGCTTAAAGCTAAAAGGCAGAGCGGCTTGGCCAACTTTAAAGACGAACGCAGCCGAGACTTAAAAACACAAAAGATACTACTGGCCCAACTAAATGCAACACTAAAAGAAAGCAACTACTGTCAAGACGGCTACTGGATTGTAGATACCCATGTACATACCAACACACCGTTTTTACTGGGCGAGTGTAACGACGCCGCCACACCAGACGATAAAAAAAATATTAAAAACACCATTAAACAATGGTAAAGACTATACAAACACAAGGAAAAAAACAGAAAAAAACAGGCTTTCAAATTTTGAACACATTTCTGGCACAATTGGGCGCTACTATTTAATCATCTCTTCAAAACAGCTTTAAAGAGAAATATACCCAACCCAATAATTGAAATAAAAAGGTGATCAAAATGAAAACAGCAACCACGCTACTTTTAGCCTGTATCTTAAGTACTCTATTTGCCACAACAGCTTTTGCAGATGGCCACAAAGCCGATAAACAAGAGCGCCACGCCAAAATGGTTGACCGTGTTGTGAAAAAACTCGATCTGGACGATGGCCGAGCCTTTGAAGTACGCACAATATTAAATGAAACACAATCAGCTCGCAAAGCACTCAACGAAAAACGCGGTGAAGAAGCGAAAGCACTCAGAGAAGCCACAACCGAAAAATTAGCAGCGGTACTAACGCCCGAAGAGCTTAAAAAATTCAAAAAGATCAGCAAAAAAGCGCACAAAAAAATGAAGCGTAAAATGAATAAAGAGCACAAAAACAAAAAAGAAAAGAAAGCTAAAAAGAATAAGCACTCAACATCAGAAGCAGAAGCGGCAGAATAACTAAACAATGCCCTCTTTCATAGATACATGAAATAATGAAAGAGGGTACGTCATAAACAAACCCCAGTAGGCAACTCCTCTTAATTTATCAATTAGTAATCTATCAACTAGTAACCTACCAACTAGGCTCGCGCCCTTCACAGTCATTACACTCTCTACACTCTCTACACTCTCTAAATTCCCCATACAACATAAAAACCACCTAAATCATCGCTTTTTTCACAATAATATCTTGGTAATTTTACGTTTAGCCTTACAATTAAAGTATTAACTGATCATAATAAAAATTTCTTGTGGAGTACCACCTTGGAAAAGTCCCATACCCCATCGCTTGCAATTGTTGTCCCCTGCTACAACGAAGAAGACATGCTCAAAAGCACATTTGAAACACTCTCTTGCTGCTTAAATGACATGATAACGGCACATCAAATATCGTCAAATTCTAAAATTTATTACGTAGACGATGGTAGTCAAGATACCACATGGCAAATTATTCAAGCACGCTCACAAACAGACAGCCAAGTTGTTGGCTTAAAATTATCGTGTAACAAGGGGCATCAAAATGCATTGCTTGCTGGCCTTCAACATACCAGTGAAGACATTACAGTGAGTATTGATGCCGACCTACAAGATAACCCAAACAACATTAGCTTAATGGTTAACGAATATTTGAAAGGTAACGAGATTGTTTATGGGGTTCGATCAAAGAGGGATTCAGACACCTTCTTTAAAAAATTTACAGCTGAAAGTTATTACAAGATCATGCAAAAAATGGGCGTTGACTTAGTCTTTAATCATGCTGATTTTAGACTTATGTCACGCGTTGCTTTAAACGCTTTGTCTGAGTACGGCGAAACAAACCTATTTTTACGGGGCTTAGCGAGAGAAGTCGGATTTAAATACAGCACAGTCGAATATGAACGTACTGAACGGGTTGCAGGTGAAAGCAAATACCCATTGCGCAAAATGCTCAGCTTTGCTTGGGAAGGCATCTCGTCATTTTCAACCGCGCCATTAAGGGCTATTACAGTACTTGGCTTTGCAGCGGGCGCTATATCACTCGCTATGATTTTATGGGTACTAGGTACACGCTTATTTACAGAAGGTGTCGTGCCAGGCTGGGCGTCTATTTTAGTCCCGCTTCTTTTTATTGGTAGCGTGCAACTAATGTGCTTAGGTGTTATTGGAGAATATTTGGCCAAAATTTATGCAGAAGTTAAACAGCGCCCTAAATATCATATCGAACAAAAAACACAAACAAAGAAAAACGATAAACCTTAACCTCGAATTAAAAAATAAAACCTCCCCTTATAATAATAAACACACTACTTTAGTGTTTATTATTACCTTTCCCCTATAAACAAATCACTAACACACTTAAACACTGAAAAACTCTATACCCACTCAAAAACAGAACTAACCTTCTCATACAATTTACAATTTGAGCACCACCTCACAACTCAAAAACATAACAACAATTCTGCTGCTGTAAGAGTGAATTTAGCGACAAACAAAGCTAATATGACCAACAAGGTGATCAATAAACATACTAAAACGTAAGTTATTGCGAATGGTTCACGGACTAGCCTCCCCAACAAGCAACATTAAACATTAAACATTAAACATTAAACATTAAACATTAAACATTAAACATACATTTTATCGGAGCTATAATAAATGATTAAGATATCGACAAAGCAAACCCTACTAACCAAAGCGATTAAAGCCTCTTTATTCTCGGTTGGCGTTGCAGGCTTTTTTCTAAACTCATCAGCATTTGCGGCATTAACGTGCGATATTGGCAGCAGTAAGTTTTATAGTAAATCGGCTATTATTAAAGATGTCACGATTAAAAATACGGGTAATAGTACAGCCGATAATGTAAAAATCACGTTAACTTTCGATCAAGCTATTGATTTTAGCAAAGCGTGGGGCGATGTTAGCTCAGCTCCTACAATGGCAGGTAGCACATTAATATTTAGCGCCAAGTCAGGCTCTTTAAAATCTGGTGACAGTATAGATTTCGGCCTTAAAGGTAAAAATGTAGGAGCGACGTCATCAGTATCGTGCCACGTTACGCAAGATAACTCTTCATCAAGCGCATCAACAACAACCAAATCAACATCTACTAAATCAACAAAATCTACTAAATCAACAAAATCTACTAAATCAACAAAATCAACAAAATCAACAAAATCAACAAAATCAACAGAATCTACTAAATCAACAAAGACGACCAAAACAACATCAAATCCAAAAGCTACTAATAACACTCAAAGAAGTACGCCATCACTTTCAGATACCGATAAATGCCCAACCAGTAATAATGGCGCATTACTTGTTCAAAATTTTGAAAGCTTTAAACCAGGTAAACCTACTGCCAATGACAGAAAAAACTTTCAAAAAGAATTCTGCACCCCGCTATATACATTCGCAGGGTTCAGCGCAAATGACGAAACGCAAAAAACCAAAGCAAAAGAAATCAGTGACGGAAAAGGCCGAGCAGCTGCAGGCCAACGTGAGCAAGCACAAGATTTTGTTCGGTTTGAAATCGTGGACGGAGATGACTCACTCTACGGCAACAGCATAAAAGTCTTGTATCCAAATGGCGGCAATACATCTAGCCATAGTGGTATTCAATACCCAGAACATATACCTACCACCATGCAATATGACCGAGAAACAAAATCCTTTGTCGGTGACAATAGCTTTCAAGAAATGTATGTTTCATACTGGGTTAAATTTGAAGAAGACTTTACATGGCAGCTAGGTGGAAAATTACCTGGGATGATCGCAGAGCGGGGCTTTAGGGATACCAATCGTGAAGAGCGTGTTAATACTCGCTTAATGTGGCGTGAAAACGGCAAGCTAGAATTTTATATCCACTCTCCGTACCTTAAAGATAAAACAGCAGGTAAAGCCTATGAAGATCGCATTTTCTGGGATAACGGCAGCGAAGTAGACGGTCATGCTAAAGTCACAAAAGGTAAGTGGCATCATATTGAATTTCGCATGAAATTAAATGATGTTATTGATGGTAAAGTTTATCCAAACGGAGAATTAGAAGGTTGGTTAGATGGCAAGCAAGCTGCTTATTATAACGACGTAACGCTACGCGGTGATGCGGACTTTAATATCAATACGTTCTTCTTCAGTACATTTTTTGGTGGTTCAAGCGGTAATGGTAAGCAAGTTTGGTGGCCAACTAAAGATGTGTACGCTTACTTTGATCAAATTGAAGTATCTGACCAGCGTATTGGTTGTTGTAACCGCACCCCATAGCACCCTTGCTCACTGATTGTTTAAAGGGCCAAACGGCCCTTTTTTTACTTTATTTTAGACATAAAAAAAGCGGTGATATTCATCACCGCGTTAATAAGAATACTATCAATACAAACAAACGCATTTAAACTTCGTGCTTCACCTTATCGATTTCGTATTCAATCTCGCCACCCGGTGCGTTAACAACTGCAACATCACCTTCTTCTTTACCAATAAGTGCCCTTGCAATAGGTGATGTCACTGAGATTTTATTGTTTTTAATATCAGACTCATCTTCGCCCACAATTTTGTAAGTGATTTCTTCGTCTGTTTCAACATTAATTAAATCTACTGTCACACCAAATATAATCTTACCCGTGACGGGCAAAGTAGAAATATCAATCACTTGCGCATTCGATAATTTAGCTTCGATTTCCTGTACACGCCCTTCACAAAAACCTTGCTGCTCGCGCGCAGCATGGTATTCGGCGTTTTCTTTTAAATCGCCATGCTCGCGCGCTTCAGCAATGGCTTGCACAATTTTAGGACGGACTTCTTTTTTAAGGTGCTCAAGCTCATCGCGCATCGCTTTTTCACCTTTTACCGTCATGGGGTATTTTGTTAATGCCATGGTTCTATCCTTTTAAATGAGGTATACGCTGGTGCAAGCTTTGCAAGCTGCGTACGGCTGGCTCTTTACCAAACTGTAACGCCACACAAAGCGCGTTGGCAGCAGCAAGTGTTGTTGTGTAATACACGTGATTGTTTTCGGCGCTACGGCGAATAGAGGCAGAATCCTGAATCGCTTTTTTGCCTTCGGTTGTGTTGATCACCAGCTTCACATCACGGTTTTTAATAGAATCAACAATATGCGGGCGACCTTCATCGACCTTGTTGATAATCTTCACGTCTAAACCTTGCTCTTTAAGCATTTTGGCTGTGCCGCGCGTTGCAATAATATCAAAACCTAACTTCACTAAATCTTTTGCCACTTGTACAATGCCGGGCTTATCAACATCGCGCACACTTAAAAATGCAGTGCCAGATTCAGGCAGTGCAGAACCACTTCCTAGCTGGGCTTTATAATAAGCTTCCGCAAAGGTGTCGCCCACGCCCATCACTTCACCTGTTGATTTCATTTCTGGCCCTAAAATAGGGTCAACCGCAGGGAATTTATTAAACGGGAAAACCGCTTCTTTTACGCTGTAGTAATCAGGAATAATCTCTTTCGTAAAACCCTGCTCAACCAATGATTTACCCGCCTGAACACGTGCGGCCACTTTAGCTAGCGACACGCCAATACACTTAGACACAAAAGGCACGGTACGTGAACCACGTGGATTCACCTCAATCACGTAAATTTTGCCGTCTTGATAAGCCAATTGCACATTCATTAAGCCAATTACGCCTAATTCACGTGCCATTTTGCGTACTTGTTCGCGCATTTCGTCTTGGACGTCATCGCTAAGCGAGTAAGGCGGTAATGAACATGCCGAGTCGCCCGAGTGCACACCACATTGTTCAATGTGCTGCATAATGGCACCAATAATAACGTGTTCGCCGTCGGACACGGCATCGATATCGACTTCGATCGCATTGTTTAAAAAGTGATCAAGCAACACAGGTGCATCGTCTGACGCTTGTACCGCATCACGCATGTACATTTTTAGCTCATTTTGGGTATATACGATTTCCATCGCACGGCCACCCAAAACGTAAGACGGGCGGACCACAAGCGGATAACCGACTTCATGGGCCACACTCATGGCTTCTTCAGTTGAGCGAACAATAGCGTTTGCAGGCTGCAATAAGCCCAAACGGTTAATCATTTGCTGAAAACGCTCACGGTCTTCTGCACGGTCGATCGCTTCTGGGCTTGTGCCAATAATAGGCACGCCTTCAGCTTCTAATGCGCGGGCAAGTTTTAACGGTGTTTGGCCGCCAAACTGCACAATCACGCCTTTTGGCTTTTCTTTGTGGACAATTTCAAGCACGTCTTCAAGTGTGACAGGCTCAAAATACAAGCGATCAGACGTATCGTAATCGGTAGACACCGTCTCTGGGTTACAGTTGACCATAATCGTTTCAAAACCGTCATCACGTGCAGCCAATGCCGCATGTACACAACAGTAATCAAACTCGATACCTTGCCCGATACGGTTAGGGCCACCGCCCAGCACCATAATTTTATCTTTATCTGAAGGCTGGGACTCACACTCTTCGTCATAGCTTGAGTACATATACGCTGTTGATGTCGAAAACTCAGCCGCACAGGTATCAACACGCTTATAAATGGGGTGAATACCAAGCTTATGGCGTTGATCACGAAGATTCTTTTCGCTGATACCTAATAGAGAAGCAAGACGCTGATCAGAAAATCCCTTGCGCTTTAAGCGGAACATCTCGTCTTTTGTGACTTGTGATGCTGGTTTAGAGCTTAAAACGGCTTCGTCATTAATAATATCTTGAATTTGAACTAAGAACCAAGGGTCGATAGATGAGTGCTCAAAGACTTCTTCTACGCTCATACCTGCACGGAATGCATCGGCCACATACCAAATACGCTCGGCACCGGGGGTAGAAAGATCGCGACGAATAAGGTCGTGCGCTTGCGGGTCTTCTAGGTCGACTTTTGGCTCAAAGCCTGCCGATCCTACTTCTAAACCGCGTAATGCTTTTTGCAATGATTCTTGGAAGTTACGACCAATGGCCATGACTTCACCCACAGATTTCATTTGAGTGGTTAAACGTGCATCGGCATCGCCAAATTTCTCAAAAGTGAAACGGGGTATTTTTGTGACAACGTAATCGATACTTGGCTCAAATGACGCAGGGGTTGCGCCGCCAGTGATATCGTTTTGCAGCTCATCCAGCGTAAAGCCCACTGCCAGCTTGGCAGCCACTTTAGCAATAGGGAAACCCGTCGCTTTAGAGGCCAATGCAGAAGAGCGCGATACACGCGGGTTCATTTCGATAACAACTAAACGGCCATCTTCAGGGTTGACTGCAAACTGTACGTTAGAACCACCTGTTTCAACCCCTATCTCACGCAATACTGCCAATGAGGCATTACGCATAATTTGATATTCTTTATCCGTGAGTGTTTGTGCTGGAGCAACGGTGATCGAATCGCCGGTATGCACTCCCATAGGATCGAAGTTTTCAATAGAACAAATAATGATGCAGTTGTCGTTTTTATCACGCACAACTTCCATTTCATATTCTTTCCAACCCAATAACGATTCATCAATCAACAACTCATTGGTGGGCGATAAATCGAGGCCACGTGTACAAATTTCTTCAAATTCATCCCAGTTATAGGCAATACCACCACCGGAACCGCCCATGGTAAACGACGGACGAATAATACAAGGGAAACCAAACTCTTTAGGAACATGGTTGGCTTCTTCCATTGAATGTACAATTTTAGCGCGCGCACATTCTAAGCCAATTTTTTTCATGGCTTGGTCAAACAAGTTACGGTCTTCAGCTTTATTAATGGCGTCTTCTTTTGCACCAATAAGCTCAACATTGTACTTATCTAACACACCATGTTTCGCTAGATCGAGCGCACAGTTCAATGCTGTTTGGCCGCCCATGGTAGGCAATACCGCATCGGGCTTTTCTTTCTCGATGATTTTTTCGACGGTTTCCCAAGTGATAGGTTCGATGTAAGTCGCATCGGCCATTGATGGGTCTGTCATGATTGTGGCGGGGTTTGAGTTCACAAGAATCACGCGGTAGCCTTCTTCGCGTAAGGCTTTACATGCTTGCGCACCCGAATAATCAAACTCACAGGCTTGGCCAATTACAATGGGGCCAGCACCAATAATTAATATGCTTTTAAGGTCGTGTCTTTTTGGCATGGGGTCTCCGGTTTGGCCGCCTGTGCGGCCATCAACCTAATATATAAAAAAACGTATAAAAAACGCTTATAAAAAAAAATAGGTATAAAACGTGAGTACAAAACATCAGTACAAAACGTCAATAAACGGTTAAATCAAACAGCTTATGCTTGATCCATTAGCTCAATAAAGTGATCAAATAACGTGTCGGCATCATGCGGGCCAGGGCTCGCTTCAGGGTGCCCCTGAAAACTGAATGCGGGCTTTTCTGTATGGTGTATGCCTTGTAAAGAATCATCAAACAGTGATTTGTGTGTCACTTTAATATGGCTAGGCAAGCTCGCTTCATCCACCGCAAAACCGTGGTTTTGACTGGTGATCATCACCGTGCCCGTTTCTAGATCTTTTACTGGGTGGTTGGCACCGTGGTGGCCAAATTTCATTTTTACCGTTTTTGCGCCACTGGCGAGCGCCAATAACTGATGGCCCAAACAAATACCAAACATGGGGATACCGGCTTCTAAGAAAGCTTTAATGGCTTCGATGGCATAATCACATGGCTCTGGGTCGCCTGGGCCGTTTGATAAAAAGATACCATCAGGGTCTGAAGCGATAACCTCTTCTGCCGGTGTTTGTGCAGGCACAACCGTTAAATCACAATGGCGATCAACCAGCATGCGTAAAATATTGTTTTTGGCACCAAAATCATAGGCCACAACGTTGTAGCGCTTGCCTTCTGGTAACTCACTAAAGCCCTTACCTAGCTGCCATGTGCCTTTATCCCATTTAAATGCCGCTTCAGTAGATACTTCTTTGGCTAAGTCTAAGCCTTGTAAGCCCGCAAACGCTTTGGCTTTATCAATGGCTTCCTGCTCATTAATATCACCCGCCATAATACAGCCGCTTTGCGCGCCTTTATCACGCAATATACGCGTGAGACGGCGCGTATCGATATCGGCAATACCCACAACATTGTTGTTAATTAAAAAGTTTTCAAGTGAGTTTTCGCTACGAAAGTTGCTATGCACCATGGCAATATCACGTATAACTAAGCCTTGTGCCCAGATGCTACCTGATTCGCTATCTTCCACCGTCACACCCGTGTTACCTATGTGCGGGTAAGTAAGCGTGACGATTTGCTTGGCGTAAGATGGATCGGTAAGGATCTCTTGATAACCTGTCATGGCAGTATTGAAAACAACTTCACCTACTGCGGCGCCCGTTGCACCAATAGCGATGCCTCTAAAAATGCTCCCGTCGGCCAAGGCCAATATTGCGGGTTTAGGCGTATCTGCACGCTGCTCGTCAGTCAAAAGATTCTCCTCCAAGGTGCCCCTACTACAGGGCGGGTCAGTAATTTCAGGCCGAACGAATCAACCGCGCATGCACGGAGCGTATTAAGCATTAAGAGTCAGATCGGTTAATGTGCAAAAAGCGAGGGGATAAATCAGCCTCGCTTTCATATAATTAGAACCTTAAATAATGTAAAAATAAGGCTTGGCGTTATGCACCAAATTTGAGGAGCGATTGTACGTGACAGCACCCGTTTTTGTCCACGGGTAATACGTAACTTATGTAGATTGTTTTAATAAACAAAGGAGGAGAAGAGTGGAGGCAAAGGCACAAAGAGAGAAACAATAAAAAGAGCCTTAAAACCATATGACTCTTTTTATTGTTGCTTTAGTATTCATCCATTATCGCTTTATTTTTAAATAAAGCGTGCTAACAATGTATTTGATACGCAATAACACGCTTGATAACTGACAAAACAAGCACGTTATTTCAGGTTAAGTACGTCCTGCATATCAAACATGCCCGATTCTTTTGCGTTTAACCATACAGCTGCACGCACTGCACCGCGTGCAAATGACATGCGGCTTGATGCTTTGTGTGTAATCTCTACGCGCTCACCTTCGGCAAAAAAGGTAACCGTATGATCACCTACCACATCACCACCACGACTAGTAGCAAAGCCGATTGTTTTTTGGTCGCGTGCACCTGTTTGCCCTTCGCGACCATAAACAGCCACTTCGCTTAAATCGCGGTTAGTCGCTTTAGCCAAAACTTCACCCATGGATAACGCCGTACCCGACGGCGCATCCACTTTATGACGATGATGCGCTTCGTATACTTCGATGTCCGAATCGTCACCCAATACTTTGGCGGCGGTTTCGAGTAATTTAAAACACAAGTTGACGCCAGTGCTAAAATTGGAGGCCATACAACAGGCTGTTTGGCTTACCGCTTGATCAAACTCGGCTTTTTGCTCTGGGCTAAAACCCGTTGTGCCTACAACCAAGACTTTGCCATGCTGAGCACATAACTGCGCATGCTTAACGGTCGCTTCTGGCGTGGTGAAGTCGATAAGCACATCGAAATCGTTTATCGCATCGCTGAGGTCACCTACAAGCGACACGCCTAATTTGCCTACACCTGCGGCTTCGCCTGCATCTGCGCCAATCAGCGAGCTATCGGGTAGTACCGTTGCCGCACCTAACTCGGTATGTTCAGATAGGTTTACCGCTTCGATTAATGTTTTGCCCATTCGTCCCATTGCGCCTGCAACGGCTATTTTAACTGTCATGGTGATGCCTTTACTTATCAATTATATTTTCAAATCGCCGAAAAAGTTTTTCATGCCTTTGAACCAGCTCTCTTGCTTGGGCGAATTTTTCTGGCCTTTCATGCTGGCCTTTAATTCTTCTAATAGTTCTTTTTGCTTTTTGGTTAAATTAACTGGCGTCTCAACAATAACACGACACATTAAATCACCCGCTACGCCACCACGTACAGGCGCAACACCTTTGCCGCGTAAACGGAATAATTTACCCGTTTGCGTTTCTGCTGGAATTTTTAGTTTGACTCGACCGTCCAGTGTGGGCACTTCTAGCTCACCACCTAAGCAGGCATCAAAAATACTAATGGGCACTTCACAATATAAATTGGCGTCTTCACGGGTAAAAAACTCATGTGACTGCACGTCCATTTGAACGTATAGGTCGCCCGCTGGGCCACCATCTGCACTGGCTTCGCCTTCACCGGCCAAACGAATACGGTCACCCGTATCTACACCAGGCGGCACTTTAACCGATAGGGTTTTGGTCTCTTCAACACGACCTTGTCCACGACAGCTCGGGCAGGGGTCTTTGATCATTTTGCCTGTACCACGGCAATTTGGGCAGGCTTGCTGCACAGAGAAAAAGCCTTGTTGCATGCGCACTTGGCCATGGCCGCCACAGGTTGTACATGTGGTGGGGGCAGTGCCTTTTTTCGCCCCTGAACCATTACATGGTTTACAACTGACAAGTGTGGGCACTTTAATTTTAACTGTGGTGCCTTTAACGGCATCTTCTAAACTTAAATCTAACGTGTAACGCAAATCGGATCCGCGCGATGGACCACGACGACCGCCGCCACCTCCACCGCCAAAAATATCACCAAACACATCGCCAAACACATCAGAGAAGTTGCCAAAACCTTCGCCGCCGCCGCCCATACCGCCAGCACCATCAACACCTGCATGGCCATGCTGATCGTACATAGCGCGTTTATTTTGGTCCGATAAAATTTCGTAAGCTTCGCTGGCCTCTTTAAATTTCTCTTCTGCTCCCGCGTCGTCTGGGTTGCGGTCGGGGTGAAATTTCATCGCTACTTTGCGGTAGGCTTTTTTAAGGTCGGGGCCAGATACGTCTCTTGAGACGCCTAGAACTTCGTAATAATCGCGTTTAGACATGATCACTTCTTTAAGTTAATGTAAGTTAATGAATATTGAGGTAAGCGTTTTTGATTAGTGTTGTACCGTTTAGCACACGCCAATTAACACAAGCCAATTAGCACAAGCCAATAATCGAAAAAGCCTAAAAGGTGCATTTTAATCGCAAAAACGCGGGCATGAAGCCCGCGCTAGTTTAAATCATTATAAACAAGATTGCTTATTTATCGTCTTTCACTTCTTCAAACTCGGCATCAACAACACCGTCGTCTTCTGCGTTATCTGAAGCGGCTTCGCCCTGTGCAGCTTCGCCTTCAGCGCTAGCGGCTTGCTCGGCATACATTTTTTGTGCAAGTGATGAAGATGCATCGGTTAGCGCTTTAGTCGCCGCCTCCATAGCTTCTTTATCTTCGCCCTTAACCGCTTCTTCGGCCTGAGTAACTGCAGCTTCGATAGCTGATTTCTCTTCATCCGTGGCTTTGTCGCCTGCTTCGTCAAGCGTTTTCTTTGTGGCATGAATTAATCCTTCAAGTGTATTACGCGCCGTAACAACCTCTTCGAACTTACGATCAGCTTCTGCGTTAGCTTCGGCGTCTTGTACCATTTTTTCGATTTCGTCATCATTAAGACCAGAAGAAGCCTTGATCACGATAGATTGCTCTTTACCAGTGGCTTTATCTTTTGCCGATACATTCAAAATACCGTTTGCGTCAATATCAAACGTGACTTCAATTTGTGGCATACCACGCTGTGATGGCGGAATGTCAGCAAGATCAAAACGGCCTAGTGATTTGTTTTGTGAGGCTTGCTTGCGCTCACCTTGAACCACGTGAATAGTTACGGCTGTTTGGTTGTCTTCTGCTGTTGAGAAAACCTGCGACTTTTTCGTTGGGATCGTCGTGTTTTTCTCGATAAGCGGCGTAGCAACACCACCCATTGTTTCAATACCTAAACTTAGCGGCGTAACATCCAATAGAAGTACGTCTTTTACATCTCCGGCCAGTACCGCACCTTGAATAGCTGCGCCCATGGCGACGGCTTCATCAGGGTTAACATCTTTACGTGGCTCTTTACCAAAGAAGTCTGCTACAGCTTTTTGTACCATTGGCATACGTGTTTGACCACCCACCAAAATAACATCGTCGATTTCGTCTGCACTTAAGCCAGCATCTTTAATAGCAAGCTTTAACGGTGCGAGTGAACGTTCAACTAATTCTTCTACTAATGACTCTAATTTAGCGCGTGATAATTTAACAACCAAGTGCTTAGGGCCTGTCGCATCAGCCGTGATGTAAGGCAAGTTGACTTCTGTTTGCTGGCTAGTTGATAGTTCGATTTTCGCCTTTTCAGCCGCTTCACGTAAACGTTGTAGCGCTAATGGATCATTGTGAAGATCAATACCACTAGACTGTTTGAACTCGCCGGCTAAAAACTCGATCAAACGTAGATCGAAATCTTCACCACCTAGGAACGTATCACCGTTTGTAGAAAGCACTTCAAACTGGTGCTCGCCGTCAACATCGGCAATTTCAATAATAGAAATATCGAACGTACCACCACCTAAGTCATAAACCGCAATGGTTTTATCACCTTGGGCTTTATCCATACCGTAAGCTAGTGCCGCAGCTGTTGGCTCGTTAATAATACGCTTGACTTCAAGGCCGGCAATTTTACCCGCATCTTTTGTGGCTTGACGCTGAGAATCGTTAAAATAAGCCGGAACAGTAATAACCGCTTCTGTGACTTTTTCGCCTAAGTAATCTTCGGCTGTTTTCTTCATTTTTTTCAGTACTTCAGCAGAAATTTGCGGCGGTGCTTTTTTATCGCCATTCACTTCTACCCATGCATCGCCGTTGTCAGCACCAACAATTTTGTATGGCACCATAGAGATGTCTTTTTGTACCACGTCATCGGTAAATTTACGGCCGATTAAACGCTTAACGGCGTGCAGTGTGTTTGTAGGGTTAGTAACAGACTGACGCTTAGCGCTTTGGCCTACTAAAATTTCGCCGTCGTCAACAAATGCAACAATCGATGGTGTGGTGCGATCGCCTTCAGCGTTTTCGATAACCTTCGCTTTACCGCCTTCTAATACGGCGACACATGAGTTGGTTGTACCCAAGTCAATACCAATGATTTTACCCATTTTTTCTCTCCAAAATATGTGCGCCCTAATTATTTATAATTAATAATCAAAGCGACTTTTTATGTTTAAGTGATAACGTTTTAAGTTATCTTCAATATTGGTTCGCCGAATAATTATTCAAGGCCTAACCCTTACTTTTTATACGGATTTAGTGATAACTCTTTAGCTTTCTGAAACAACTTAGCTTTTTGAAACAACAACCATGGCTGGGCGCACTAAACGACCATTTAATGTGTAGCCTTGCTGAAACACGTTTAACACGGTATTTGGCTCAACATCGGGCTGCTCGATCATGCTCATCGCTTGGTGGAGCTGCGGATCAAAAGGCTCGCCTTCGGGGCTTACCGCTTCTACGTTATGCTTTTTAAGGGCATCAACTAATGTCTTAAGTGTTAACTCAACGCCTTCTACCACTGTGGCCATTTCAACGCCATCGGCTTTACTTGACTCAACCGCACGCTCTAGGTTGTCGGCAACGGGCAACATGTCATTGACAAATTTTTCAAGAGCAAACTTGTGGGCTTTTTCAACATCTTGCTGTGCACGGCGACGGGCATTTTGCGCTTCAGCCGCTGCGCGAATAGCGTCTTCTTTTGCTGTTGCTAATGCTTGCGTTAACTGCTCAATTTGATCTTGTAAGGCGTCACCGCCTGCATCGGCCTGCGTTTCATCGTGCTGCGCATCTTGTACGACATCTTGCTCTTCAATTTTTTCGCTGGTGTGCTGTGTTTCTTGATCTGCCACGTTTGTCTCCCAATATAATAAGCGATATACCAGACACGCATTAAAGCTGTCTATTTATTCATCGATCGATATATGGGGCCGCCAAAATGAGATTCAAGAGACAGCAAGGTGAATAATCCATTAGATAATAAATAACTACCGCGTATTTGTACGCCACCTAAAATAGGCCGTTAATCACTAATTAGATGATAAAGACGAAAACCTCACATGATCACTTTACAACCAACACTAAAATACTGTATAAAAACACATATGACTGTATAAACACTGTATAGAGGTTTTGCCATGCTAACGCATTTACACATCGAAAATTTCACGCTAGTAGACCAAATAGATATTGAGTGCACTAAAGGCTTAACGTGCATAACCGGTGAAACTGGCGCAGGTAAATCGATTACATTAGATGCATTAGCACAAATACTGGGGGCAAAAACCGATACTGATAAAATTAGAAACGGTTGTGAACGCGCCGATATACAAGCCACTTTCGATATATCCAATAATCTATCGGCTCAATCGGTTCTCGCGGCTTTAGATATTAGCTTTGATCATGAATGTATTTTAAGGCGCACCATCGCACAAAATGGTCGATCTCGGGCATACATCAATGGCACAACCGTCACACTGCAAAACCTAAAACAGTTTGCCGAAAAGCTACTTGATATACACAGCCAGCATGCACACCAATCTCTTTTATCAACAAAAACTCACGGCGTGTTACTGGATAACTTTGCCTGCGCACAAAGTTTAACCACCAAATTGCAAAAAGCCTTTGGCTGGTGGCATGAATGCAAAAATACCTTAGACACGGCGCTTGCCAATAAAGAATCTAGCCATGCGCACTATCAATTGCTGAGTTATCAAGCCTCTGAGCTCAATACACTTAGTCTTGAGCACAATGAACTTAACGAATTAGAACAAAAGCAAAAAACGCTATCTTGCCACGTTGAAACACAGCAAAACTGTGAAAAAGTCAGCTACCTTTGTGATAACGATGAGAACGGCATTAGCGCGCAGCTTAACCAAGCATTACATTTATTACACGACTTACCTTTCAAGTCGCACCCCATTAATGAGACCACGCAACTATTAGAGCAAGCCCTAGTGCAAGTTGATGAGGCTAAACTCGAGCTTGATCGACAATTAAACAGCAGCGACAGCACAGAGCAAGATTTGCCTCAAATTGAGGCGCGCTTATCGGCTATTTACGATGTTGCACGTAAACATAAAGTTAAACCCGAAG
Organism: uncultured Saccharophagus sp.; assembly: GCA_937920545.1. GTDB lineage: Bacteria > Pseudomonadota > Gammaproteobacteria > Pseudomonadales > Cellvibrionaceae > Saccharophagus. The sequence continues at coordinate 40,134 of CAKZUG010000067.1, forward strand.
CCCTTTATGACTACGCCATTACATTGAATACTGAATTAGAGGCATTATCGCCAAGTGATGAGCAAATAGAGAATTTAACCGAGCAAGTTAAGTTAGCACACAGCGGTTATACGTCATTAGCCAACAAACTCACTGAAAAACGCCGTATTGCCGCTAAGAAATTAGCATCAGCCGTGAATAAAAAATTACAGCTCCTTGCCATGCAGCACACCACTTTTGAGATTCTCTTAGAGCCCTGCACAACACCCACTAAAACGGGCAATGAAACACCCATGTTTTTGATTGCCACTCAACCTAACACACCCGCTAAGCCATTAAGCAAGATAGCGTCGGGCGGTGAATTATCACGTATTAGCTTGGCTATTCAGGTTGTGACAGCGTTAACCACTAATACACCCACGTTAATTTTTGATGAGGTAGACGTAGGAATTGGTGGCACTACAGGGGATATTGTGGGCGAGCTGTTACGCGAGCTTGGACGATCGACACAGATATTTTGTGTTACTCATTTAGCTCAAGTGGCCAGCAAAGCCCATAATCACTTGCTGGTGGATAAACAAATAAGCAAAAAATCTGTAGCCACGTCCATTCACTATATCGAAAATGACCGTGCGGTAACAGAACTGGCCCGCATGATGGGTGGCGATGCTCAGTCAGAGCTATCGTTGGCGCACGCTAAACAGATGCTCAATGGATAAAGGTTTATCTTTACCCTAACGTCACACCAATGTAGTTTTGTAGCTTTGGAGACCCGGAGTAAAGGAAAATAAAGTCAGAAAAAACAGATTCAACGACATAGCGCCTCAAGCAGTACTGTATCGTTGAGTGTTACAAGTAACAGATAGAGCCAAATTAGGGATGACTGCCGTTTTTATTTATCACCATTAATAGGCTTGACATATAAAACCAAGCTATGGCCAGCAATACTGTAACCATGCTCTTTAGCAATTTGCTCTTGTAGCGACTCTATTTCATGGTTGTGAAATTCAATCACCTTACCCGTATCGACACAAACCATATGATCGTGGTGATCACCACGGTCTAATTCGAACACCGAATGACCGCCATCAAAGTTATGGCGCTCAACCAGCCCTGCACTTTCAAACTGTGTTAAGACACGGTAAACCGTGGCAAGACCAACATCTTCACCCGCCTCAAGTAGCGACTTGTAAACATCTTCAGCACTTAAATGCCTTTCTTCTGACTTTTCTAAAATTTGAAGAATTTTTACTCTGGGTAAAGTAACTTTTAAGCCGGCTTTTTTCAGCTCTTGGTTTTCAGTTGTCATTAAAGCGCTCCATTAAGGGGTTCCCAGTCTTGGGTTCAACAGGTATTATCCTTGGCTAGCCTCATTTCTGGAACCCCTATAATGCAAAAAATGATAAAAACCTGCTTAATCGCTCTATCGCTGACCTCAGTTGTTATCTCGTTAACGGCATGTTCGACGTTTAGGTTTCCTGGTGTGTATAAAGTACGCGTTCAACAAGGTAACTTCATTGAAAAGAAAATGGTCGATCAACTTAAAATTGGCATGACACCCAGGCAAGTACAGTACATTATGGGGACACCATTAATAAAAGACACGTTTAACATTGAACGCTGGGATTATCTCTTTATGGTTCAGCGTGGTGGCGAAGTATTAGTCGATAAACGATTCACCGTGTTTTTTGATGAAGGCGCATTAACAAAATGGGAAACTGATATCGAGCTCACAGATAGCGACACGCCCGATTCAAATGCTGAAAAAGATGACCCCGTGCCAGACCCCATTATACAATCGTGATTAAATAACAGCCTCATTTAATACAAGTATCAGCTATATCAGTGATACTTGTTTTAATCTTTTAAACCGAGGTTGGCATGCTCTTCATTTTAATGATTCTAAAAGTCTAGCCGTGGAATTTTTAGAAGCGACAGATACAGAGTGGCCACTGATGTGGCAGCACTTAGCGCAAGACCCTATTAACAAGGGTGATGCAGCATGCATTAATCAATCTGCCGCATGGCAATACATGGGCTCAACGCAAGACCATCATTATTTTAAGCATCAGCAACACCCCTTTACTCATAAGCCCGAATACCGCTATATTGAAAGACATTGCGCAGGCGTAAAATGGCACCATATTATGCAGTAATACTGGTTTATATGGCCTCGATGTAACTCCCCATTAGCTGAACAGTTTCACGCCCCCTAAATCGATTAATATCGAGACTATACGCCAGCCTGACCTTATCGCATGACAAGTTTGGCCATTGCGTGACATCGATATTAAAGACAATCACATCTATAACCTGATGCGGATTATTTTCTAAACCTAACACTAACTTCAAATGATTTTGACCAACAATTTTTTGGTTAACCACAGTAAACGTGTTACAAAATAACGGCGCTAAAAACCCCTGCCCCCATGGCCCGGCCTTATCAATAGCATAAGCCGTATCTAAATCAAACAAGTGGCTGGGTAGCGCGCCATCTGTTGTTATAGCAGGCGTAATAACCTCACCTTTTAAATATGTATTCACTGCCAAATCAAACGCAACCTTAAACGCGGCTAGCTTATCGAGCTGTAAGCTTAAACCTGCGGCCATAGCATGACCACCAAACTTGCTTAGCATGCCGGGGTTGGAAGTTGCGACAATATCCAGCACGTCACGTAAATGCACGCCCTCTACAGAACGACCAGAGCCTTTTAGCTCGGTATCGGATGCTTGAGCAAAAATAATAGTGGGTTTGTAGTGCTTTTCTTTGATACGTGATGCCAATATACCAATCACACCCTGATGCCAATCGTCTTGATATAAGCACACGCTATGCTGACCGATATCGTCATTTAGCTGAGTAAGTAATGCCTCGGCCTCGACTTGCATTGAGCGCTCAATTTGACGACGCTCTTTGTTTAAATCGTCGAGTTGCGATGCTGTAGCCAACGCGCTTGCGGGGTTGTCATCCAGCAAAAGTGCGATACCAATAGAAATATCATCTAAACGCCCTGCTGCATTTAACCGCGGACCAGCCACAAAACCCATGTCTTGCGCTTTTATTAAGCGGCTATCTTTTCCTGCTACTTCAAAAAGCGCCTTTATGCCTTCACAACACCGTCCAGCCCGAATACGCTTTAATCCTTGCTCGACCAAAATACGATTATTAAAATCCAGCGGCACCACATCGGCAACGGTACCCAGCGCAACAATATCGAGGTACTGCGCCATATTAGGTGGCGTGATCGCCTGCCGCTCAAACCAGCCCTGCTCTATTAAGCGTGTTCGCACCGCGCATAACACGTAAAACATCACACCCACACCAGCGAGGTTTTTAGACCCAAAAGCACAGCCATGCTGATTAGGGTTCACAATCGCGCATGCATCTGGGAGCGTTTCGGGCGGTAAATGGTGGTCTGTCACGACCACATCAATACCCAATGAATTAGCGCGATGCACGCCATCTATACTGGCAATGCCGTTATCGACCGTCACAATGAGTTGCGGCTGCATTGTATGCGCCACATCAACAATTTCGGGCGTTAAACCGTACCCATATTCAAACCGGTTGGGCACTAAAAAATCAATATTGTGATAACCAAAGGCTCGCATCACACGGATGCCAAGCGCCGTACTAGTTGCACCATCGCAGTCAAAATCACCCACAATGACTATTTTCTGGTTGTTTATGATGGCATCACAAATACGCTCACAGGCTACGTCTAACCCTTTTAACGTTGTAGGCTTTAGCAAACCAGTAAGCGAGTACAGCGCATCTTGCACATCTTGCGTGTTATCTGGCGTAAAACCACGCAGGGCATAGAGCTGCTCGACAAGTTGCGTGGGTGTACATGCTGAGCTATGAATAAAATCAGCAGGCTGGCCATCAGGCAAGGTACGAGTTTGTATTCGTTTTTGGCTGCTTGAAGGGGTAGCTGAAGCATTGATAAAAGAGGGGCTTATATTAACAGGCATAATTCGCTCGAAAAAAGCGATAGCAGGCTAGCGCCTTATAAAAGTGGAGAATTCAAAAATGCCTATAAGAGGCATATGGGTCTTCGTCAATGATGTATTACTGGCGCAAAAAAATAAAACAGGCAACATGTCATTAGCATGTTACCTGCCCATTAAAATACGCTTAGGCTGAAATATTGCCCGCGATAAAGGCCTGCACGGCTTGAATATCGTTATCAAGCACATCGTACTGCTCTTCTCTATCGAACAAATCAGACATATGATTTGGCAAAGCGGGCTCTTCAGACTGACCTGCTTTTTGTATGGCCTCTGGGAATTTAGCGGGGTGCGCTGTCGCTAAGCAAACCATGGGTACATCTTGAGAACGACGCGTTTTTCTGGCCGCCTGCACACCAATTGCTGTGTGTGGATCAAGTAAGTATTCTGTTTTATTGAACACATCACTGATGACATCGAGCATTTCTTGATCATCTAGCTTGTAGCTGCTAAATAACGCCTGTGCTTTAGCTAGCGGCCCTTGCTCTAATGTCATAACGCCCGATTTAAAGTCATCCATCAACTGTTTAATGGCACCGCCGTTACGATCATACAACTCAAACAGCATGCGCTCAAAATTACTTGAAACCATAATATCCATACTCGGTGATAACGAGTGCAATAATGGTTTTTTCGTATGGTCATTATCACTGATACAGCGGTGTAAAATATCGTTGCTGTTTGTCGCTATCACAAGCTGATCAATGGGCAAGCCCATTTGCTTCGCTAAGTAACCCGCAAAAATATCGCCAAAATTACCGGTTGGCACAGAGAACGATACTTTATTGCTCGGTGCACCTAAGGCAAGGCCAGCATAAAAATAGTAGACAATTTGCGCCATAATACGCGCCCAGTTAATCGAGTTAACCGCAGCCAGTTGGCGACCTTCTGGTAAAAATGATTGATCATTAAAGCTGGCTTTCACCATATTTTGACAATCATCAAAGTTAGCCTCAAGGGCAATATTATGTACATTTTTGTTAATAACGGTGGTCATTTGCTTGCGCTGCACATCTGATACACGCTTGTTTGGATGCAAAATAAAGATATCGATGTTGTCACAGTCACGACAACCCTCAATGGCTGCCGAACCCGTATCACCTGATGTCGCACCCATAACAACCACTTTTTGATCACGCTTTTTAAGGATGTAATCGAAGGTATTGCCTAAAAATTGTAATGCAAAGTCTTTAAACGCCAAGGTTGGCCCTTGAAACAACTCAAGAATCCACTCGTTATGACCTGTTTGCACTAAAGGTGCAATGGCAGGGTGACGAAACTTTTTATACGATTTATCAATTATGGCTTTTAAATCTGCATCGGGGATTTCACCATCCACAAAAGGAGCAATAATTTTAAAAGCTAAATCGCTGTAACTTAGGCCTTTCCAGCTAGCAATTTGCTCTGGGGTAAAAGTCGGTAGCGATTCTGGCACATATAAGCCGCCATCGGTGGCCAAACCTGTTAATACCACATCTTCGAAATTAAGTGCGGGGGCGTCGCCGCGTGTACTGATATATTTCACATTTGTCTCGCTATAAATTATTTAAACGTTTCTACACGGATACGCATAACTGAATCACTAATAGTATCTAGCGCTTCGATTTTTTGAATAGCCTCAATGACTTGCTTTTCGATAACGCGCTGCGTTAACAAAATAACGGGCACAGTCTCTTCGTTTTCGTTGGGCTCTTTTTGCACAAGCGCCTCGATACTGATACCCGCATTGCTTAAGATTTGAGTGATTTCACTTAATACACCGGGCTTATCTTGCGCCGTCATACGAATATAAAAAGCGGTTTCTACTTCCTCTATAGGGAGCATGGGTAACGCGTTAAGCGATGCAGCATCAAAACCTAGGTGCGGCGCGCAATGGTTTGGTGCATCATCACTATTACGCACAACATCAACAATATCGGCAATCACAGCCGATGCAGTCGGTTCTGCGCCAGCACCTGGGCCGTAATACAATGTAGGTCCAACCGCATCACCTTTCACCATCACTGCGTTCATTACGCCATTGACGTTTGCAATCATCTCGGTTGTGGGCACTAGCGTGGGGTGTACGCGTAGCTCAATACCGCCTTCACGTTTTTGTGTCACACCCAAATGCTTGATCTCATACCCTAACTCTTTGGCATAGTCGACATCAGCTGTGGTTATTTTGGTGATACCTTCGGTAAAAACGCTATCAAATTGCAGCGGCGTACCAAAGGCAATGGCCGATAAAATAACCAGCTTATGCGCTGCATCAATACCTTCAATATCAAATGTAGGGTCTGCTTCAGCGTAACCTAGCGCTTGCGCTTGCGCTAAAACATCACCAAATGCACTCTTTTTATCGCGCATTTCGGTTAGAATAAAATTACCTGTACCATTAATAATACCGGCTAAAAATTCGATTTTGTTTGCACTCAAACCTTCTTTAAGCGCTTTAATAATGGGGATACCACCCGCTACTGCGGCTTCATAAGCAACAACAACATTATTTTTTTCTGCTAATGCAAATAGCTCGTTACCGTGCTGGGCAATAAGCGCTTTGTTGGCTGTAACAACATGCTTACCGTTTTGCAAGGCTTGCTCGACTAGGTCTTTGGCCACGCTGGTGCCACCAATCAGCTCAACCACAACATCAACATTCTTATCGTTAACAACGGCAAAAACATCACGGCTAATGGTAATATCTTCACTTATCGCGCGAATATGGTCGTCTTTGTGATCGCGTCTTGCTCCCACATGAACAATATTTATTTGCTTGCCAGCACGTGCGCTGATTTCTTGAGTGTTGCGAGACAAGACATCCAATGTACCTGTGCCTACTGTGCCAACGCCGCATATACCAATATTTACGCTTTTCAAGGATAACCCCTTGTGAATATAAAAGTGAATGTACAAAAGTTATTTTATAAATTAGATATCTTATAAATTAGGTATCTTATATAGCCATAACTTAGCCATTAGAACGCATCTTTTACGTGTAATGTGATTAAGTGATGACTCGACAAGAATATAAGCATCAAATAAACATATTTGAGCTTAAAATAGAAAGGCATTATACCTGTATCGCGCAGGTTTTGAAGGGTATAACGAACGATGCCGCTATAAGATTATAGCGGCATCTAAAACAAACTAAACGTAGACCAACTAAACGTTACGTATTTACAAACCTAAGCGCTGAGCCAAACTATCAGCGGGCATGTAGCCTGCTATAAGGCTACCGTCTTCCAATATGATGGCAGGCGTACCCGAAATACCCATTTGACCACCAATATTGTATTGCATTGCAACAGGGCTAGATTCGCAAATATTAGTCGGAATCTGCTCACGCATTTTCAACTTTGTTAAAGCATCTTGCGGGTCTTTAGCGCACCAAGCTGATACCACTTTATTGTACGACTCAGAAGCAATACCCGCACGCGGAAACGCCATATAACGAATCTCTATACCTAATTTATTGTAGTCAGGGATCTCGCGGTGAAGCTTTTGACAATAACCGCAGTCGACATCAGTAAACACGTTAATAATGGCTTTTGTTTCACCTTCTTTAGGGGCAAAAACAATCATATCCTCTAACTTGATCTGCTCCATGAGCTTTTTACGCGTGACGTCCATATCTTTTTGAGTAAGGTTAACTAAATCATTTGCTTGCAACTGATACAGCTCACCCGTAATAAAAAACTGGCCGTCAGCACTTGAATATACAGCAGGGCCATTCTCGATTGTGGTTTTATATATACCTTTAACAGCCGAGGGGGTAACAGCACCCACTTTTAACCCGGGGCGTGCCGCCTCAAGCTTTTGCGTAATGAGCTTAGCCGCTTTGTCATCTTGATTCTCAGCTACTTGAGAAAATGCAATTAATGGTAACATCAAACCTGCAACCGCACCTATTAAACGTAATTTCATGTATAACCTCTACTATTGATACAATATCCTGTGAACTCTTGAGATACAAAAAGCATAAATTGGTTCAACAATTATACCGCCTTTTATGATAAGAAATACGATAAACGGTCTTAATAACGCACACTTTTAATAAACATATGTACGCAATACAGACTCAGTTAAGTTACTTAATGATATGAATATAGCTCAATCATTAAAAATACTGGCTTAACTCGCTTTATTGCACAAATAAGATATGCTTATACCCACATAGTTTCTTATTACTTTTCATTTATTCATTAAAAGGACAACACATGAAAACATCATCACTTATTTTAGCTAGTATTATGGCTGCTACACTCGCGGCATGCTCAGATAAAGAACCAACACCGCAGCCAGCTCCAGCAGCAGACACTAATATCATTGAAGATACTAAAACAAAAGCAGAGAACCTCAAGGACGCAACAAAAGAGAAAATAGAAAAAGCAGAAGAGAAGATCGAAGCACTAAAAGAAGAGTCTGCCGAAAAAATCGAAGCCCTTAAAGAGAAAAGCGCAGCGGTAACAGATAAAACAACAGAAAAAGCCAAAGCGATTAAAGAAGAAACCAAAGCTAAAACAGAAGAAATCAAAGAGGCAACAAGCGAAAAAATCGAGAGCGTAAAAGATAAAATCAAAAGCTTAAAGCAGTACTAACAAAGACTTTAAAGCAAGACCTTAAAACGAAAAAAACCCCTTAAACAATCA
>CAKZUG010000068.1 GCA_937920545.1 uncultured Saccharophagus sp.
TGCCTCTATAGGTGAGTTGCGCCTGTTATCTGCCAATATGGGTAGATAACAGGCTAGAAATACTAATTTTAGAACAAAATTACTTTGATATTGCCAACAGTATTCAAATTGTATGATCGGCAAGGCTTAATCAGACTTTCCTTAGGCATTTATGATTGTCTGACTATTTCAAGAGTTATTTTATGTTTTCAAGGATAGCTTTAATTGATACCTTTTTTATAAATTAATTAACGGGAAATTTTAATGGAATATTTTATTGATGCTGTAAAAAACAATTATATGAACTTTAATGGTCGTGTAAGAAGAAAAGCTTTTTGGATGTATATTCTTATTTATTTTGTGATCTCTATTGTCGCAAGTATTATAGATTCAGTTTTAGGCATTCAGCTTGTTTCTCTTATTGTTTCACTTGGTTTGTTATTACCAAGTATCAGTATTTCAGCGCGAAGGTTACATGATACTGGCCGTTCAGGTTGGTGGCAATTGATTGGTTTTATTCCAGTTATTGGTTTTATTATTCTTATTGTTTTCTATGTCCAAGACAGCCATGAAGAAAATAAATTTGGTGTTAACCCTAAGTCTTTAGATGAAGCTGACGCTGACGCAGCCGTTTAAATATAATGAAAGCATGATTGAATATTCGATTATGCTTTTTACTCTCGCTCTCTTTTCATCCTGCCTTTTTTTACTCTCTAATTCTTCATAATAAAAGATTATTTTTCTAGCACTGTTTTTATACGCTGGTATCAATATTTTTATGCTAGGGGATTTCTGATTAACCCCGTATCGCCTCTGCTCTTGGCTACGCCCTTCGGGGATTTCGGGAAACGCTTAAGCACGATTCTCAAGCACCGGGGAGCCTGTCTGCGTTGATGTCGCTCAAAGGGCAATCAGCCCGCCTTTCTCAGCCGTCTAAACAGGAAAGCTTTCTGAAAGCCAGATATGCCGCGAGGTTAATCAGAGGTTTCCTAGTCAAGCGTCTCGATAATTACATGCATTTTAAATATGTATGCTACATAGCATATGTGTTTTATCCCTGCCATTTAGGCGGTTTATCTTTTTAGGCTTATTTCCTATATCCTCGATGGTTTTTTTTATATTAAGATTTATTGTTTTTAGATTCAATGATAGGATCTTAATTTTTATTGATGTGAATGTTTTATGAAAGACGTTATTGATTACCAGAAAATATTTTCTGATGTTGCTAGTAAAGTATCTAAAATGGACGATTTAGGTAATGTGGCCTGTTATATCCCGGAGTTAGGTACAGTTAATCCAAATAAGCTGGGTATACACTTAACTACAGTTGATCAGCTTCATTTTCATTTTGGTGATGCTACTGAGAAGTTTTCTATTCAGAGCATCTCTAAAGTTTTTTCGTTGACTTTGGCTTTAAAATTAAAGGGCGATAAATTATGGGAGCGAGTAGGGTATGAGCCTTCTGGCTGTGCATTTAATTCGCTTGTGCAGTTAGAGCATGAAAATGGTATTCCCCGTAACCCTTTTATAAACGCGGGTGCTATTGTTATTTGTGATGTCTTAGTCAGTAGCCTCGATAACCCTAAAGATGATCTGTTGGATTTTATTAAATGCACATCGGGTATTGATGATATTTCATATAATGAGAAAGTCGTTCATTCTGAAAAAGAGACGGGTTACAGAAATTATGCATTAGCAAATTTCATGAAGAGCTTTGGTAATCTTAACAATGAAGTTGATTGTGTCTTAGACTTTTATTTTCACCTTTGTTCTATTGAAATGAGCTGCAAAGATTTAGCTCAAGCTTTTTTATATTTGGCTGACGCGGGTGTTAATCCGATCACTAATACAACGGTTATTACAGCTAGGCGATCGAAGCGTATTAATTCTATTATGCAAATGTGTGGGTTTTATGATGAAGCCGGTGAGTTTGCTTTTAAAACCGGGTTGCCTGGGAAAAGTGGTGTAGGTGGCGGTATTATTGCTGTCCATCCTGGTAAGTATTGTATTGCTGTTTGGAGCCCAAAATTAAATAAAAATGGTAATTCTTATAAAGGTATGGCTTTATTAGAAGGTATTACGACACGCTCTAATAATTCTATTTTTTAATGTGAACAGATGCATTATATGAGATTGTATTTCACGGTTATTTATGGGTTTTTCGTTTGTGGTGCGCTCTATTTTTATTTGAGCTAGATCGTATTGGACTTCTGGTCGGGAGGCTATCATGGATATGATAATTATATGTTGCCATATTTTATTCATGGTTAGATTCAAGTCATTTGGGGTCACTTCATTCTACCAAAACAGTTGAAAAGAATACCCTTGAGTATAGTGCACGCTGTCAATATATCGCTATACGCTCTGCGTCGGCAGCCTGCCTCCGATGGTTTCATACCCAAGGGTATTCCTTCTTTGTGCCTTGTTAATAAGTGTAAAGGTATATCGGTTATAAGTGTGCTAAAGAGCCTCTGATTAATCTCGCGGCATCTCTGGCTTTCATAAATTTTTCCTGTTTAGGCGGCTGAGAAAGGCGGGCTGGTTGCCCTTTGGGCGATATCAAAGTAGACAGTTCCTTGGTGCTGGAGATTTTTTTGAAAGCCCTGAAGGGCGTGGCCTAGAGCAGACACTTGTGTTGTTATTTTGCTAAGGGCTAGGTGTCACTTTTGATAAAGGCTACGGCCATTAGCTGCAAAAGACGCCTAACAATTAACTGCTTGAGGTCACGCAAAGACGCTACGAGGTTAACCAGAGGTTGCTTAGTACCGTTACGCCTCTTAATGGTTATTTTAAGAGGCGTAAAAAATAATTAAAATTTGTATTCAATGCCTACGGATGCATGCCTTAAATCTGTTGAGAAATCGGCTTCGTCTATGTCATCTGAGGCTTGCTCAATATCTAAATCATTATCATATAATGTATAATCAAATTTTACCGACCAGTCTTGTGTCAATTTATAGCTGATACCTATACCGCCAAATAGACCCTCATCATCGCTTGAGTCATTAACTGTGAGTACTTGGTAATTTGTTTCAGCCCAAAGTTGTCCACCTTTTGCATACAGTGAAATATCATCTGATAGCGGTAGGCTTAATTTTAACCCTAGCGTATATCCATCTGTGTCAGCGTTAGCAAGATTACCGCCGTAGCTGCCGAAGTCAATATAGCTACTTTCTATCGCTATAAATGAATTGAAACTATAGCCTAGCGCAAGTTGGTAAGCATCATCGTCATCATCAAAGTCGTTATCACCATCGACTTTCAGGTAACCGTAGTTTAGCCCTACGTAAAGTCCTGAGGCTTCGTCATTATTGTATGATGTACTTTGTGCTAAAGCGGTTGATGTGAGTAGTGTGGTTGATAGTACGGCGATCATAAGATTAGTTGTTTTCATTTTATCCTCGTTTGTTGTTTATGTTTTATTTAAGTAACACGCTAATTACATATAACAAATAGCGTGCCAACAAAAAAAAGCGTTTTTTGATGTTTTTTGCTCTAAATTTGATCGCTTTTAGTGTTATTGGTGTGTGATTTACAATGAGCGAGTATGATTTACAAAAATTTACATATTTTTATAAAGAGATTTTTATGGCATTAAGTGCAACCATTAGTAAAGTTGACCTCAATATTATTGACATGGATCGTCACTATTATCAGCAGCATGATTTAATTCTTGCTCAACATCCTTCAGAAACAGTTGAGCGTTTAGCGCTACGTTTACTGGCTTTTGCGTGTCATGCGAATGAGTTACTTAGCTTTACTAAAGGTTTAAGTAGCGATGACGAGCCTGACTTATGGGAAAAAAGCTTATCTGACGAGATAAATGTGTGGATTGAACTGGGTTTACCCAGTGAAAAGCGATTAAAAAAGGCATGTGGTCGTGCAAAGAAGGTTATTGTTTATGCCTATGGTGCGGGGTCTGCGACTCAATGGTGGGATCAAATGGAAAAACCATTATCTCGTTTTAATAACCTATGTATTAATTATGTCACGCCCGAGATCAGCCATGATTTAGCTGCGCTGTTGAGCCGTAAAGTTACTGCACAAGTGACAATTCAGGATGGGGATATTACTTGGGATGCTGATGCTGGCAATAGAGAATTTAGAATTGAACGTTGGCGTGAGTAAGAACGACGCTGATTTTTTATTTGAACAGGCCGAAATAAAGTGACAGAAATAGACTTTAAAACAAAAAATGCATGCTTTTAGGCATGCCTTTTTTGTTTTGCTGTCGATACTATCAAGTTTATAAAGATATATTTACCGTATAGCTACCCGCTGTATACGTTTTATCGGCTTGCTTGGGAAGCCTTACAACGGCACTTGTGTTGTTAGGTATAATAAAATTCCATTGCACGTGTTTATTTGTTTTTTTCCATTGGCTAATAATTTTACCGTAGCCTGTTTTGTAGCTCACATCGACCGAGTCTAAACCTTCAGGAAAGACAGGCTGTAAAACAAAGTGCTGAAAGGCTGGGTTGTCGCCTTTAGGGCGTATGCCGCCTAGGCCCTCATAAAACCAACCGTCGTAACCACTGTGAAAGGGGTGGTTTAGTGAGTGGCCTGGCCCTTTTTTGCGGTCCTTAGGGTTGTTTGGGTTGTAAAAGCCTTTCCTCTCCCATAGGGTTGTTGCGTTTAACACCGTCATTGCATAGTCGTAGCCTGGGTAACCTTTGGCTTTAAAAATGTTAAATGCGGTGTCGCCATATCCGTAATCACTGAGTGCTCGGTAAACATAAGTTTGGCCTAGCGCACCCACTGATGCGTGGCCATTCCAGTGCTTGATAACGTCGTTATTTAGCGCTTTGGCTACAGAAGCACGTAAGGATTGTGGTGTAATCTCAAACATGATGGCCATAGCATCGGCAGTTTGACTACCATAATGACCTGTATTTTTATTGTAAAATTCTTGATTAAATTGATCGCGTATACGCTTAAAAAGTTGCGTGTAGTGGTTGGTTTGTTCTGGCTTATCAATTAATGTCGATATTTTTGCCATAGTATTAGCAGTATGTGCGAACAACGCTGAGCTTGTGATAATGGGAGAGGTATGCTGTGGGCTACAGCGTCCGTTAACACGCGGTGTACCCGGTACTTTAACAGGGTCGCACCAGTCGCCATAGCCAATACGTAATAGGTTATCTTTTAATTTGGCTTCGCCTGCTTGCATATACTCGGTCATGCTGTCGTATTGGTCTTTGAGTAATGCAACATTGCCGTGATGACGATAATGCTCCCATGCAATCATTATTTCTGCGGCGGCCCAATCAAAATTACCACCATGGCTACGTTTACCGGGCACAACAGCTGGGGCAACATGGGCTGATGTTTCAAAGTCGACGAGGTATTTCTCCCAAAAGTTCGCCATATTAAAATTATAATTTCCTGTAATTAATGCGGCATGCGCATCGCCAGTCCAGCCTGCGCGTTCGCGGATTGGGCAATCCATTGGCAGTGCCATTAAGTTTGTTTCGTAGCTAAGTAACGCCATATCATGTATGCGGTTAAGTAATGTGTCTGAGCTAGTAAATGTGCCAACACGTTCAACGCTGCTGCGCAACAAATGGCCTGTAAACGCACTAAGGGGTGGGGCTGTTTTTAAGCCAGTTATTTCTAGGTATCTAAATCCATGCCACGTAAATATGGGCGTCCACGAGTTACCTTTTTTACTGCTATTTTCAGATGCAATATAGCCATCTACTTGTTTTAAAAGCGGAGCGCCGCCGCCAGAACGTTGATTAATGCTGCCGTCTTCATTGGCCCATTCTGCATAGCGCATAAAAAAGGCATCGTTTTTTTCAAGTCTGAGTTGGCTAATGTCAACAGTCGGTATACCGGTAAAGTTTTTACCAAAATCGAGTACCCATACATTGGGCGCAGGTTGTGTTATGGCAACAGGTTTGATGTCTTCTACGGCCTTAATGGCTGGCAGCAATTGGGGTTCTAATTCTTGAGTGGGTGGCTGTGTTAATACATGCGCTTTTTGCCAGTGTTGTGTACTGCTCAGGTCATTTGTATTCCAGTTGTTGATTTTTTTATTGTCGTCAATTAATTCACCTGAAAAAATGCCATCTTTAATAATAGGTGAGGGGTGCGATAACCAGTCGCTATTGGTATTGACTGTTTGCGTGCTGCCGTCGTTGTAGGTGAGTTCAAGTTGCGCGATAAAAGTGGGTTGTCCATAGCCTAGAAAGTAGTTGCGTTTAGGTTTTGAGAACGCGATAAATTCGTTATACCAGCCGCTGCCAAGGTGTACTGCTATTGTGTTTTTTTGGGTATTTACTTTTGAATCATGGGTATTTAAAAGGTTTAACACGTTATCGGTATTATATAAAATACGTTTATCAAAGTCGGTTTGACCTGGGTCCATTACGCGTTCGTCTACTTTTTGACCGTTTATGAAGATTTCATAATAGCCGCCCGCGGTACTGTGTAATCTAGCGCGGCTGAGTGTTTTATTGGCTTGTGTATCAAACGTATGCCTAAACAGGGTGGCCGTATGCTGTTTTTTAACTTGCTCTAATACCCTCTCTTGAGTCTCATGTTTTTTCTTGTTGAGGTTTTGTGTTTCTAGATCGGTAGCAAAGCGCATCCATTGTAAAACAGGGGGTGTAATAACTGCGGTTGTTGGGGTTGCGGCTTGTATCCATTTGGCTGTCCAGTTTGAGGTTTGGCGTAAGCCGACTTCCCACTTGGCAATTTGACTCCACTCAACGGTTTTATCATGTATTAATGGCCATACTTTCACACGCCAAAAAGCCTGTTCGCCTGCTTGTAAAGCTTCACCTTGATACGTCACATTGACCGATTGACTCGACGCAATTTTACCGCTATCCCATAAGTTAGCGTGGTTATTTTGCAACGCTGATCGCGTGCGAGCAACTTGGATTTGATAGTGGCTTTGTTGGGGTATATTGGCATACCACGATAAGCTGGGTTGCTGTCTATGTACATTTAGGGGGGCGGTTAAACCTTCCACTAAAAGGTTGGAGGCTATATGTGTTGTGGGTTTGTTTTTACTGGGCTGTAAACTGCATGCGAAGATCATGCAGAGAAAAAATAGAATGGATATTTTTTTCATTTGGGGTCTCGTTTTATATTATTAGAATAACGTAATTCTCATTATGCCATTAAGTTAACGTGAACAGTAACGGTTTAAAATTCTGCTGCAATGAAGAGGCGATGAATAAACCGCCTACTCGCTATGGGTCTGGCGAACGCTGATTCAGTCTGTGTGAATACATTAATGTGAGATTCGAGAGTGTGGTTAAAGAGTGTGGTTAGAGGATATGTGAGGATAAAGTGGGCGTTGCACTGTCCGTTATTTCATATCTTGGCCGTAACGCAATAGATAAGGCGGGGCATTGTCATGTGGGGCATTTAGACAGCCCCAATGGTGTTGTTTTTTTATGCTTGTTTTGTAGGGCGTTTCAACGAGGCGTTGTATCTTGTTTGTGCGTGTTTTCTTAACATGATATGCGGCTTGTGGCCTGTTAGGCGGCAAGCTCTTTATTATGATGAAGTGCAAAGTTAATAAAACTTTCGAGAGTTGATGATGCTTGTTGGTCTTCGTCACAAAAAATGAGCCTGACCACATTGTGGCAATAAGGGGCACGGTGATAATTGAGGTAAATAACGTGTGCTTGTATTTCAAGGGTAAACGTATCGCTAAATTTACATGTTAATGTAACAGGAAAGGGGGATTCAAATTGCCGTGCGTATAGATGATGGGTTTGTTTATGACCAGCTAAAATACAGCGTGCGCCATTTAAGCTAATATCGGCTAAATCCATGGTCATACTTTTACCGCCAGTAACGTGTAATGTGGCCTTGGGTGTATTTGAATGATCAAATGTTAAGCGAGGTAAGCGGCGCTTCTCTGTGGTGTGCTCGTAGTGAGTCGCTAGAAAATGTATTTCTATGTGGTTGCCAGTACTGCGTAGTAAATTATTAATATAACCGGTGATGCAAAAGCGGCCATTTTTAGTGTTTATTTCGACAATGACAGTATTTTTTTTATCTTTATAATCAAATAGGCTGTGGTAATTTGTGCCGCTAGGTGCGTCGAGGTATAGCTCGTTATTTGTTAGGTCACTGTCTAAAATAGTGGTATTGAAGGCGTCAAAGCGGCCAGTTTGATGGTTTTTAATCAGTAGTACTGTTGTTTGGGCTGTGTCATTTGCATGGGTGACAAGTTGATCGAGAACATGTGATTCTCGCTTATCAAGTAGTGTTTTATGGTTGGCTAGGCCGGGTGATGCTAGTGCATCGGTTGTGCCTTCGTACCCAAAGGTATGATTAGGCGTAGGGCGTGTTTCTGAAAATTTATGCAGTTGCGTGAAAAGTGATTTGAACATAATTTCCTCTTTGGCTTTATAGCCATAACCCGTAAATTGCGAATGTAAGAATTATATACGCAGTGTATCGTTGTGTGTAGCAATTCATATACCCATAATAACGTCAAAATAGAGTACTAATGAATATTTTTTTCACGCTATGGATTGATAAAGAGAGCGTTAGTTCCAATACAAAATACATGTATTATTTTTAGTCTAGTTACGGGACTCCAGCAACTGAAAAAAGACTTTTTGTCGCGCAAAGTATAAATTAAATTTTGGAGGAATTTATACCTATATCAGCGTGTGTTTTGATCGAGATTTATTCTTGGTGTCGGCTAATTTTTTGGTTGACCTAATGCGGGTAAATATGCACTTCTTTTGAGGGGGTGGCACAAGGAAGAGGGCACAGAGAAAGCGATGCTTAATGACAATGTTGGCCTTTAAGCATCGTTTACCGATTAACTCAATGTGTTGCGTTGTGTTGCTTGGATAGATGTGAGCGCAATCGTATAGACAATGTCATCAATTAGCCCCCCACGGCTCAGATCATTCACGGGTTTGTTTAACCCTTGTAGCATGGGGCCCATGCTCACTACTTTGGCTGAACGTTGAACCGCTTTATAAGTGGTGTTGCCTGTGTTGAGATCTGGGAAGACAAATACGGTCGCTTTACCGGCGACGGGGCTGTCTGGTGCTTTTTGATTGGCAACACTTTGTACACTGGCTGCATCGTATTGTAAGGGTCCATCAATAATGAGATCTGGGCGCTTCTCTTTGGCAATACGTGTAGCTTCGCGTACTTTGTCTACATCGGCGCCTGAGCCGCTTTGGCCTGTGCTGTAGCTGATCATGGCGATGCGTGGTTCAATGCCAAAGGCTTTAGCTGAATCATTTGATTGTATGGCAATATCGGCTAGCTGCTCAGCTGTTGGATCGGGGTTGACGGCGCAATCACCATATACGACCACTTGTTCAGGTAGGCACATAAAAAAGACCGATGAGACTAAATCACTTTCAGGTGCGGTTTTTATCAGTTGCAGTGCCGGGCGAATAGTGTTCGCTGTGGTATGAATCGCGCCACTTACTAGGCCGTCTACTTCATTGTTTGCTAGCATCAATGTGCCTAGCATGACGTTATCTTCAAGCTGAGCACTTGCCATTTTGGCGGTGATTTCACGGTGTTTGCGCATTTCCATTAACAGTGGAATATATTTGTGGCGTACATCAATGGGGTCAATAATTTCTACTTCGCTGGGCAATGTTAAACCTAGGCTTTCACTGACTCTTAGTATTTCGTCTTTGTCGCCCAGCAATATACAATCTGCAATATTTTTTTGTTGGCAAATCAGTGCGGCCTGAATGGTTCTTGGCTCCGCGCCTTCGGGTAAGACGATACGCTTTTTAAATTTAGAGGCCATTTTAACCAAATTATGGCGAAAAGCGGGGGGCGATAAGCGGGTGGGGCGTGCGATGGTGGTTTTTTGTTGTAGCCATGCGATGTCGATATTATCGGCGACATAATCCATTACTTTTTCTGCCCGCTCGGTATCGTTAGCTGGAATCTTATTGCTCATTTGTTGCAGCGATTGGGCTGTACTAATGGTGTTACCCTGAGTTGTCATGACGGGTAATTGTTTATCATGTATGGCTTTGGCACATAAGCCGTATACGCGTGGGTCAAGCTCAAAGCCGTCTCCTACCAATAAAATACCCGCCAAAGGTACATCGTTAAACGCGGCCATACAGGCGGCCATAAAAATGTCATTGCGATCAGCTGGAATCACTATTAATGTGCCAGCCACTAACGTATGTAGCATGTTAGGCATGGTGCGGGCACAAATGGTGAGCTGTGATACTCGTCTGACTTTTGCCTCGCCCTCGTTAATGGTTTTTGCTTGTAGGTATTCAGCGACATCTGCTGTACGGGGTGCCATTAATTGAGCTTGCCAATGGATTGCACCAATACAGCGGAGTTTGCTGGGCGATAAAGCGGTTAAGTTGTTGTATATTTTTTCTAATGTGTAGGTTTTTTCGGTTTGTGTCTTGTCACGGCTAGCATCTAAATGCAAGCCGTTTGTGACAGGTGCGCCCATTTTATTGACGATACAACCAATAATTTGGTTGGCGTTAAACATACCTAAACTGCTTGTAATACGTTCATTCATTTGTGCCAGCGTACGTTTACCTTTTGCGCTAACCAAGATAACTTGACAGTCCAGTGCTTCACTAATTAGGCGATTTAGCCTGCCAATATATTGGCTGTCTCCATCAGCGACCAAGCCTTCTATAATAATGACATCGGCATGCTCGGCGGCAATCTCATAGTGCTCTACAATTCGCTCAAGTAACGCGTCGGCTTCATTTTGAGCCAAATAATTTTGTGCGTCGTCAAGTGTAATGGGGGGGGTAATAGCTAACCCCATTGTTGTGTTGAGTAAGCTGTAAGAGGGGTCGATTTTGTTGTTTTCGGTTTGGGTAATTGGCTTAAAAAAGCTGACGCTTACACCGTGTTTATCAAAGGCACGGACCAACCCTAAGCAGGTTGATGTTAACCCAACTTCTTTCCCCGCAGGGGCAATAAAAATAGCGTTTTTCATGATGATCTCGGTGTCATGGATAGGCAAGGGCCGCATTCATTATGAGCGTAACAGTTAAGGCCGTTGTTTTTTTATTGGCCAT
>CAKZUG010000069.1 GCA_937920545.1 uncultured Saccharophagus sp.
TATATCGCAAAGCGACTCTGCAAGAGTAAACAGCTTAAGTTTAAGTTGGGTATTCATTCTATGGTCATCTCAATATATCGGGGTCGTATTCTTATAACAAAACATGTTTTTTTATCTTGTCGTGTTATCACTGCACCGCAAAATACTTTGCAATTTATGTGAGTGCAGCTTTCTTTATGTCTTAAGATATAAAGAGATATTTGCAAGTATAACAATAAATATACAATCGAGATGCCCGCTCTAAGTGTAGCAACAAGCTCCTTCATATGCCTTATTCTAAAAGAATATTTATTGTATAAATGTGTTGCTTATATTTTATTCAATAAGGGGGCGTTATTATCTAAATGACGATATTTTTCTCTATTATACTTATTTTTGTATTTGCGGTGCGCTATTCAAATAAGAGGCTAAAATTCAATCAGTATAACAGTGAATAAAAAGAGAAGGTCTATGGCAAGCGGCTATATTTATACTGGTAATGTAGTAGACATCGAGGCGTCGGGTATGGGGCGTTTTTCATACCCTATCGAGATAGCAATGGTGGCGTATAACGGTGTGTCTTACGAATCACTTATTTTGCCCGAGGTATCTTGGGATTCGTGGTCTGATTCTGCAGAGAAAATACACGGCATTTCTCGTGATACGCTTTTGATAAAAGGGCGCAGCGCAAAACAAGTATGCGAAGAGCTAAACACTTTATTTGCTGGCGAAACATTTTACAGTGATTGCTGGCCATTAGACAGTAAGTGGCTGAGTACGCTGTATGAAGCCGCACGCATGACGCCTTCTTTTAATCTTTGTTCAACCGATTATATTTTGAATGAGCACGATATTCAGTGCTGGGCGCAGTCTAAGATCGACTGTGCCGAGGCTCAAAATATCACGCCACACCGTGCCTTAGCAGATGCTCGTATTATTAAACATCTGCTCGATACAAAAACAATGCAGCGGCAATCGTCCAAACCGTTTAATGATGCTTCTAATGATGCATTGGTATCACCCGTTATGGCTACGCCATCTGCGTCACAGGAAAGTGTGAATACACGTATCGCTTAAGTTGTAGTGTGGTTAATTGAGCATGGGTTGCCTTATGCGCTTTCGGGCTAGCTTAAGGCTGAGTTGCAACATACTTACAGCTAACTACAACCAAGATAAAACCAAGCTATAGTCAACTATAGTCAGACTACAGATAGGTTATAGCCGAATAAGAGCAGGCTCGTTTAACGCCGATGCTTGCTCTTTTAATTCTAAAATATGCTCTGCCCAGTATCTTTCGGTATTAAACCACGGGAACGCAAACGGAAAGGCTGGGTCTTGCCAGCGTCTGGCTAGCCAAGCACTGTAATGCATTAAGCGCATGGTGCGCAGTGTTTCTATTAAATGCAGCTCGCGGTTATTAAACGTGTGAAATTCTTCATAGCCATCTAAAAACTCACCCAGCTGAATTTGTTTTTGTGAGCGCTCACCGTTAAGTAGCATCCACATATCTTGTATGGCAGGGCCAGAGCGGCAGTCATCAAAATCGACAAAATACAATAACTCATCGCGTTCTAAAATATTACCGGGGTGGCAATCGCCATGTAGCCGTATAGGAGTAAAAGGCGTGCCTTCAAATATGGGCGTGAGGGTTGCAATGAGTTGATCGCTTATTGCTTGGTAAGCAGGGCGCAAAGTAGTGGGGAGAAAATCGTTTTCTAGTAAGTATTGCTGGCTATTCAGCACATACGATTGCATATCCATGGTGGGGCGGTGTGCAAATTCTTGTGTTGCCCCCACAGCGTGAATACGCCCAATTTGCTGGCCCATACGGTACGTGGTGTCTAAATCGTCTAGGTTGGGTGCGTGCCCGCCAAAGCGCGTAAATAAGGAAAACATATGATCGCCGTAAAAAAACAGTGTTTCACCGTCGCGCTCAATGGGCGATAAAATAGGAATTTCTAAATCAATGAGTGCCTTGCAGTAAGCATGCTCCTCTTTTATTTGGGCATGGCTCCAGCGGTTAGGGCGGTAAAATTTAGCAATCAAAGGCGCGCTATCTTCTATGCCCACCTGATACACGCGGTTTTCATAACTATTAAGCGGAAAAACCCGTAAATCACATAAAAAGCCCAGGCTCTCTATTGCATCAATAACGGTATCTTGCGTTAACGTATGAAAAGGCGTTGGATTTTGCTTGGCTTCAGTCACGGGCATATCTCACTGTAAAGGAATCGCCAGTATAACGCGTTGATTGTTTAAAGGTAGCGCTAATCAGCGCGCTTCAAGCCGTCAAAGGTTTCTAATGGCTGTCAAACGCTTGCACTAAACAACATGAAGTGGCTCAATACGTTTTTATTTTTTGCAGGTGCGCATTATCTTGAAGACCACTAACCCTACACCTAACAGCTCAGCTAATCAGGTAAAAGCGCCACGGCTTTTACGGTCGGGCTTGATTGTTTCAACCATGACAATGTTATCGCGCGTACTGGGTTTAGTGCGCGATATTATTTTTGCCCGCTTTATTGGTGCGGGTGGCGATGCCGATGCGTTTTTTCTTGCGTTTAAGATTCCTAATTTTTTACGTAGGCTCTTTGCTGAGGGGGCATTTGCACAGGCATTTGTGCCTGTATTAAGCGAATACCGTACTCGTGGCAGCATGGCGGCGGTGCAGCAGCTGATTAACCATGTGGCAGGCTGCTTGGGTTTTTCGCTTATTGTTATTACCGTGTTTGCCATGTTGGCGGCCCCGGCATTAACCGCCGTGTGGGGTGCGGGTTTATTATGGCAAGGCGATATGGATAAATTTTGGTTAACCAGTGATTTATTGCGTATTACCTTTCCCTATTTATTACTCATTTCATTAACCGGTTTTGCGGGTGCTATTTTAAACAGTTTTGACCGTTTTGCCGTGCCTGCCTTTACCCCAGTATTACTTAACGTGTGTTTAATTGTTGCGGCTATTTTTGCCGCGCCGTTTTTTGAGCAGCCCGTATTTGCCTTGGCGTGGGGGGTGTTAGCAGCAGGCATGTTACAGTTTGTTTTTCAATTGCCTTTTTTACTGCATTTGGGCTTATTGCCAAAGCCTAAAATGGCGTGGCACGACCCCGCCGTTAAAAAAGTATTGCTGCTTATGGCGCCCGCCATGTTTGGCGTATCGGTTAGCCAAATTAATTTAATGCTCGATACCGTGATTGCCACGTTTATCCCAGGTGATGGCAATATCGCATGGTTATATTATTCAGACAGGCTAACCGAATTACCATTGGGCGTATTTGGCGTGGGCATTGCCACCATTATTTTACCGAGTTTATCAAGGCAATTTTCAGCGCAATCAGATAAAGGCAATACCGATTACACCCGCACCCTTAACTGGGCGTTACAGTGCGTTTTATTAATTGGTGTACCAGCAGCGTTAGCGCTCATTATTTTGGCCAAGCCACTGCTGTTTACACTTTTTCAATACGACAAAACCACGGCGTTTGATGTGCATATGGCATCGTTAAGTATGCAAGCCTATGCCTGCGGTTTGGTGGCGTTTATGTTAATTAAAGTGTTAGCCAGCGCTTATTTTTCGCGCCAAGATACAAAAACACCTGTACGCATAGGCATTATTGCCATGGTGGTTAATATGGGGCTTAACGTGTTATTTGTGTTGCCGTTATATTTTATCTGGCAGGTCGGCCATGTTGGCTTGGCATTGGCCACGGCATGTTCGGCCACACTGAATGCGTGGTTGTTATTTAGTGGTTTACGCCGCCGTGGTATTTTTATAGCGCTGGCGGGTTGGGGTATATTTATTGCGCGCTTACTGGCAGGCTGTGTCGCACTAGTCGCCAGCCTGCTTATAATTATGCAGTATTTACCCTCTTTTGAAGGGTTAAATTGGAGCGAGCGCGTGAGCTTAATGAGCCTTACCGTTACGGCAGGCTTAGCCAGTTTTACTTTGGCCATCATACTGGCAGGCATGCGCCCACGGCATCTACGGCATTAATATCAAGCACGATAAAAATACACAGTACAAAATGAATAGTAAAAAACGAACAGTAAAAAATGAACAATAAAGATAATAAGAGGAATACATATGAATATTTTTTTTAAACACACGTTAAGTTTTTTATGGGTGTTGGGTTTTACTTACGCTATTAGCGCCAGTGCAAATGAGGAAGTATATGAGTCTGTAAATAAGGTGGTGCATGAGGGAGCGCATGAGGGAGTGCATGAGGTTACACATACACCGTATGCACATTCATACCAAGAGCAAAATGGTATGGTGGTCATAGAAGCCGAAAACTATGCCACACAAACCCAAGCCGATATACGCCGTTGGATTACTTTTAGCAAGGGCAATACACCTAGCGAGGCCAAGCAACTGGCCGACGCCGATGCCCCTCACACAAAAGGAGCCAGCGGCGGTAGTTATATTGAAAGCCTGCCCGACACCCGCGTTAATCATAATGAAGCCCTTATTAAAGGCGAGAATTTTTCGAATGCCGCTGGCGCAATGGCCATACTGACCTACCCCGTTTATTTTTCACAGGCTGGCCGTTATTACATTTGG
Source organism: uncultured Saccharophagus sp. (assembly GCA_937920545.1). Classification (GTDB taxonomy): domain Bacteria; phylum Pseudomonadota; class Gammaproteobacteria; order Pseudomonadales; family Cellvibrionaceae; genus Saccharophagus. The sequence goes on from CAKZUG010000069.1 coordinate 4,538, forward strand.
GGCAGGGGCTTTAGCACCGGGCCAGAAGACAACGGCTTTCACTTTGGCTTAAATGGCCAGTGGCCCGATACCTCACAGCGTATGCAATTTTGTAAGGGCAAGCATGCATGGACATGGTCATCACAGCAACGCCGCCCCAAAAGCCATTGCGGTACACCTAATACCCTATGGGTAGATATTCCTAGCGCTGGGCAACATACCTTTATGTTATCCATGCGTGAAGATGGCGCCGAGTTAGATAAAATTATTTTAACAAAAGATAAAAAGTTTATTCCCAAAAAAATAGGCCCCGATCAAACCCTGTATACCCCCGCGCCACTACCGAAAAAAACAGGATATTTTAGTATTAATCACTACGTTTATAAGCTGCATGCCACCAGTACTTTTTCTGACGTGGGTGATTTTAGTCACGATAAAAAGCATAACGTATTATTTATTGATAGCTCCAATAAAAAACATCAAAACGTCTATATTACCGCCACCCAAAAAATGAAAACAAAAGGCCGAGCCAAAACCCTGGAGGCGAGCTTAGTTACCTTAAGCGATGTGGCGGGCGAATCTGAATACCGCGTACTGCATAATGGTAAACTCATTGCCCAAGTAAAAAATAATCCGGCAACTCAAGATTACCAAGAGCAAGTATTACCACTGGGTGAAATTACCTTTAAAAAAGGCGATACGCTAGACGTGCAAGCCAAAGCTATGACCAACGGTAAAATACAAGGCCAGTATTCACGCGGCATGTGGCGCGGTGTGGTTTTACAGCGTAAATAACTATAAGGTTAAATACTACCGAAACAGTTGAAAAGAATACCCTTGAGTATGATGCACGCTGTCAATATACCCCTATACGCTCTGCGTCGGCATCCTGCCTCTGATGGCTTCATACCCAAGGGTATTCTTTCTTTGTGTCTTGTAAATAACTATATGGCTAAATAGCTATACGGTTGAATAAACCGATTTAATTTGAGAACTTAATTTGAGAACTTAATTCGAGCGTTTGATTTAAGATCTTAATTTAAAGGCTTGATTCACATTTTTACTATTACAGTTTGGTATGTTGTTTCAATGTTTTTTTTAATATAACAACACGGTAGATTATTACTGAGATGGTAAATTGAAAAGACTAAAGTCTTTAGCACTAATTAATTTAAATGCAAGCGTTAACCTTACGTTACTAAAATACGTATATAGCCAGTGAATTTATACCCGTGTAAAAATAGGCAAATAAAAAATGTTATACGGTATTTTCCTATATTTATAATGCCCTGATTTTCCCGCATAAAAGGGTAATAACTACAGTGAGAGATTCGTACGTAGAGAGGCCCGTAGAGAGACCTATAGAGAGACCCGTAAAAAAACCAGTAATGAGGCTTAGCACTAAATGAAAAAGCTTAAAATTATTCATCAAACCCAATATGATTTTACAAGCCAAGTTGAATTACTACCGCATACCTTAAGGCTGCGCCCGCGAGAAGGGCACGAGATGCGTATCGAATATTCAAAGCTCACCATAAGCCCTAATGCATCATTACGTTGGCAGCGAGACGTCGAGGGCAATTCTGTTGCAACAGCCCAGTTTAATGGTAAAACACAACAGCTCATTATTCATAGCGAGGTAGTGATACAGCAATACGCCTCATCACCTCATGATTTTTTAGTAGCCGATTACGCCGTGAATTACCCCTTCCAATACAGCGTAGAAGATCAGGTGCTTTTATCCCCTTACTTACAAGATTTAAGCACCACGCAATCACCGCAGGTTAATAGCTGGGTTAGTTCACTTCACAGCAATATGCAGGGGCAGCAAACGTTTTCACTTTTACTCAACCTCAATCAACGTATTTATCAAACAATAGGCTATCAAGTAAGGGAAGAAGAGGGTGTTCAAACCGCCGAAAAAACACTTTCGTTAGGGACAGGTTCTTGCCGAGATAGCGCAAGCTTATTTATGGCAGCAGCAAAAAAACTCGGGTTTGCCGCAAGATTTGTAAGTGGGTATATTCATTCAAACGATGTTGTTGCGCAGTCTGGTTCTACCCATGCTTGGGCAGAAGTATTTATCCCGGGAGCTGGCTGGAAAGGGTTCGATCCTACTATTGGTGATATGGTGGGTGAAAATCACATCGCAGTCGCAGTGGCGCGCCTGCCCGAGTCAGTCCCCCCCGTTTCTGGCGACTATTTAGGTGTGCCAGAGTCTAAAATGACCGTTAATGTATGGGTAACACAAATAAAATAAAGAAAAAAACGTAGCCATGTAAGATAGGAAGATAAAAGATAAGAAAGGAAAAAGGACGGTCATAAAGTTTCTTACCTAAATTTAATAAATTTTCTGCCTCAAATTTACTCCTTTAGATATTTTCTCGTTCCCATGCTCTGCGTGGGAATGCATATTGATTGCCTTGCTTACATATACAGTAGGTTGGGATGCCTCAACACTTTAGCTTGCAACATGTTAAATAACGTTAACTCCTTGTTCCTATTCTCTATGCGAAAATATTATCCAGTAAAGCAAAAAAAATATGGGTGTCCCCGATTTCTGCTGTCCCCGATTTTGTGCTCTCGGCTTTCTTCATGCGAAAATGTGACTCAATAAAGCGTAAAGAGTATGGGCGTTTCATATTTTTAAAATATAAGTATATTGCGGTCTGCGTCAGAACATATCACCTCGGCATCACGAACACGCTGTAAATACCTCCCTGTAAGCTCTTGTCGGCTCCTGCCTCCAAAGGTTCGTGCTGCCGAGGAAATATCTTCTTTTGAATTGATCATATTGAAGAGTGATATGTGGGCGTTTTTTTAAATGCATGTGACTATAAAATAAAGTGTTTTTGTTCTTCAAACCTGTAGAAAATGTATAAAAAACAGTGCGGATGCTTATAGCAAACCATCGGGGGCAGGACGCCGATGTGAGCTTACAGGAATATATTTACAGGATGTTTGATATGGTTATCGACGCTTGATTAATGTGAGCAGCTATCGGTGATATCGTATATAAAAGGCCGTTTTTTAGATTAGCGAAGCTGGGGATAACCAAAGAAAAATATATGGGTGTTTTCGATTTTTCTCTGGGTGTTTGGCAATATTTGCAGCAATAAACGACTAGATAAGTTAACTCTTAGAGGCCAAAATAAAGTGACGGCATAGTGGCCGATACATGCTCCTGCTGTATCGGCATTCACAACATCCTTGGCACTTGCAGCTGTACTGTATGGTTCATAACATTGAGAAGTTATGAAAATTGCAGCTTAACAAGTAAATGGCTTAAAAGGGGCTAGAATACCTAATAAAAGCGATGTTCGGTATGAATAATATACGATTTTAGGATTTTGGTGATCAATATTTTGATTTACCATAACTTTCAAATTGTAATGAAATTTTTAAAAAATAGAAGACGAGGTAAGATATTAGTTTTTTTGGCTAATTTTCTACAGCCTCGTTAGTCAACATTACTAAAGGAGATAGAAGTGTCAACAATAGATAAAAATGGAATGCTAATAGACACTAAAGTGAAGTTAAAACGCTATAAAAGTATCGAGCACGGTACTTTGCCAGCGATACGCGCAATACTGGTGCATCAAACTGATGCTCCAACAGCTCAACATACATTTAACGGTTACAATGCAGGTGGAAATGGAGCTCATTTTCTTATCTCTAAATCCGGTGAAATATATCAAACAGCGAGCTTGAATATGCGCTGTTACCACGTTGGGAGATTGATCAAATCGAAATGCTTATCGCTAAATAAGGCAAACTGTAAAAATCCAGCGATGACTAAAATTCTTACCCTGTCGTGGGCAGCTCAAATCAAAGCCTTGGACACGCATGAGCGGAGCAAACAGTATCCAGATCGATTTCCGGTTAATAGTGATTCCATTGGGATAGAGCTTGTTGGTAAGCATGTAGACGATAAAACCTATCAGGCAGTAACGTCCCAACAGAATACATCGCTTCAGTGGCGAGTAGGTGAACTTAACAAACATTTCAGTACAACCAGCACCGATGTTTATCGGCATCCAACAGTGTCATATAAAAATCCAGGTGAAGCGAGTACTGCAAAATGGAAATAATTCGCAAGGCTCCTCTTCTACTCGTATTTTTACTGTTAGTTTCTTGTGCTCAACACCAAAAATATTCAGACGTATACGTAGAATATTTTCAGTCGGAAGACATTGGTGTATGCGGGCCATCCGATGTCAACTTGAATAACGGTGAAGCTAGTCAATTCTTTTCAAGATCGAAAAAGGTTGAGTATAGAGTAATACATGACCACTACAATGTAGCGCCATGTTATATAGAAGGAATACTTACACTTAATGGTAAAGTTTGTGACTGGAAAATCCAAGCTTCTTCCATTGGAAGCATAAAATGTAACGACGAAACAAACTATTATGTTTGTGACTCTTGTGAGGATCTATTTAATTAAAATGGCGCTCTAAATGGGCACAAAAAATCCTGCGGATTTTTCGGTCCATTTAGCTTGGTGTTCAGGCTATAGAAAAATTAATAATTATCGGATTTTAGCCTTATTTTCATAGCAAGTATTCGGTGATAGCCATATTTTTCACTTATATTCAACATAATATTTCATTTGTCAAATTTATGGGTGTCCTATTTTTTTTTGTTCCAATTCCTCCAGTTAATCTCGTAATGTAAAAGTCGGCAGGTTTAATATTGCTGGCTGGTTAGATACAATGATTGCCTGAGGTTTACTCCAAAGATATGTTTATTTAAATTTTATAGATACTCAATGATTTTCAAAAGGAAGAGAAATGAATCAAAACGATCCAAACAGTATGTTAACTATAATCATTCTTCTCGCAGTAGTAATGCCATTATTTCTTGCTTTTATATTATGTTGGAAATTAAATAAAGCAAAAAAAAGTTTAGATGAGTCTAAAGCCAATATTGCCGATTTGCTTGTGGATAAGGCAGCGTTGACCGAAAAATTAGCGCCTATAGCTGATGTTGAGCGCGAAGTGATACGCTTGAAATCGCTATCAGAGTCTGATATGCAAGAAGCTCGACAGGCTTTACAAAAAGTCAAAGAGGAATCTGAAGAGGTTACGAGTAAAGGGTTGTTAGAATCAAAAATAATAATAGATAAAGCTAATCAGCAGGCGCAGGAAATTGCAGGGGCAGCGCTTGAGGCAAAAGCGAAAGCTGAGCAATATAGCGCTGCAATTAAGGCAATGAAAAATACAATTGAAGGTTATAAAGACGACTATATTATTCCTAACCATTCTGTTTTAGATGATTTAGCAGACGAATATAGCCATAAAGAGGCAGGTGAAAACCTCAAGCGTCAACGTAAACAAGTTAAAGATATGGTTAAGAAAAATCGTGCAGGAGAATGCGATTACTCAGAAGCTAAGCGTCGATCTTATGCTATCCATTTTGCAGTTGACGCCTTTAATGGCAAGGTGGATTCTGCCTTAGCAAAAGTCAAACATGATAATTTTGGTAAAATTAAACAAGAGATAATAGATGCGTTTGCGCTGGTTAATCATAATGGTGAGCCTTTTCGTAATGCTCGTATTACACAAGAGTATTTAGACGTAAGGCTAGAAGAGCTAAAGTGGGCAGTGACTACCCATGAGTTACGTCAACAAGAGTTAGCCGAACAAAAAGAAATTCGTGATCAAATCCGCGAAGAAGAAAAAGCACAGAGAGAAATGAACAAGGCGATTAAAGAGGCTGAAAAAGAAGAGCGTTTATTGCAAAAAGCTTTAGAGAAAGCACGCAAAGAGTTAGCTGATTCATCAGAAGAGCAAAAGCAACAGTATGAAGCTCAGTTAATTGAGCTAGAAGCGAAGTTAAGTGAAGCAGAAGAGAAAGGGCAGCGTGCTCTTTCTATGGCTCAGCAAACAAAGCGTGGTCATGTTTATATTATTAGTAATATTGGAAGTTTTGGTGAAGAGGTTTTTAAGGTCGGTATGACTCGTCGATTAGAGCCTTTAGACCGTGTAAAAGAGCTAGGTGATGCTTCTGTACCATTTAGTTTTGATGTGCATGCAATGATATATAGTGATGATGCTCCTGCGCTAGAAAAATCGCTTCATCGAATACTCCATGATAAATCTGTTAATAAAATTAATGCGAGAAAGGAGTTTTTTCGATTGCCGCTTAGCGATATAAAAAAAGCAGTGTTAAGTGAGAATACACAAGATATACATTGGACATTAAAAGCTGAAGCAGCTGAATATCGTGAGTCTATGGCAATGTCTCATACAAAAGATAAGACATCAGTTAATGTGTTATAAAATAAACTTTTTTGGTGGCTCAAAGAAAAAAGTAATGCTTGGGATTTTTTTAATGTCTAGATAATGCTTATGAGTGGGTCTTTTGTAATTAAGGTTTTTTTAATAATAGATGGATATCTTGGCTATTAATAGTGTAGTAATTGTCAACAATTAAGTGAATGGTTAATTTATGAGTGAAGAGGCTTTATAACAACATGGATACTATTAAATCAATATTTAACGATAGAGACGAGTTTAAGCGTAAAGATATTGCTGTCAAAGTGAAATCGCTCTTGGAATCCGATATAGATATATCACCTTTGGTAATTGATGGCGGCTGGGGTACAGGTAAAACTGAATTTTGTCATAAGCTTATTAACCTCATGCGTTGCGATGATGCACATCATTTAATTTATATTGATGCATTCAAGGCAGATAATGCTAATAATCCATTAATGACAATATTATCTGAAGTTATTAAAATATTACATGATCAAGAAAGTAAAAGCAGTTTTATGAAAAAGGCCATACCAGTTGTTCGTTATAGTTTTAAAGCATCGGCAAAAGCTGTTGTATCACATGTTTTAAAACAAGATTTCGCTGATGCAGTTGATGACTTTGATAAAGAGATTCAAAAAAGTGCAGATAAAGTTATTGATGCCGCGGTTGAGTCAGTATTAAAAGATCATATCAAAGCAGAAGAAAGCTTGAGGGCATTACAATCTTCATTGGAAGAAAAGGCAAGTTCTAAACCTATTATGCTTTTTGTTGATGAGTTAGATCGTTGTAGGCCAAATTTTGCTATTGATATGCTTGAGCTAATAAAGCATGTCTTTGATGTTAAAGGTGTTGTCTTTGTGCTGGTAACCAACACGCAACAGTTAAAAGCCTCTGTTAATCATTGTTATGGCCACGCGGTTGATGCTCGTCGCTATTTAGATAAATTTATTAAGTTCAGGTTTGAGCTGTCTCCTTATTCTAATAAAATCTCTAATTCGCCTATTTTAGCGTCAAAAAAGCATTTTGTGATGCTTGCAAAAGATAGGGGGTGTCTACCAGACAGCCTCTTAAGCGATTCGCAGTTCAAAGAGGCTATTGATCATTTGATTAAACATCGCTCTATTTCACTTAGAGAGATAGAAACTCTTATTTTGCATATTCAGATTGCACAAACTCTTTCTCATTCAGAGTTTTTTATCGAAAGAGCGGGGCCAGAGTATGCGTTGTTAAAACTAATCGGTGTAATGTTGGTTTGTTTTGAGCCTGAGTTATTAACGGCCATTAAACAAAATAGTGTCGATGCTGATGTGTTGGGTAGGTTTTTAGGTGTAGAAAGTATACCAGTGCTCGGCGGGACGATTAAACCTGCAATTATTAATGTGATAATGATTTTTATTGCTAAAGATTGTCATAAAAATACTAATAAATATATACCACAACAAGAGCAGGAACAGTATTGGAATGAGTATATGCGTTTTAAAAGTGTAGTTGATGCTTTTGATCCAGGTGAGGCTTTAAATTTGGTTATCCAAGCAGTAGACATAATATCCTTTAAGTGATGAATAATGTATGAGTATGCAGTTTTTTGGCTAGTTTTATCAACATTGAAAAGTTGAGGCAGAAATCAGCAGAAGAAATGAGATCAGGACATCCATATTTTATTTTGCGGTCTGCGTCAGAACATATCACCTCGGCATCACGAACACGCTGTAAATACTTCCCTGTAAGCTCTTGTCGGCTCCTGCCTCCAAAGGTTCGTGCTACCGAGGTAATATCTTCTTTTGGATTTACCATATTGAAGAGTGATATGTGGACGTTTTTTCAAATGTATGTGACTATAAAATAAAATATGTTTGTTCTTCAAACCCGCAGAAAATGTATAAAAAACAGTGACGATGCTTATAGCAAACCATCGGAGGCAGGACGCCGACGTGAGCTTACAGGGAGGTATTTACAGCGTGTTTGATATAAGCATCGGCACTGTTTTAGTGTGAGCTAGCACCCGCTTGTCGTATATTAAAAGCCTTTTTTAAATAGGCTAGGTTGGGTATAACTAATGAAAAATATGGTTGTCTCTTATTTCTCGATTTTCCCCGATTTTTTCCCTCGTTTTTTTCTTCGATTGTTTCTTTAAGTGAAAAATTAAGCAAGAATCGTGTTGATGAAAAAGGGGTTTAAAACGCAGGCGGTCAGAAGCAGGAAGAAACAGGTAAGAGGCAACAAACAGGCGGATGTTTTCATTGCTCAGTGTTTCACGTTTTTTTATCATCACAATATAAACGGCGTGAAACACTGAGCGCAAAAACTAAACGTGTTATCTAAAATATTAACTAAATATGCTAACCAAAAGTATCAACCAGTGAATCACGGCTGATGTCTGAAATGCTTTTTGTGCTGGTTAATGTCATGGCGACGCGCATTTCTTTTTCATAGAGGTCGATGAGGTTTTCGACGCCTTTTTGGCCTTCTGCTGCTAGTGCATAGATAAACGATCGGCCTAGCATGGTGCAATCCGCGCCTAGTGCAAGCATGCGTATGACGTCTAAACCGTTACGAATACCAGAGTCGGCTAATATTTTAATGTCGCCTTTTACTTTGTCGGCAATGCGTGGCAGCGCTTTCGCGGATGACATGACACCATCAAGTTGGCGGCCTCCGTGGTTAGATATCACGATACCGTCGGCACCAAAGCTGACGGCATCTTTAGCGTCGTCGGCATCTAAAATACCTTTAATAATCATCGGGCCATCCCAAAAATCACGAATCCATTCTAAATCTTTCCATGAGATAGACGGGTCGAAGTTATTGCCTAACCAGCCAATGTAATCTTCAAGTTTGGTGGGGGAGCCGCGGTAGGTCGAAATATTACCTAGGTCGTGTGGTTTGCCCAGTAGGCCCACATCAAATGCCCATTGTGGGTGGCGCATTGATTGAAAGATACGCCTGAAGGCGGCGTTGTTTCCGCTCATGCCTGAATGCATATCACGGTAGCGCGCCCCAGGAATGGGCATGTCAACGGTAAAGACAAGTGTTGTCACGCCAGCTTCTTTAGCGCGCTCTAAAACGTTTTGCATAAAGCCACGGTCTTTTAACACATAAAGCTGAAACCACATTGGGCGGTTAATGGCTGGGGTCACTTCTTCAATTGGGCAAACCGACACGGTCGACATGGTAAAAGGAATGCCTTTTTTATCGGCTGCTTTGGCTGCTTGTACTTCACCGCGTCTGGCATACATGCCTGTTAAGCCAACAGGGGCCAGCACCATGGGTAGGTCGAGTTTTTCGCCAAACAATTCGGTGCTTAAGTCGAGTGTCGACATATCATTGAGTACACGTTGCTTAAGCGCGATGGACTCTAAATCTTCTACATTTTGTTTCAGTGTGCGCTCACTGTATGAGCCACCATCAATATAATGGAATAAAAAAGGAGGGAGCTTGGCTTTCGCCGCTTTACGATAATCGGTTGGAGAGGAAATAATCATTATTAGTACCTAGATAAAAAGCTAGCGCATGGAAACAGCGATAAAAAAGAAGGGTAGTTTACTGAAAATTCGCTTTAATGAGAAACGATCATCGGCGTATTGAGTGAAATTAGCAGAAAAAACCCTATAAAATGCAGGTTTTTATTGGCCATTTGGTGCGCTGCGCATAAATTGAAATTGCTCACTGAGTATTGCGTTATCGCATTGCATTATTGTACCGCATTGTTGTGCTGCATTATTGTATTGAATTATTGCACCGCGTTAAGGTGCCGCCAAGAGTATGCTTGGCCATGCCAATGATACGTTTATTTTTTGTGTCAATATGAGCGTTTCGTGCATTTAAAACAGCCTTGTTTGTTGTGTTGATTTGGGTTATTAGCGCAATCTTACGTGTGAATTTATGCTTTTTTACGTGCGTAGGCGCTAATGTAAATCGATGATTTTGTATTTCATGCGGGTGGGGTATACTTGGCGGCATTTTTTGTACGTATAAGGTTGCTTGTTATGCCTTATGCCGCTTATGTGATTGTTTAATCGAGATAAAACCGCCTTTATGGTTAGTACGCGCACTGTAGATAATACGAAGCCAGTTAACATTACGCCTCTGTCGATGCGTCGCTTTGTGTCGCCTACAGCTAAGCCACATAAAGGTGAGTTAGCTCAAGGCTGTGTCGCCACAATAGGTGCTTTTGATGGTGTGCATCGCGGGCATCAGGCGCTGTTAAAGCAGGTTGTCTCGTTATCAGAAGAGCATGAATTACGCGCTGTTGCCGTGATTTTTGAGCCGCAGCCTTACGAGTACTTTAGCCCCGATAACGCACCACCACGTTTAATGCGCCTGCGCGAAAAAGTATTGGCCTTGTTTGCCTCGGGTATGCATGAGGTTGTTTGTTTGCGGTTTAACCATGCTTTATGTGTGTTGCCGCCCGAGCAATTTATTACGCAGGTATTGCGCGATACATTGGCTGTAAAGCGCCTTGTGGTTGGCGACGATTTTCGTTTTGGGCAGGCGCGTAAAGGCGATTTTGCCTTACTAAACCGTATGGCCAGCACCTGTGGTTATTCGGTGATAGACACCCATACCCAGCATGATGATGTTTATGACACTGCAAGCAACCATGCGCTTGATCAGCATCAGACAAGCAAAACCGCTGATGCAGATAGCACGGTTGATACAGATAGCATGGTTAATATAGATAACAGTACAGATACAAACGCCACGCGGATCAGCAGCACGCTTATAAGGCAGCTACTAGAGCAAGGCGAGCTTCGCCATGCGACGGCTATTTTAGGCAAGCCCTACGCATTAATAGGGCGTGTAGGTTACGGTAAGCAGTTGGGCCGCACCATTGGTTTTCCCACTGCGAATGTGCATTTGGGGCGTGCTCGCCCGGCACTCAGCGGGGTGTTTGCTGTGACCGTTACCACGGTAAATGCAACGTATAACGCAGTTGCCAATATTGGAATGCGCCCCACATTAGGCGATATAGCCAAGCCGTTATTAGAGGCGCATATACTCGATGCGCCCAGCACGCTTAATTTATATGGTCAATGCGTGACCGTTGCCTTCAAAGAAAAAATACGCAATGAACAAAAGTTTGATTCGCTTGCACAATTGCAAGCACAGATACAGCGCGATACCCAACAGGCGATAGCTTTTTTTAACCCAACTTTTAAAAACTGATACTTCTATGACCGATTATAAAGCCACGTTAAACCTACCTAAAACGTCTTTTGCAATGAAGGCCAACCTCGCCCAACGCGAGCCAGCGATGTTAAAAGCATGGCAAAAAAATGGGTTGTACGAGCAGATTCGTCAGGCGCGTGCAGGTGCCCCTAAATTTATGCTGCACGATGGCCCACCCTATGCCAATGGCGATATTCACATTGGTCATGCGGTCAATAAAGTCATAAAAGACATTATTATTAAATCAAAAACCCTGAGTGGTTTTGATGCGCCTTACGTGCCGGGTTGGGATTGCCACGGTTTGCCTATCGAGCATAACGTCGAGAAAAAAGTAGGCAAAGCGGGCGTTAAAGTCGATCATAAAACGTTTCGTAATAAATGCCGTGAGTACGCTAAGCGCCAAGTAGAAGGCCAGAAAAAAGATTTTGTTCGCACGGGCGTATTGGGCCAGTGGGATAACCCTTATTTAACCATGGATTTTAAAACCGAAGCCGACACCGTGCGCGCATTGGGTAAAATTGCCAGCAACGGCCACTTAGTAAAAGGCTACAAGCCCGTTTACTGGAGCGTGGTTGGCGGGTCGGCGTTGGCCGAGGCCGAGGTGGAATACCAAGATAAAACGTCTTTTTCGATTGATGTGATGTTCCCCGTGGCAGACCAAGCCGATGTTGCCAGCCGCATAAGTGAGCTGAGCGGCGAGGGCGAGATAAGCGTGGTGATTTGGACAACCACGCCGTGGACATTGCCATCGAACCAAGCGGTAAGCGTGAATGCCGATCTCGATTACGTTGTTTTACAAGTAGAAGATAAGCGCTTACTTGTGGCCGAGGCTCTGGTTGAGTCGGTTTGTACGCGTGCCGAGCTAGAAAGCAGCGACCTAGAAAGCAACCATATTGTTGGCCGCGTGCAAGGCAGCAAGCTTGAGGGCTTAATGTTATCGCACCCGTTTTACGATAAAACCGTGCCCGTGTTATTGGGCGACCACGTGACCACCGATGCCGGTACAGGTTGTGTGCACACAGCACCCGATCACGGCGTAGAAGATTTCGTGGTGTCTAATAAGTACAACATCGAAACCCTGAACTACGTTGACGAAGCCGGTATTTACCGAGATAACGTGCCTGTTTTTGCTGGTCAGCATGTGTATAAAGTCGATAAAAGCGTGATTGCACTGCTCGAAGAAAAGCAACGCTTGCTACACCAAGAAACCTTTGTACACAGCTTTCCGCATTGCTGGCGCACAAAAACTCCGCTTATTTACCGCGCGACGCCGCAGTGGTTTATTAGCATGACCAAAAAAGATTTAATCAGCAGCGTGAAAAACGCCGTTGAAGGCGTAGAGTGGATGCCCGATTGGGGCCGCGCGCGCATAGATAGCATGTTAGATAACAGCCCCGATTGGTGTGTCTCGCGCCAACGTACTTGGGGGGTGCCCATCACGTTGTTTGTGCATAAACAAACACAAGAGCTGCACCCCAATACCGCTGAATTAGTCGAGCAAGTGGCCCTTAAAATCGAGCAAGAAGGTATTGATGCTTGGTTTGACCTAGACGCCAAAACGCTGTTGGGTGACGACGCCGAGCATTACCAAAAAGTCACCGATACCCTTGATGTGTGGTTTGATTCAGGCGTCACGCATTATTCTGTATTAGAAGCACGTGATAACCTGCACGCACCTGCCGATTTATACCTAGAAGGCTCAGATCAGCACCGTGGTTGGTTCCAGTCGTCGCTTAAAACGGCTTTGGCTATTACGGGTGAAGCGCCTTACAAACAAGTGCTTACGCACGGTTTTGTGGTAGACGCGCAGGGCAAGAAAATGTCTAAGTCTATTGGCAATACCGTATCGCCACAAAAAGTGATGAACGACTTGGGTGCCGATGTATTGCGTTTATGGGTAGCGGCAACCGATTTTAGCGGCGACATGAGCGTATCGGATGAAATTTTAAAACGTACCGCCGATTCTTACCGTCGTATTCGTAATACCGCGCGTTTTTTATTGTCGAACTTATCGGGCTTTGACCCTAAAACCGACGTACTGCCTGCCGACGAGCTCATTGCTTTAGATAAATGGGCCATTGCCGCCACCGCTGATTTACAAGAAGAAATTATCGCGTGTTACGACAAATATCAGCTGCATCAAATTTATCAAAAAATCCATAATTTTTGTGTGGTGCAAATGGGCGGGTTTTACCTCGATATTATTAAAGATCGCCAGTACACCACCAAAAGCGACAGCCACGCAAGACGCTCGGCACAAACCGCATTGTTTTATATGGCCGAGGCATTGGTGCGTTGGATTGCGCCTATTTGCTCGTTTACCGCCGACGAGTTATGGCAGGCCATGCCGGGCGAGCGCAGTGAGCCAGTATTTACTTCTACATGGTTTGAGTTACCCAAAATACAAGCCGATGATCGCTTTGATAACGCCTTTTGGAACGACATAAACGCGGTGAAAAATGCGGTCAACAAAGCGATAGAAGCCAAACGTGCAGAAGGTGCAGTGGGCGGCTCATTAGCCGCCGAAGTGACGCTTTATTGCGATGAGAACCAGCTTGAAAAGCTGGGTTATTTAAACGATGAGTTACGTTTTGTGCTTATTTGCTCACGCGTATCATTAGCGCCTATGTCTGATGCTGGCGAGCCATGTGATGTTGATGGTTTACGTATTTTGGTTGAAAAATCAGACCATGCTAAGTGCGCCCGTTGCTGGCACCACCGTGAAGATGTAGGCACGCATAGCGAGCACCCAGAAATTTGTGGCCGCTGTGTTGAAAACATAGAAGGTAACGGCGAGGTACGTGAGTTTGCTTAAATCATTGTGTGCAAAAGTACAAAAATGGCACCCGTGGGTGTGGTATAGCATTGCGTTTATATCCATTGTGCTGGATCAAATTACAAAAAAATGGGCCGATGCCAGCTTAACGTACAACACGCCCGTTGAGGTGTTCTCGTTTTTTAATATTACTCTTCGCTACAATACCGGCGCCGCTTTCAGTATGTTTGCTGATGCAGGCGGTTGGCAGCGTTATATGTTGGGCGGTATTGCGGCGGTTGTTAGCGTGGTGTTGGTGGTGTGGATTGCCAAGCTTAAGCCCGCAAAATGGGTTGAGGCGTTGGGTTTATCGCTTATTTTAGGTGGCGCGATTGGTAATTTGTATGACCGTGTTTTACTGGGGCATGTGATCGATTTTATCGAGTTCCATTGGTACGACACCTATTACTTTCCTGCGTTTAATATTGCCGATACGGTCATTACGTTGGGTGCAGGGTGCTTAATTATTGATGGTTTGTTTTTATCTAAAGACAAAAAAGACGCGTAGAAAGCAGACACCGTTTAAGCTTTCAATGTTAAAAATTGAAGGCTTAAACGTTAAAAATCTAAAAGCTGAAAGAGAGCCCTCATGACAATACAGCCCGGTACAACCGTAACATTGCATTTTTCGTTGGCGTTAAGCGCCGACGACATTATTGACTCCAATTTTGAAAAAGACCCGGCCACATTCACGATTGGTGACGGCAAGCTATTACCCGGTTTTGAAGAGGCGTTAATAGGTTTAAGCGCTAACGATAAACAAACCATTGTAATAGCGCCAGAAAAAGGGTTTGGACAATCGAACCCAAACAACGTACAAGAAGTAAAGCGCGATCAATTTTCTGCTGACATGGCGCTAGAAAAAGGCTTGGTGGTCTCGTTTGCCGATGCCGCAGGTGGCGAGATGCCAGGCGTGATTAGCGAGTTTGATGAAAAGACCGTTTTTGTCGATTTTAACCACCCGCTTGCTGGGCGTGATATTACCTTTAGCGTACATATTATTGATGTGCAGCCATCTGTAACGCATTAATTTAAATATACCTGCGTTTTGAATTAATCTGTAAGGTTAGGTTTTAGCTTTGTTTTAAGTGCTTTTTTTAAAGTTTTGTTTTTTGATTTTTTTATAAAAATCTTTAAAACTAAACGTATATTTTTTTACTTAAATGTAATTGGTTTTATTTTGCCCGTTTTATTTTTGTATTAGCCGCCTCATTATTGCCTGCGAGTTTACCATGACAGACACATTAACAGCGCCACCCGCTTTATCTAACCCGGTTATTAAATTGGCCAACCCGCGTGGCTTTTGCGCAGGCGTAGATCGCGCCATTGATATTGTAAACCGTGCCTTAGATGTATTTGGCGCGCCTATTTATGTGCGCCATGAAGTGGTACACAATAAATTTGTGGTCGAGACACTAAAAGAGCGCGGCGCTATTTTTGTCGATGAGTTAAGCGATGTGCCAGACGATGTTATTGTGATTTTTAGTGCGCACGGTGTGTCGCAAGCCGTTAGGTTAGAGGCCGATAAACGCAAACTTAAAGTGTTTGATGCAACCTGCCCGCTGGTCACCAAAGTGCATTTAGAAGTGGCTCATTTTAGTAATGACGGCAACGAATGTATTTTAATTGGCCACGAAGGCCACCCGGAAGTAGAAGGCACCATGGGGCAATACGATACCTCAACGGGCGGCGCGATTTATTTGGTCGAAAATGAAAATGATGTTGAAAAGCTGATTGTAAAAGACCCAAGCAAACTCAGTTATGTGACGCAAACCACGTTATCAATGGATGACACCGCCAAAGTCATTAACGCGTTACGCGAAAAATTCCCATTAATTAACGGCCCCAAAAAAGACGATATTTGCTATGCCACCCAAAACCGCCAAGACGCCGTTAAACAACTAGCACTAGAGTGCGATTTAGTCTTGGTCGTCGGGTCACCTAACAGCTCAAACTCAAACCGCCTGCGTGAATTAGCTGAGCGCTGCGGTTCAAGCGCCTATTTAATTGATGGTCCAGAAGATATCAACCCCGCATGGTTTACTGGTAGTAATAGTATTGGTATTACTGCAGGCGCATCGGCACCTGAAGTATTAGTAAAAGACGTGATTGACCACTTGGTTGAGCTGGGCGCACAAAAACCGCAAGAGCTAGACGGCATAGAAGAGAATATTCGGTTTAGTTTACCCAAAGAGCTAAAGCCTTAAGGCACGTCCAAACGTACGGCGCACATAAAACAACATGTTTTCACTACGCTAATAGTGTGCGCTATCCCTTCTTCTAATTAGTTAGTAATTGTCTATTTTTTATTCTGTTAAGTTAGTCTCGTTTACTCCCTGCGTATCGTTATATATTTGTATAAATCAAAATATTTAATACTGGGTACTTAGGGTACTTTTGATTCATGCTAAAGCATTTTTGCCTTGCAAGCGCAAACAGGTTAGAGGTATCTCTTTAGGGTATGTCTATATATTGTAATAAAAGATATTGTAATAAAAGATATTGTAATAGAAGCCAGCGGGAATGTTGGGTTCTCCTGTAAGCACTGCAAGACGTCTTTAATGTTTGTTGATACTCTTTTGGGCCTTTCTATTTGAGAGCCTCTATGGGTGCGACATACGACGTTAAATAAACGTGGGTCTCACGCAGTAAACACGTAGCATTAGTCTGAAGCGCCCAAAATTTGTTGGGAATTTTTATGAAGACTAATCAAAATAATATATTTTTATCGCGCGTAATACCCTGTCTATTTATGTGGCTTTTATGCCTAGGTGCGAGCCATACGTATGCTGATCCACCTTATAGTGGAACTGTATTCGTGGTTCCGAACACCCTCACGCCTGACGATCCTAGCGCATTACTGTTCACCGAATATGTCACTCAAAACGATAATGCTTGGGTCTTTAAATTAACATTCAGCGACTCTCTCACAATAGAGGTTCATGTGGATTCGGTTTTTGATTCGCAAGCGTCGGCAGAAAAAGAGGTGGATAAAATTGCCCATGCGGTAGGCCAGCTCCCTCTTGTTAACCGTCGAGAGCTATCTAGAATTTACATTTTTTTTGGCGAAGGTCGTGCATATGCAACGCTTGAAGAGAGGGCTTTTTTTCTTTACGCAGATAGCTTAGATGTCTCAATCCAAGATGGCAGCTTAGAGGAACTTTTGCTTCATGAAAGTACACATGTTGCAATTGATCCTTATATTCGTGGGACAAAAGGCTGGTTAGAGGCTCAGCAAAAAGATAATGCTTTTATCTCGACATACGCGCGCGACAATTTTGTAACGGAAGATATGGCTGAAACATTCGGTTTGTATTTAACATACCGCTACAAAAAAAATCGATTAACTCGTACAGAAATCAAAAATATCGAGCGGACGATGTCGGCGCGTATGGCTTATATCGACAGTTTAAATCTTGATTTATATCCGTTTGTGCATCTGGTTGATGGCGAGGGGTTTATTTTATCGCCCCCTCCGCGCAGTCTATTGACGCCTTTTGAAGAAATATTCACCGTTAACGCCACTGACGGTACACAGTTTTTTGATATGCTTGTGGGTACGCAAGGTGTGGGTTCTGACAATATTCGAGCCAGTGCAGCTCAGGCCAATAAGGTTTTCAATGTCCAGAACTTACCCGTCAACGGTGAAACTGTGTATGTGCGCTTATGGGTATACAAAGAGAAATGGCTGTATAAAGATTATGTGTATGAGGCTGATCGCCCAACTAAAAAAACGACGTTAATATCACATAAAAACAGCGATACATTAAAAAGTACGTCAGCAGCTTTTGAGTGGGAACCTATTGAAGGTGTTAGCATCTATGATTTACTTGTTGGTACGGAGGGCTTTGGTTCGACCAACCTAGCTGCTACACGTGTGCAATCGAATACGTCGCGCGTGATTAATAATATTCCGTTAGATGGCGGGGCAGTGTATGTAAGGTTATGGACGCATGATTTAGAGTGGTCATACGTTGATTACAGCTTTGATACGTTAAAGGCCCGCGTTCTCGAGCCTGTTACGCCTGAGGATTCTCCTGTTGATAGACCGATTCCAGAGCCGATTCCAGAGCCGATTCCAGAAGTTAGCCTCAACCCTGTTATTACATCCGTTGTTAAGCCTGTGGCGGATGTAACGTTAAAGCCCAAAACACAGCCTAAGCCAGTCGTTATCGTTAAGCCCGCCGTTAAACCAAAGCCTGCGGTTAAAATATATAACAACGATACACTTATAAAAAAGCTGCATGCGTTCTTTAAAAGAAGAGGCTGGTTCTAAGATGAGGTGGCTCATTATTGTGTATGGAGCCGCTCTGATTTATGCGGCTGCGTTATCCACTTTTTTATTTGCGGGCCAAGCACGATTTTTTTGATCGTGTACTTCATGTTGACTTGGCCCAGAGTAACGAGACTACCACGCAGGAATCATGCGTAATTAATCAGCGTTGTCATAATCTTTTTACCCCTAATAGGGTATACTGCCCCATTTTGTATTTTTGCTTTTGTGGCTGATGCCAGAATAGGTGGTAAAAGGTAAGCTTATGACTGATGTAAAAGAGTATATGAAGCAGGTGGGCGAGCAAGCACGCAGTGCGTCTCGTTTAATTGCGAAAGCGGATACGGGCCTTAAAAATAAGGCGTTGTTTGCCATTGCTGACGCCATTAATGCTGCGCGTGATGCGATTGGCCAAGCCAATAAGCTCGACATGGATAACGGCGAGAAAAAAGGCCTAGAAGCTGCTTTACTCGACAGATTAGCGCTTACTCCCGACCGCATCGACGGCATGATAGAAGGCTTACAGCAAGTGGCCGCCTTACCCGATCCTTGTGGTGAAACCACCGATTTTAAATATATGCCATCGGGTATTCAGCTAGGCAAAATGCGCACGCCATTAGGTGTGATTGGTATCATTTACGAATCTCGCCCTAACGTTACGGTTGATGCAGCCAGCTTGTGCTTAAAATCAGGTAATGCCGCTATTTTACGTGGTGGCAGCGAAGCGATTCATTCCAATACCGCCATTGCTACATGTATTGCGCAAGGCTTAAAAGACGTTGGCTTACCTGCCGATTGCGTGCAGGTGGTATCCACTACCGACAGGGCCGCCGTTGGCGAACTGATTACCATGACAGAATACGTCGACGTGGTTGTACCGCGCGGCGGTAAAAACCTTATTGAGCGCATATCGCGCGATGCAAAAGTCACCGTTATTAAGCATTTAGATGGTATTTGCCATGTGTATGTTGACCAAACGGCCTGCCTAGATAAAGCCTTAAACGTCGCACTTAATAGCAAGACGCACCGTTACGGTGTGTGTAACGCAATGGAAACCTTATTGGTTAACACGGATATTGCCAATAAATTTTTGCCCAATATAACCAAAGCCTTATTAGATAAGGGTGTTGAGGTTCGTGGCTGTGCCGCAACCCAAAACGTGTTAACTAAAGAGAATTTAACGTGTATTGCTGCCACAGATGAAGATTGGAGCACCGAATACTTAGCCCCTATTTTATCTATAAAAGTGGTCGCTGATATTAACGAAGCCATTAGCCATATTAATCATTTTGGCTCGCACCATACCGACGTACTTATTAGTGAAAACTATACGTTAGCGCGTCAGTTTTTAACCGAGGTGGATTCAAGCTCGGTCATGATAAACGCTTCTAGCCGCTTTGCCGACGGGTTCGAATACGGTTTAGGTGCTGAAATAGGCATCTCTACAGACAAAATACATGCACGTGGCCCCGTTGGTTTAGAAGGGTTAACGTCGCAAAAATGGATTGTATTTGGTGATGGACATGTGCGCACGTAGCTCGCATACATTCAATGCTACACTTTATAAAACAATTAATAGGTAACAAGTTATATGTCACTTTCTGACGTAATTTCAAAAGCAGTAGAAGATTTAAAAGGTCTAGATGTTAAAGAGCTAGACGTTACAACACTTAGCAATGTAATGGATAAACTCATTATTGTAACGGGCACATCAAGCCGTCATGTAAAATCTATGGCTAACAATGTGGTTGTCGATACAAAAAAAGCGGGCCATCAGCCCATTGGTGTTGAAGGCATGGAAGGCGGCGAATGGGTGCTTGTCGATTACGGCGATACTGTTGTGCATATTATGCAGGCACAAGCACGTGATTTTTACGCACTAGAAAAGCTATGGTCAACTGTGCCTGGGCACCGTAATAGTGAACTAAAAGACGGTAAATAGTGTGAAAATATCGCTCGTTACTGTGGGTTCGCGCATGCCTAATTGGGTGCAAGAAGGCTACGAAGAATACGCTAAACGCTTGCCGCGTGAGCTGAAACCTTCGCTGATTACATTGCCTTTAGCGAACCGCTCTAAAAACACCAATACGGCAAAGGTAATTACCCAAGAAGGCGATGCCATGCTAAAGCAAATGCAGCCGCAATCAAGGGTGATTGCATTGGATGTGTTGGGTAAAGGTATCAGTACCGAGCAATTATCTAAAAAGCTAGCGAGCTGGCAGCTTGATGGTCAAAACATCGAAATACTGGTGGGTGGCCCCGACGGTTTAGATAAGCGTTGCTTGGATCGTGCCCATGAAAAATGGTCATTATCGGCTATGACATTACCGCATCCGCTGGTGCGGGTTGTGCTTATAGAGCAATTATATCGAGCATGGACGTTATTAAATAATCATCCTTATCATAAATAAGAAGTTATAAAGACGCCGTCATATTTAAAATATCATGCCTAAAAAGGGCGTGAATAGAGTATGTTAAACATGATGTACGATAAGGTAAAACTGCGACACTCAAACTATAATAATCGGTTGCAATGAACTGGCAAAAATCTGATTTACACACGTTTACCGATGCTCGTAAGCAAACGCGCTCGTTTGTTTCGCGGGTTATATTTGCCATTCTTATTGTGTTTATTTTAATGGGTGTCATTATTGGTCGTTTTTACACGCTGCAAATTGAGCAGTTTGACGATTTTATTACCCAATCAGATGAAAACCGCATTCAGGTTCGCCCTGTTGCCCCCAACCGTGGTTTAATTTTTGATGCCGATAACACTATTCTGGCTTTAAACGCGCCCAGTTTTACCTTATCGATTATCCCTGAACGTGTTAAAGATAACGATGCGTTAATTGCCCAATTACAGCAGTATATTGAGTTAAAACCTCACCACATCGAGCGCTTTAAGCGTAACCTTAAACTCCCCCGTAAGCCCTATCAGTCTACACCGTTAAAGTTACATTTATCCGAACAAGAAATTGCTATTCTAGCCGTCAATGAATACCGCTTTACGGGTGTGGAAGTAGAAGCCACATTAAAGCGAGAATACCCTGACGGTAAATATTTTGTGCATGCACTAGGGTATGTCGGGCGTATTAACTTACGTGAATTAAACGGTTTTACCCAAGAGCAAGTCGAGCAATATGGCGGGACTAACAGCATTGGTAAAACGGGACTAGAGCGATCTTACGAGGCGCAGTTACTGGGTGAGCCAGGTTCAGAGCATATCGAAACCAATGCCCGTGGGCGAGTATTAAAAGTGCTAACACGCGTTGCTCCCGCGCCCGGAAAAGATTTACGTTTATTTTTAGATAGCCATTTACAGCGTGTCGCGCAGGATGCATTAAAAGGTCGCCGTGGGGCCGTTGTTGCTATCGATATTGAGACAGGCGGCGTGCAGGCCATTGTTAGTAACCCGTCGTATGACCCCAATTTATTTGTCACAGGTATCAGTTATAAAAACTATAACGCGTTACGTGATTCATGGGAAAAGCCCCTATTTAATCGCACAATACAAGCACAGTACCCCGCCGGGTCAACACTCAAACCCATGCTGGGCTTAGTGGGTTTAAGTGAAGGTATTGTCACTAAAAAAACCACCGTATATGACCCAGGCTTCTTTCAGGTGCCCGGTGATGAGCGCTTATATCGAGAATGGAAAAAAGGCGGCCACGGCAGCGGTGTGAATTTACGTAAAGCCATTGTGGAATCCTGCGACATTTATTTTTATGATTTAGCCTTTAAGGCGGGCGCTAAAAAAATGCACGATGTAGGCGAGTTTTTTGGCTTAGGTTTAAAAACCGGGCTGGATATCCCCAGTGAACGCAGTGGTATTTGGCCGTCGCCTGCATGGAAAAAACAGCGTAAAGGTCGGCCTTGGTTTACAGGCGATAGTATTAATATGAGTATTGGTCAGGGCTATGTTTTGGTCACGCCATTACAACTCGCTGTTATGACAGCCACTATGGCCAATAAAGGCGAGCTAATTCAGCCACGTTTGGTGTCTCATATTGGTGATGTCCCTACCGTTAAAAAAATTCTTAACACCATCGAGCTACCCGATAAATACTGGGAGCATGTGCATGAAGCAATGGAAGGTGTATTGCATGATGCTTATTCGGGTACCGCATGGTCCGTGGGCCGTAAAGCAAAATACCGTATTGCCGGTAAAACGGGTACGGCGCAAGTGGTAGGTATTGCGCAAGATGGCGAATACGAAAGTGAAAAGTTATCAGAGCGTAATCGTGATCACGCATTATTTGTAGGCTTTGCGCCTGCCGACGACCCTAAAATTGCCGTGGCGGTGATCCTTGAGAATGGTGAGTCATCGGGCAAAGCTGCAGCCGTGGCTAAAACGGTGATGGATGCACGCTTACTGCCCAGTGTAGATGCTTCAACTGACCGCAATAGCAATTCAAATATCAATAATGCATCAGCGATAACCGCTAATAGCTCATCAGAAAAAGTGTTAAATACGCCTCACAGGCATGCTCACCTATGAAAACAAACGAAGATTTTGTGCGCAGTATGCCCGATTCGGCGCATCATTTTGGCAAAGCGCGCGGTATGTGGCAGCGTATTCATATCGATCCTATTTTGCTTTTAATGCTCTTTGCTCTCTGTGCTGTAGGACTGTACATTTTATACAGTGCAGGTGGCGAGAGCCAGCGCCTTATTAAGCGCCAAGGGTTAGTCATGGTAGTGGGGTTTACTGCTATGTTTACCATTGCGCAATGTAGTTTACATGTGATTAAACGTTGGGCGCCGTGGTTTTATTTGGGCGGTGTGATATTGCTCGTGTTAGTGATGTTTTTTGGTGTTGGAGCCAAAGGGGCCCAGCGCTGGCTAAGTTTAGGGTTTATGCGTTTTCAGCCGTCTGAAATTTTAAAAGTGGGGGTGCCTATTACCGTAGCCGCTTTTTTTGCAGGCCGCGCTTTACCGCCAAAATTTAAAGATATTGTTATCGCGTTAACCATTGTGGCAGTACCGTTTGTGCTTATTTTACGCCAGCCTGATTTAGGCACATCTATCTTGGTGGCAGCATCAGGCTTGTTTGTCTTGTTTTTGGCGGGTGTCAGTTGGCGCTATATTATTGGCGCGGTGGGCATTTTATTGGCTAGCCTCTGGCCAATTTGGCAGTACGTACTACAAGATTACCAAAAAACCCGTATTTTAACACTGTTTAACCCCGAGGCCGATAAGTGGGGTGCAGGCTGGAATACCATTCAGGCAAAAATTGCGATCGGATCAGGCGGCCTTGACGGTAAAGGTTGGCTTGAAGGCACACAATCACAACTGGATTTTTTACCCGAAAGCCATACTGATTTTATTATTGCGGTTCTTGCTGAAGAACTCGGTTTTATTGGCGTTGTCCTGTTATGTTTATTATATATAGGCATTATTTTACGCGGGATGCTCATTGCCGTACGCTCCCAAAATACGTTTGGGCGTTTAATGGCAGGGAGTATTACGCTCACATTTTTTGTCTACTTATTTGTTAACATGGGTATGGTATCGGGTATGTTGCCCGTTGTCGGTGTACCGCTACCTCTTGTGAGTTATGGCGGGACATCGATGGTCACACTAATGATGGGGTTTGGTTTGTTGATGGCCGTCGCCACCGAGAAAAAGAAAACCATGTAATATGCATGGTAATATTTTGATACAAGCTCGACACGTAAGTAGCCTAAAACGGCTTGTTTGAAAAGTATGTGTAAATTATGCATGTTAAAGCCGTGTTCAATAAAACCACTTTAAGCCTTTATTCAGGCTATTTATTTATAGTACGTTTCACGTTTAAAAGGATAACACATGAAGCAATCTCGCTTATTCGCGGTAGGGTCATACGCGGCAAAAGTACTGGGTGCAGGGGCTATTTTTCTTGCGATGCAAGCGCAAGCTGATTACAGCGAGCACCCAGCGGGTATTAAGTTAATAAATAAAATGGTTGATACCTACGGCGCCGATAAAGACCGCATCACCCATTTGTTAGCCAATGCAAAAAAGCAGCAGTCTATCTTGGACCTTATTTCGCGACCGGCCGAAAAAACCAAGCCGTGGTTCGAATACCGCAAAATATTTTTAGGGCAAAAGCGTATAGATAAAGGCGTTAATTTTTGGAAGAAACACCAACAGGCGTTAAATACCGCGAGCGAGAAATACGGCGTGCCGCAAGAAATCATTGTGGCCATTATTGGTGTCGAGACGCGTTATGGTGGATACATGGGAAGCCATCGGGTGATTGATGCATTAGCCACACTCGGTTTTGATTACCCTAAGCGCGCGCCTTTTTTTGTTAAAGAGCTTGAGCATTTTTTACTGCTCACTCAAGAGCAAAAGCAAGATCCACTCGCACTAAAAGGCTCATATGCGGGCGCAATGGGTTTTGGGCAGTTTATGCCAAGCAGTTACCGCGCTTATGCCGTTGACTTTGACGACGATGGCAAAGCCGATATTTGGGAAAACCCTACCGATGCCATTGGCAGCGTGGCGAATTATTTCCGTGCGCACCGCTGGCAAACGGGTGAGCCTGTGATGGCAAAAGCTATTGCGTCAGATAAAGCCGATAGCAAGGTGCTCGATTCACGCAAACGCCCCTCATTACTGTTAGAAAAAGCCATATCAAAGGGCTACACATTAGAAAATACCAGTATTAACGGCAAAGCCGTTGCGCTCGATACCAAGGTATTGCCGTTGGCATACGATATAGAATCGGGTAAAGAGTACTGGCTTGGCTTTGATAACTTTTATGTAATCACCCGCTATAACCGTAGCCATATGTACGCACGCGCGGTATGGGAGCTTAGCCAAGAAATTAAAAGCGCCTACCTTAAAAACACACAGGTCAAAAAATAAGCATGAAGGCTATGTTACTGCGCAAGTTAAATACATGTTTTTATTACACCGCTTGTGCGGGCATAGCGTTGATGTTACTTACCGCATGTGAGACACCTAGGTATACGCCGCCTACGTCACAACCCAACGGCGTTAATATTCCCACGGCAGCCCCCGATTATGGCCCACGTGCAGCGCTGGATGTGAGCCATATCCCGATCCCTGTTCCCCGTGTTGAGCCGCGAGCACGCACAAGCAATGTCACGCCCTACAAAGTAAAGGGTAAGACGTATCGCGTGTTAAATAACCCTGTGGGCTTTCGTCAAAAGGGGATTGCCTCTTGGTATGGGTATAAATTTCACGGTAAAACCACGGCCAATGGCGAGCTGTATAATATGTACGCTGTGACGGCTGCACATAAAACCTTGCCGATCCCCAGTTTTGTGCGTGTGACCAACTTAAACAATAACCGCTCGATTATTGTACGTGTGAATGATCGCGGGCCATTTCATGACAACCGTATTATTGATCTCAGTTACACGGCGGCTAAAAAGCTCGACTATATTGATAAAGGTACAGCCCCTGTGGCGGTTGAATATATTGACCCTGCAACCTTTACCGCGCCCCATCCAGATACATTAGATAACACGGCAAGTTTACGCACCAAAAAGGGTAAATCTAAAAAAGCGGCACCCATGCCGTTTCACTCGGGTGGATATGAGTTACCCAAAGGCACCTATCTGCAGATGGGTGCCTTCTCAAAAACGCAGGGGGCAAACGCGTTTAAAAAATCGTTAACGCGTAAAATGATCTCGCATTTGGCGCGTATCAATAAGCAGCCACCCAGACGCCAAAAGCAGATTGCTATTTCTATTGTTAAGCCTCGCCAGCTACGTATTTATAACGATAGCCTTTATCGCATTCAAATTGGCCCTATTGCTAACGCTTTTGACATGGAAGCGGTAAGAAAAGCCCTTGCTCAAGTCGGGATTGCCGATCCGCACAGTATTAACCGCCAAGGATTATAATCGTTAAATAGTGGAGCTGGCTTACAAATAGGCTAAGTCGGCTGCACATGGTTTCACCTGTTCAGGTTGCGCCGTCAAGCTGTTACAATACACCGCACTTATTTTATCTTTTTATTTAATTACTCTTTAACGTTCAATATGCGTGAATATCACGCCGTTGACATGCACTTCATTAAAAAGGCTTTCTTTTACTTATGATCAATTTTTTGCGTCTTTGTTTTATTGCCTCATTGCTTATGGTTGTGAATGCTTGGGCTGCGCCCATTATTATGCCTGCGCCCCCTAAGTTATCGGCAAAAGCCTATATTATGATGGATGCCGACACAGGCAATGTCATTGTTGAGCACAATGCTGACGAGCAAATGGAGCCCGCCAGCTTAACTAAAATGATGACAGCGTATATTGTCTCAGAAGAGATTATTGCTGGGCGCTTAACAGAAGATTCGCTGGTTAAAATTAGTGATAATGCATGGCGCAAAGGCGGGACCAAAAGCGGTAGCTCGACCATGTTTTTAAAACCGCGTAGCGAAGTCAAGGTGATTGATTTATTACGCGGTGTGATTATTCAATCGGGTAACGATGCCAGTATTGCGCTGGCCGAGCACATTGCCGGTGGCGAAGACGCTTTCTCTGATGTGATGAACCAACAAGCCGCATTACTCGGCATGACAAATTCTCATTTTTTAAATGCGACAGGGTGGCCAGCAGATGGCCACTTAAGTACCGCGCGGGACATGGCTATCTTGGCGCGTGCCGCCATTATTGATCACCCAATGCATTACCCTATTCATGCCGAAAAATACTTTAAGTACAACGGCATTAATCAGGGCAACCGTAACAAATTGTTATTTGAAGACCCAACCGTAGACGGTTTGAAAACAGGCCATACCAATGCGGCAGGTTATTGTTTAGTGGCGTCGGCTAAGCGCAAAGGTATGCGTTTAATTACGGTTGTACTGGGCACTCGCTCAGATAAAGCACGTACACAAGATTCTCAAAAACTACTGGCGTATGGTTTTAGAAACTTCAATACACAAACGCTCTATGCCAAAGGCGCACAAGTCACTCAGGCGCGCGTATGGAAAGGCCAAGCCGATACTGTACCACTCACCGTTGCCGACAATATCCAAGTCACTATTCCGGTTGGCAGCGAGAAAAACATCAAAGCGGTATCCAAGATGCAGTACCCTATAACTGCACCCATTCAAAAAGGGCAGGTGCTGGGTAATATAGTCTTGACCTTAGACGGTAAACCACTGGGTGAGTTCGGATTGATTTCTGCGCAAACCGTAGAGGAAGGCGGCTTTTTCTCCCGCATGATAGACGCCGTGTTATTAATGTTTGATGATAACCCTGCTAGCGAGTAATACTTAACAACCCATACTAAAACGCTTAACGACTAAATTTAGCACCCGATAAAACAGGTTTACCATGACAGATCAGGCACCCCCTAAAATAGAGTTTCCCTGCGAAAATTACCCCATTAAAACAATGGGTGTGGCGAGCGAGTCATTTATTAATGGCGTGCTGGCAGTTATGCAAAAGCATGCGCCGGGCTTTGATTTAAACCGCGTTAAAGTCAAAGACAGCGCCAAAGGCACATTTCAGTCGTGTACTGTTTATATTACCGCAACCGGCGAGCCACAATTAAAGGCCATTTTTGAAGATTTAAAAGCCGTTGACGGCACAAAAATGGTGTTGTAATTGCCTCATACACAGATGCTACCCTTACATTTACACGCTCTAGGTCTACAGCCCTACGAGCAGGTTTGGCAAAAAATGCAAGCCTTTACCCAAACCCGCGATGCCGATACGCCCGACGAGCTATGGCTGGTTGAACACCCGCCTGTTTTTACACAAGGGCAAGCAGGTAAGCCCGAGCATATCTTAATAAACAGTGATATTCCGCTGGTTGAAACAGATAGGGGCGGGCAGGTCACCTACCACGGCCCAGGCCAATTGGTGGCCTACCCATTGCTAAACCTTAAACGGTTAAAAGTCGGCGTGCGTGAATTAGTCACGTTAATCGAGCAGTCGGTTGTGGCGTTTTTACAGCATTACACTATTGACGCCTACCCTAAAAAAGACGCGCCCGGTGTGTATGTTAACGAACAAAAAATAGCGTCTCTTGGTTTACGTGTGCGCCGTGGCTGTAGTTTTCATGGCGTGGCCATTAACATCAACCCCGATCTTAGCCCTTTTCTACAGATTAACCCCTGTGGTTATGCGGGTTTAAGCATGACGCGGCTCAGTGATTTAACGCAAACACCCGTCGATGTCAGTCATACCCAGCTTATTTACGCGCGTATATTAGCCCAAACACTCAATATGACGCTTAAAGAAACATAACATTTCCCTGCTATTTTGGTTCAAATAGCATTAACGGCAGGCATTAAAATGCCTTGCCCCGTGGTAATGTTACTCTTACGCGGTTAAAATGCGCGCATTATTTACCCTACCGAGAAAACGTATGAGCAATACAACAACGCCTAACGACCCTCCAACTGTAGAGCCGCAAAATAACGCGGTACAAACGATTGAGCCTGTAAAGCGCACCCGTCGTATCGCCCAAGGTGAAAAACTGCGTGACGCCGATAAGGTTGAGCGTATCCCCGTCAAGGTTATCGCGTCCGACGCCATGCTACGTAAGCCCGATTGGATTCGTATTCGCGTGGGCAACGACCCTGAAGTCGACCGTATTAAAAAGCTACTGCGCAAAAACAAACTCGCCACAGTTTGCGAAGAAGCCAACTGCCCAAACTTAACCGAATGTTTTGGCGGTGGTACGGCTACGTTTATGATCATGGGCGAAATTTGTACGCGTCGTTGTCCATTTTGCGATGTGGGCCACGGCAAACCCAACCCATTAGATGAAAACGAACCGCTGCAACTGTCTGAAGCCATAGCAGAAATGGGCTTAAAGTATGTTGTGATTACCTCGGTTGATCGCGATGATTTACGCGATGGCGGTGCACAGCATTTTGCCGAGTGTATATCGCATTCGCGTCGTCTGTCCCCTAACTTAGAAATCGAGATCCTTACCCCCGATTTTAGGGGCCGTATGGATGTCGCGCTAGATATTCTTGCGCAAACCCCGCCAGATGTATTTAACCACAACCTAGAGACCGTCCCGCGTTTATACCGTCAGGCGCGCCCGGGTGCCAACTATAAATGGTCGCTTGAATTGCTTAAAAAGTATAAAGCCATGCGCCCAAATGTGTTGACTAAATCGGGCTTAATGGTGGGTTTGGGCGAGACTAAAGAAGAAATCTTCGAGGTCTTAAAAGATATGCGCGAGCACGATATTGATATGCTTACCATTGGCCAGTATTTGCAACCGTCGCGCGATCATTTACCCGTTGAGCGCTATGTAGAGCCTGCCGAGTTTGACGAATATACACGCGTTGCCAAAGAGCTTGGTTTTAAACGTGCAGCATGCGGCCCCTTAGTGCGATCGTCTTACCATGCCGATAAACAAGCCCACGGCGAAGACGTTACTTAACACCGTTATATTCACTTAAAGAATCCTACAAAAAAGCGCGAAATACCGTTTTTTGTAGGATTCGTATCAAATACGCATAAAAATCACCCGTGCAGGCCGCAATAACTTGCGTTATACGCAGTCAACACAGAGAATACGCCTCTGTTTTCTTCTATCCTATAATCTATGAATTTAATTGCATTAGGTATTAACCATACAACCGCAAGTTTGGACGTACGAGAAAAAGTCGCATTTGCATCATCGCATTTAAGCGATGCGCTCTCGCACGCCAAACAGTTTGGTGATATTGACGATATTGCAATTTTATCGACCTGCAACCGTACCGAAATATACAGCTCGGGCAACGCCACACCCAAGCAGCTATTAACGTGGCTGGCGCAATATAAACATGTCGATATCGAGCAGCTCTTACCCGTCCATTACGCTTACGAGCAATCTGATGCGGCAAACCATATGATGCGTGTTGCCTGTGGTTTAGATTCACAAGTTTTGGGCGAGCCACAAATATTGGGCCAAATGAAAACGGCGTACAATAACGCCAGCGACGCGAACATGCTAAATGGCAAGCTATATAGTGTGTTTCAGTTTGTGTTTAACATGGCCAAAAAAGTACGTACCCAAACCAAAATAGGGGAAAACCCCGTATCGGTTGCGTACGCCGCTGTGAGCTTGGCGCAACAAATTTTTGCCGATTTAAACCAAGGTACAGCCTTACTCATTGGCGCAGGCGAAACCATCGATTTAGCCGCTAAACATATTGTGGCGCAAGGTATTGGCCACTTAATAGTGGCAAACCGTACACTCAAAAACGCCGAGGCGCTTGCCGATCATTACGGCGGTGAGGCCATTGTCCTATCAGATATCCCTAAATATTTGTCAAAAGTGGATATCGTTATCTCATCTACGGCAAGTCAGCTGCCTGTTTTAGGTAAGGGCGCGGTTGAGCAAGCCTTAAAAGCACGCAAGCACAAACCCATGTTTATGGTCGATATTGCCGTGCCGCGCGATATCGAGCCGCAGGTAGATGAATTAGACGATGTCTACTTATATACCGTCGACGATTTAAAAGGCGTGATCGACGAAAACATGAAGTCGCGTGAACAAGCGGCTAAAATTGCACAAGAAATTATCAACGAAGGGCTCAAGCAGCTTGAGCGCGAAATGCGAGCGCAGCAATCAGTAGGCACCATTAAAAACCTACGTGAGCACGTCGAGCTGCTAAAGCAAAGCGAGTTAGCCAAAGCCAAAAAAATGCTAGCAAGCGGAGCTGACCCCGAGCAAACACTTGAGCTGCTCGCCCGTAATCTATCCAATAAATTACTCCATACGCCCAGCACCCAGCTTAAAGCCGCTGCGCAAGATGGCCATACACACGTTATCCAGAGCGCGCAAATTTTGTTTGATTTGCCGCCCTCAGACACAATAAAAAGCGAGAAGTAATGAAAGCGTCGATAAAGGCAAAGCTTGAGCATTTAGCCGAGCGATACGAGGAAGTGGGTGCCCTAATGGGCGACCCTGATGTGATTACCAATCAAGATAAATTCAGAAGTTTAGGCCGCGAATACGCCGAGCTAGAGCCTATTGTACAGTGTTTTGAAAAGTACAATACCGTGCTTGAGGATATCGAAGAAGCCAAGCTCATGCAGCAAGACAGCGACCCCGACATGCGCGCCATGGCGCAAGACGAGCTAAAAGCCAACGAGGCACGCCGCGAGCCATTAGAGTTAGAACTGCAAAAATTGCTGCTGCCCAAAGACCCTAACGACACTAAAAACGTGTTTTTAGAAGTGCGTGCTGGCACGGGTGGCGATGAAGCGGCCATTTTTTCTGGCGACCTATTTCGCATGTATCTACGCTACGCCGAGTCTAACGGCTGGAAAGTGGAAATCGTCAGCGAAAATACTGGCGATCACGGTGGCTACAAAGAGATTATTACTCGTATTGTGGGTAATGGCGTGTATTCAAAATTAAAATTTGAATCTGGCGCGCACCGTGTTCAACGTGTGCCCGATACCGAATCGCAGGGGCGTATTCACACGTCGGCCTGTACTGTAGCGGTTATGGCCGAAGCCGATAGCCTCGAAGAAATCAATATCAATAAAGGCGATCTACGTGTTGATACCTTCCGTGCAAGTGGCGCGGGTGGGCAGCACGTGAACAAAACCGATTCGGCTATACGCCTAACGCATCTTCCAACAGGTGTGGTAGTGGAATGCCAAGATGAGCGCTCGCAGCATAAAAACCGAGCTAAAGCGATGTCACTCTTGGCAGCACGTTTAAGCACCGCACAAGAAGAAAAGGCCGCTGCCGAGCAAGCGTCAGCGCGTAAAAGCCTAGTCGGTAGCGGTGATCGCTCAGAGCGTATCCGCACTTATAATTATCCACAGGGCCGCATTACGGACCACCGCATTAACTTAACGTTATACAAGCTAGACGAGATCATGCAGGGTGCATTGGATGATGTTGTTCAGCCCCTTGTGAACGAATACCAAGCCGATCAGCTTGCCTCTTTAGCCGACTAGCTTATTGTTTTGCTTGCTGGTTCGCTGGCTGGTTTGCTGGCTAGTTTGCTGGTTTATTCGTTAGCTAATAAGCGTGTGTGTAAGCGAGTTAAACACATTAATAGACTTACTGTATTTTAAAAGGCCGAGTACTATCAGCAGCTCTCAACCAACATATACCGTAGCGGCCGCATTAACGCGCGCCGCCGATTTAACCCAATCAGATACCGCCCGCCTAGATACCGAATTACTCCTTGCGCATGCCTTAGAAAAACCCCGTGTGTGGTTATACACGTGGCCAGATAAAACACTGACCCACGAGCAATATGCGATTTTTACGTCTTTAATGCATAAACGCCAAAAAGGTGAGCCCATTGCTTATTTACTCGGTGAACAAGAGTTTTGGTCGCTACCTTTAAAAGTTAGCCCTTCTACGTTAATCCCTCGCTGTGATACCGAGCGCCTAGTTGAAGCGGTGCTTGATTACATTCATGCGCAGGGTATACATGCGCCCAAAATACTCGATTTAGGCTGTGGAACAGGCGCGATATCTTTGGCGCTAGCATCAGAGTTACCCGACGCTTTTATTTTAGGCGTAGATAAAATCCCCGACGCCGTGAGCCTAGCCAGACAAAATGCCCATCATTTAAACATGGCCCATACCCACTTTGAGCAAAGTGACTGGTTTAGCTATTTAGACACACCTAAATGCCACGCTAATATGAGCCGAGCCGATACAAAAGTAACAAATATAGTCAGCGCCGAATCATCAACACAGTTTGATATTATTGTGAGTAATCCGCCGTATATCGACAAGCACGACGTGCATCTTCAGCAAGGCGATGTTGTGTTTGAGCCGCTCACCGCCTTAGTAGCCGATAACAACGGCCTTGCCGATATCGAGCATATTATTCAGCACAGCCCAGCATACTTAGCACCCCAAGGTGCATTATTTTTTGAGCATGGCTGGCAGCAAGCACACAGCGTACAAGTATTACTGAGCCAACATAATTTTACGCAATGTGAAACCCTCCAAGACATGGCCGGCAACGACCGTGTAACCTTGGGGGTGTATCAGTAAAGGGCTCTTGCAACACAAAATAGCCTGTAACGTTTAAGCTATAATAGGGTCAAAGCGTACATAGTTTGATACACAATTATAACGTCGCGCGGTTTAATCTTAAGGTGATCATCATGATATTACGTAGCCATTCTGTTTGTTCTTATATTTACACTCAATTGAGTGCCGTATCGGTCTGTATATTGTTGAGCTTGTCGGTGCAATGCGTGAGTGCAACCGAGATTGTTAAATGGACGGATGAAAACGGAAAAATTCATTTTGGTGATCGAGCGCCTATTGGCAATCAAGAGACCGCTGAAAAAATAAAAATTCAGCATGCGCCCGTCAATACACCAGAAAAAGATGTCATCAAAAAACAAACAGATTATTGGTATAGACAAAAAATTGAGAAACAAAAACAACAAGAAAAAAAGATAGCCGCTAAAAAATCGGCTCAGGATGCCCAAGAGAAAGATAGCACCAAACTGGATTCTCCAGAAGATAAACGCAGGTTTTGCCGCGATACATTTTCACATAATGTCAAAATGCGAACCGAATGTTTTAACAGTATTAAGTGATTTTTTAACAGTTTTTTGGTTTTTTATTCTCATTATATTTGTTTTTTTTGTTTAGTTATAGCTAAAGGGAATTTTAAGCCTCTGGCTATAAATATTAATTTTGGTGCCAATTAAATATAAATACATTATTTTTTTGAAAGTGTTTTTTTTCTGCCATAAAATTTAACTTTGTTATATATTTTATTTTATTTCCTGTCTGATAAAGTAACAATCTTTTAATGTATACCTCACGTTCCTCCATTTCTTGACAAGCTATATCCTGTGTTTAAACTAGGTGGGTCTTAATTCATTTATCTCTCAGGATGACGCGCTGTAATAACAATAATAAAAACGTTGCAGTGACACAAAAAACATAAGTCAATAAAAAATAGGAATGGCCATATGAAGAACAGATATCTACCCAAAAAACGTGTAAACCGCATTGCGACGTATAGCAGTGCCGTTGCACTGTTATACGCATTTTCCCCATCCCTACTGGCACAAGAAGTTGCTAACACAACACAAGCAAACAACCCTGTGGCTGAAGAGGTGCTTGTTACCGGCGTGAGACGCTCACTAGAAAATGCGCTAGATGTAAAGCGTAATGCATCGTCTATTGTTGATCATATTTCTGCCGACGATATTGGTAGCTTACCAGCATTGGATTTAGGCGAAGCATTACAGTCTATTCCTGGTATTCAGTTAAACGCTGAAGGCGGCGACCGAGCCAATGAAATTAATTTACGTGGTTTACCCGGCGGTTTTGTTTTTGATACAACAAATGGTCTTAACTTTGCGTCTGTGGGTTTGTCGACGCGAGCACAAGGTGTATCGAATCCTTTTGGTGCATTTGAGGCAAGTATTTTTAGGGGGGCAACAGTTGTCAAGTCTCCTACGGCTGACTTACCAGCAGGCGGCATTGCAGGTTATATTGATAAAAAATTACCAAAAGCGTTATCGAGTAAGCGTGATACGCTGTCAGTTAATGTTGGTACACGTTACGAACAATTAGCCGATAATTTTGATCCAGAAATTGCCGTGCGAGGACAGAAAATGTTGATCGAAGATGTACTGGCTGTGTCAGGTACATTGGCCACATCTAAACAGCGCTTTAGACGCGATATCATCAATATAACCCGTTACGAGCAGCTTACCGATTTTCACCTCGACAGAGAGCCTAACTCTAACGCTGTCGAAAATTATAAAACGGCCAATAATATACCGTTAGAAGCCAACGTGCTTTTCCCCAGCGAAGTTCGCCAATTTTCAGAGACAGCGAGTGGTGACAGAACATCGGTAGCATTAAATATTGAATGGCAAGCTTTGGAAAGCTTAAAGCTTGGTTTAGATTATATTGGTACTAAGCGTGAATTAGATGAAAACGCACAAGACGTCTTTATTGTAGGTGCAAGGCAGGCCGCAGGTGGTGGCGCGTCCAGGCAGCAAATAGCCAACGTTACACCATTATCAGATCCATTTTTTGCATTTGGTGATCCTGCGGTCATTGAAGATGGAGTGGAAACTTCGCCGGCAACAGAAAATTATGTGTTTAGTGATTACTCCTTTACCAACGCTCAGTACTTTCCAGGTACACGTGACCGAGATAGCCGAGAGCAAACAGATGGTTTTACTTTAAGTGCTGACTGGGAATACGACGATTGGTCGATTGCAGCGAAGGCTTTATCCTCAGAGTCTGAATCTTTTCGGTTTAATACTCAGTTCGATGCGCGTTATCAGCCTGCCGATAACAGGATTCTGGTCAATAACGACCAAACATTAAACCGAAGCCGAGAGGGGAGAGATAACGGTATTGGCGCGACCATCAGAACCGGTCTTGGTAACCTAGATAATTACTCTGTTGAGTTAACCGGCTTTGAAAATCTAACACTAGATATTCCCTTTAGTTACGATGTGCGTGGTCGAGATGACCAGCCTTGGGAAGTGTTAGAAAGACAATTTACGCGTTCATCCGTTAATTCCACAGGCATTAATGATGACGGCTCTCGCTTTAATACTCGTTTATTGATTGGTGGCGGTGAAACATTTCATGATAGGGCCGTTGATACATTTCGAATTGATGTCGAGCGAGAGTTAGACTTTTCGGGTTTAGACTCGGTTAGGTTTGGTGTGTACCAATCTAGCGAAGAATTCTCTCGTGAAACAAATAATAATACAGCAGCTTTCGTCAACTTAGAAAACATCAACAACTCATTATTGGTAGGCCCATTGTCTGCGAGTGGGAGTGAGTTTTTTAATGGCAACGCGCCAGGATACGCAACGGGTGATGGTGGTTGGCGCGGTATTGATGTGCAAGCAGCAACGGAAGCGTTGACTCCAGGTATTCAGGATCGATTTGATGCCGCTCTTCTTGATCTAGAGAACTCAGTTACCATTGAACAGGGTAGTGAGGCCCCTGATGCCCTGACTGAAGATCAGAAAGCGCAGGCGTTAGAGTATTTTAGAAATAACGTCGAATTCACCAAAGCGGGTTTTTTAGAACGTAGGCGTGCATCAGATTTTACAACTGATTTTTCAACAGAAGTGGATATCATAGAAGCTTATTTAATGACTGAGTTTTCAGGCGAGCTAGGCGCAATAGAGGTATCGGGTAATGTTGGCGTGCGCTATACGGAAACAAAAAATACAGCAAAAGGGATTGAAATAGCAGGTACTGGCGAGCAAGTTCAAAATACTAACGTTATTTTTAACGATACATTTGCAGAAGTCGAAACAGAAACAACCTATAGAAACTTACTTCCCTCTCTTAACTTGGCGTTTGAACTGTCACCAGATCTTGTGATGCGTACCGCATATTACGAAGGTATAGTGAGGCCCAATGCTGCTGCTTTTTCGCCTATTGGTGATTTTTCTGAAAGCGATCAGAGAGTGAATATAGAAATACCTCAGACTGAGCTAGGGCCATTTACGTCTGATTCATTTGACTTGAACCTGTCGTGGTATAACAGAGCAGGCAGCGTCGTGAGTATTGGGTATTTTTACAAAGATCTGCTTCAGTTTAGTGCTCTTGAAGAGATTTGCCCTTCAGACGCCAGTGAGTTTGGGCTAGGAGAATTGTTTGTCAATGAGAGTGATGAGCGGTGTCTAGAGCGTGAATTAACAGAAAGAACGGTTCCGGCTGCAGATGGCACTGGTGAGATGATAGAAGAAATCAATCGTGAGGTCACCATCGAAGTACCTGTAATCTCGAGCCAAAAATCAAAGCTACAAGGTTTAGAAGCTTCGATACAGCAGAACTTAGATTTCTTACCTGCACCATGGGGTAATTTTGGTGGCCAGCTTAATATCGCCAAAGTGGATATTGACGGTGATCCAATACCCAATGTATCTGAGTTGTCATATAACTTAATTACTTATTATGAAGACGGTGCTTTCTCAGCCCGCTTAGCTTATAACTTTAGGGATGACTACTTATTAGCAACGGTAAATACTTCTAATGGCACAGAAGATAGACAAGTGCAGTCACGTGAGCGCCTTGACCTCTCTTTGGCCTACAAAGTGAATAAGAATCTTAAAGTGACATTAAGAGGGTTTAACTTGTTAGATGATATTTTCCAAGAATTTCAATCAAATAACGAAGCGCTACCGCGTCGAACAAACTATGACGGACGCATTTATTCTTTGAGTGCAAATTATCGTTTCTAGTTAATCTGGTTTCTTAATTAATTTGTTAGCCCGCTTATGCGGGCTTTTTTTTGGGTGTATTAAAATATTAACGTGTTATATGCAATGTACGTGATGGATCTAGAGGACCTCTGATTAACCTCGTGGCATCTCTGGCTTTCAGAACGTTTTCCTGTTTAGGCGGCTGAGAACGGGAGGCTAGTTCCCCTTTGAGCGAAGTCGACGCAGGCAGGTTCACTCATGCTTGAGAACTTTATGAAAGCCGTGAAGGGCGAGGTCTAGAGCAGTCACTCAGAGTCGCTACGAGGTTAATCAGAGGCTCCCTAGCCATATTTAGGGCTTTTCTTATGTACGTGTTTTGTGATATGGGTATATTCATATTGGTAATTAACCGCGCGCGCTTCCTTACTTTTTGTCCATAAAAGTAACGTTTCTTTACTATCCTGTTCACTTCCTGTTCATTTCTTGACAACGTATTTCTCATGTTTACAATTGCAATGCATTGACCATTTTATGATCCTGGATGATCATAAATGATTGAAAATAACAATCGGTGGCTCAAAACATAATAAAAAGATCCTTACCTAACACTTAGGAATACCAACATGACCAAAAGACATTCGAAGTCTCGCACTAAGCATCTTATTGGCTACAGTAGTGCAGTAGCTTTACTCTATGCTTTCTCTCCTTCTTTACTTGCACAAGAAGTCGCTAACACAACACAAGAAAGCAGCGCTGTGGTTGAGGAAGTTCTTGTCACCGGTGTCAGACGCTCATTAGAAAACGCGCTTGAAGTTAAACGTAATGCTAGCAGTATTGTTGATGCGATTTCTGCTGAAGATATCGACAGTTTACCAGCACTTGATTTAGGTGAAGCGCTTCAAGCCATTCCTGGTATACAGTTAAATACCGATGCAGAAGGCCGCACGTCTGAAATTAGCTTACGTGGTTTGCCTGGTAACTTTGTTAAGACAACAGCTTTTGGTCAAAGTTTTGCCAACCCTACGCGAAGTGCAAATGCAGCGGGTGCCTCTAACCCGTTTTCGGCATTTGAAGCGGGCGTTTTTGATGGCGTAACCGTTATTAAAGCGCCTACTGCTGAATATCAAGCAGGTGGTATTACAGGTATTGTTGATAAAAAATTACAGCAAGCCTTATCTAAGCCTGATGGCCGTTTTGCGATTAATTTAGGGACGCGCTTTGAGCAACTTAACGATAATTTTGATAGAACTATCAGTATGCAAGGGTCAAAGCATTTAATTGAAGACCGTCTTGCTGTCGCGTTTAAGTTTGCCGCATCAGATCAAAATTTTAGACGAGACACGTTAAACACAACTACCTATGTCCCGCTTGATGATACAACGTTTGCGGAAAAGTTAGATAATCCAAGCCAGCAAGCAAGTGCGCAAGCACAGCTGGATAGGCATTTCCCAACTGTAGGTGAGTATCGTGCCGAGTGGAACTTGCCAGAAAATGCACAGTTACGTGCAATTGGTGACTTACGTAATAACAGCGAGACCGGTGCCGGTGATCGTATGTCTTTGACTGCTAATATTGAATTTCAAGTTAACGATGAGCTTAAAATTGGTTCTCACTTGTTAATGACAAAGCGTGATCTTGACGAAGGCACAAAAGAAGATACATTATTTTCTGCGGGTTTTAACACACGACGCACAGCACGTAACCAATTTAATGCGCAGATTATCCCTGATATCACCTCTGCTCCCTTCTTATACGATACTGAAGTTAATCAGGAAACGGGTGAGGTTGTTAATATTTATGGTGTAAGTAGTGCAGAGATACGAAATGGTGCTTATAACGTTACTAACCGTAAAACCACTTTTTTAGAAGAGTCTAAGGGTTTATTCCTTTATGCCGATTACGAGACGGATGCATGGGCTATTGATGCAAAAGCATCCTACTCTGAAGCCGAAAACCTGTTTACCAACGTTGGTTTAAGTTTTAGACATACTCAAGATTTCCGTGATCCCGATCCCGAGACTGGAGATGCACATCCAGCCGCAACAGCCGCAACAAATATTAATGGTTTTATTAATACAGGCCAAGGTAATTTGGATGACATTGTAGGTTCGTTTACTGGCTGGGAAGATTACGTTTACGATAACCTTAATTGGGGAACACCTAATTTAAATTCTGCTAGTGTAACCGCACGAGAATTTACAGACGGTAATCGTGCTAACGACGGTAGACGTATTCAGTTTTTTGTTGACGGGCGTGTTGATAACCCAACCCGTGATTTTTCAGCTATTGAAACGAATTTACAGCGTGAATTTGATTTAGACTTTGATGTTTTCTCACTGGATTCTGTTAAATTTGGTGCTCGTATCAGTCAAGAAGAGCTCAATAACCGTGATCAGCGAGTGGGTGCTCCAGGTATTAACACCGCAAATATCAGTGGTGCTTTTTTAAGCGATAATCTTTTGTCGGTTCAGGGTGATGAGTTTTTCGGCGGTCAAATCCCCGGAACATTCGGTGTAAACACCGGCTGGCAGACATTAGATAGTGAGTTTGTTAATGCACAGTTACAAGACGGCTTATTGGATTTAAGTGAGGGTGACCCTGCAGTGCAGGTTGTGCAGCCTGTTGGTTTTAACGAGCGTGTGGTCAACACCTCTAATACTCCTTTCCAGCAATTTTTTGCTAATAACTTCTCAACAGAACAAACGATTAGTGCCGCTTATTTAATGAGTAGTTTTTCGGGCGATTTAGGTGCGGTTTCTTATAGCGGTAATGTAGGTGTGCGCTATGAAAAAACCGAAAATGATTTTGTTGGGGTGAGCACTTTTGTTGACTCAGATAATAATGCAAGATTAACCAATGTGCCAAGTCAGAATGAGTATGACAACCTTTTACCTAGTTTTAACTTAGCGGTAAATTTAACCGAAGACGTTGTTGTGCGAACTGCTTACTATGAGGCATTAGTCAGACCTAATATCCGCGCTACAAATCCATCGCTGGCAGTGCGTCAAAATAATAATGCATTTAATATCACGTTGCCAACGTCAGATTTAAACCCTTACTCTGCCGAAAATTTTGATTTATCGATAGAGTGGTATAATCGTAGTGGTAGTGCGATATCAATAGGGTATTTCCAGAAGGAAATAACAGATTTATTTAGTCCCGTTGATAGAAATGTATGCCCACCACAATCAGAGATAGACCCTGATATTTTGCAGGATGTCCTTGATATCACCGGGCCATTCACGCGAAGTGTTGATGCATTTGGTAGTGAAACCTGCGTGACGGACACGTTATTCCCTGATGAGAATTTTACAGTGGTTAATCCAGGGGATACTGATCCAGGTGATACTAGAGAGGTTAATTTTAGCATTAGTGATAATGATGACTCTGAATTAACTGTACGTGGTGTTGAGTTTGCTGTACAACAAAACTTAGATTTCTTACCTGCTCCATGGGATGGGTTTGGTGGTGTTTTTAACTATACCAAGCTTGATCAGGAATCTAGCGACCCGTCGCAAACAGATCAGCTTCTTCGTGCTTCGCCTGAGTCATATAACATCATAACTTATTGGGAAAAGAATGACATAAGCTTACGTTTTTCTTATAACTGGAGAGATGATGCCGTACTCAGAGGGACAAACTCATTTCTTGGTGTTGTTGATCGAGTTCAAAAAGCACAAGGTCGTTTAGATTTTTCTGGCTCGTATAAGCTTTCTAGAAAGTTGAAATTATCGGTTCGTGCATTTAACTTGCTAGATGAGACACGTGTAGAGCATTTTGGTTTTAACGACCAGGCTACGTCACGTTACACACACGACGGCCGCATTTATCAAGTAGGTTTAAACTATACGTTCTAACCACTTTGCATCTTGTTCTGTATAAGTACACTCAAAGGGCGCCTAAGGGCGCCTTTTTTACGTTTGAAACATACCTATTTTATAGGCCTAGGCGTATACTAAGCGCATAAGAATATATAAATTTATAGAGGTTTTTTGTGTCGTTTATCCGTTTACTTGTCTTTTGTTGTGCGTGCCTTTTTCTTTTGGGTTGTAACCCTAAAAGCGAGCCAGATCAGCGTTTACCATCACTTATTATTATGCAAAATACGTGGCTCGATAATAGTGTAATGCTGTATAAAAACGGTGACCGAGTTACCCAAGAATCTGCTTCTTTATTAATCAAAAAAGCCAATTCCATTGTGTCTCGTGGGCCTTATTCAGTCACCAGTAAAGATATTACTCCGCCAAGTGGCGATAAACACGATTACATGAGTGTTGGCCCCTATTGGTGGCCAAACCCAGATACCCCAGACGGTTTGCCTTGGGTTAAGCGCGATGGTGAGACCAACCCCAGCAGCGAAAAAGGCGGCACGGATAAGCCTGTATTAAATAATATGTTAACCGATGTCACCACAATGGCGTTGGCCTATACCTATACAAGAAATGAAAAGTACGCTCTGCAAGGTGCTGCATTACTTAATGCTTGGTTTGTAGCCTCTAAAACACGTATGAACCCACATTTAAATTTTGGGCAAGCGGTGCCGGGTGTGAGTGCCGGTAGAGTATACGGCGTAATTGAAACACGCTGGCTTGCAAGGCTAACAGATGACATTACGTTGCTATCGTCTTCTGATGCTTTAACACACGATACCGTAAAAAATATTAAAGCATGGTTTAGTGATTACTTAGCGTGGTTAACGCAAAGTGACATAGGAAAAGGCGCATGCGACGCATACAATAACCACGGCAGTTATTGTGAGGCACAAACCGCAGCGATTGCTTATTTTGTGGGTAATAAAAAGCTTGCTAAAAAATATGTAAAACGTTTATTTGAAACCAGGATGGCCAAACAGTTTGAGCCAAACGGTGCCCAACCCGACGAGCTAAAACGTACACGCCCACTGCATTACTCGGTGTTTAATCTTGAGGCGTATTTTATAGGTGCCCGTGTTGGCGATGCCTTAGGGTTAAATTATTGGGATTACACCGCCAAAAATGGCGCAAGCATTAAACAGGCCATCGATTTTATTTTACCGGCTATTTATAACAACGATTATTGGGCCGATAACGCTTACAGCCCTAAAATGCGTGTTGCCCGTTTATATTATTTTTTACAGTATGGCCACGAAAAATACGGCCGTAAAAACGATGATAAAAAGTATCAAAAAGCGATGCAAGATTTGTATCCATTTGCCGCCAAAGAAAACCGTAATGAAATGTTTCAGTGTTTTTTACAGATGCCCCAACCCGAGGGTTATAGTTTGGCGACGTTAAACCAAATTGACCCCGATCGTGTTAAATCACATTACCGTTGTTACTACTGATTAGTTATGGCCAGTAGCTGAGTGTTTCAAATGTCAGCGTATATGATGCAAAAGCCCCGTTATGAGATAAAACATAACAGGGCTTTTTGCGTTAAGGTCTCGCATTTGGGGTGATTTCCTTTTATGCTTGTCGCGCTTTGCAGCCAGTATCCGCGCTTTGCAGCCAGTACCCGCGCTTTGCGGTGAGTACAATCGCTTTTTTAGAGAGTTGTTATGAACGATGATGCGCTTTTGCGCTATAGCAGGCAGATTTTTTTACCGCAGGTGGATATTGCTGGCCAAGAGGCGCTGATTGCCGCGCGTGTATTAATTATTGGTGTGGGTGGGCTTGGCTCACCTGTTGCGCAGTATTTATCTGCCGCAGGGATTGGGCATATTACCTTAGTGGATGACGATGCCGTTGAGCTAAGTAACCTACAGCGCCAAGTGATACACACAGAGCAAAGCATGGGTGTTAATAAAGCGCTTAGCGCACAGCAAGCCATACACGCTTTAAACAGCACGGTGATTGTTGAGGCGATCACGCATAGGCTAGATGCCAACCAACTAGCACAAGCCGTAAAATCTGTGGATGCAGTAATAGATTGCAGCGATAATTTTGCCACCCGTAGCGGCATAAATAAAGCCTGCTTTAATGCAGGTGTTCCGCTCATTTCAGGTGCGGCCATTCGGTTTGAAGGGCAATTAAGCGTCTTCGATTTTAGGCAGCAAGGCGGTGCGTGTTATGCCTGTATTTATCAGGTCGAGCACGACAACGCCCTTAATTGCGCACAAAATGGTGTGCTATCGCCCGTTGTGGGTGTGGTGGGCACGCATCAAGCGCTTGAGGCTATTAAAGTTTTATGCGGTATCCCATCGCGATTAACGCAAACACTAGGGCTTTTTGATGGTCTTGCGGGTACATGGCGCTACCTCAATTTAAAGCCCGACCCTAACTGCGCGTTGTGTCAATCTAAGGTAGTCTAGCTACACTATTTTTTATTTCATTTTTATTCTATTTTTTTAAGGCAATATTATGTCGAATACTGTATCTCACCCATCTTTAATTTTAAATAAAAACGCCGAAAAGCGTATTCGACAAGGCCATTTGTGGGTCTTTTCTAATGAAGTCGATACAAAAAAAACACCGCTGAATAATTTTGAAATGGGTCAGCAAGTGAATGTTGTTAGCGCAAAAGGCCAACAACTTGGTGCGGCTACCATAAACCCGCAGGCTCTTATTTGTGCGCGTATATTTAGCCGTACGGCTGATCAAGGCTTAACAAAGCGCTTTTTTGCTA
The DNA here is from genome assembly GCA_937920545.1 of uncultured Saccharophagus sp. GTDB lineage: Bacteria > Pseudomonadota > Gammaproteobacteria > Pseudomonadales > Cellvibrionaceae > Saccharophagus. The sequence continues at coordinate 48,743 of CAKZUG010000069.1, forward strand.
AACGTATCGAGCGCGCTTTATCGCTACGTGAAGCCTATTTTGATCAACCTTTTTACCGTTTGGTGTATGGCGATTCTGATTTTTTACCCGGAGTGATTGCCGATCGTTACGGCGATTATTTGGTGGTACAAATTGCCACGGCGGGTATGGAAGCCTGTAAAGATGAAATTCTGCATGCCTTTAATAAGGTGCTAGAGCCAAAAGGTATTGTGCTTGCCAATGACCACAGCGCACGGACTTTAGAATATTTACCCAGTTACACCGAGGTAATTGGCGAGGTGCCCGAGTACTTACAGCTAGAAGAAAACAACACGCATTTTACCATTCCATCGCAAGGCGGCCAAAAAACAGGCTGGTTTTATGACCACCGTATAAACCGCGCCGAGATGGCAAAATGGGTAAAGGGCAAGTCGGTATTAGATGTGTTTTCTTACGCAGGCGGCTGGGGCGTAACAGCGGCAGTAAAGGGCGCACAAAGCGTCACATGTGTTGATGTATCGGCAAAAGCGCTTGATCTCGTCGAAAAAGCCGCCGAGTTAAATAAAGTTGATGACCGCATTTTAGCCATCGAAGGCAAAGCCGTTCATGTGCTTAAAATGTTGATAGACGAAGAGCAAAAGTACGATGTGGTTGTCCTAGACCCGCCTGCATTTATTAAACGCAAAAAAGATCAAAAAGCCGGTGAAGCGGCGTATCGCCATTTAAATGAGCTAGCCATTCGCTTGTTAAAACGCGACGGCTTATTGGTGTCGGCATCGTGCTCTATGCACTTAGCCGCAGATACATTAACTGATATTGTACGCGGCGCCGCCATGCATTTAGACCGCGATGCACAACTTGTGTATAGCGGTTCGCAAGGCCCAGATCACCCACGCCACCCAGCTATCGAGCAGACAAACTATATTAAGGCGCAGTTTTACCGTATTAGTCATCGCTAGGGTTTTGGTTTCGCGGTTGAAGGAGTAGGGCTGAGAATTTAAAACTGTAAATTTAAACCTGAGAATTTAACGCTGTAAATTTAAAGCTTAGCTATTTTTTATATGCTGATCTTGCGTGATTTTTACAGGGTTAAGCTTTGTTACTGACTTTAAATATCAGCTTTTAGGCTAGGTGACGTTACTTAAAAAAACGTCATTATTAGGATTATTTTTAGGCTTGGTTTTATTGCTAGCTTCTAGGGAACCTCTGATTAACCTCGTAGCGTCTCTGCGTGACCTAGAGCAGTTAATTGCTAGGCGTCTTTTGCAGCTAATGGCCGTTGCCCTTAGCAAAAATGACAACAACGCAAGTGACTGCTCTAGGTTACGCCCTTCGGGGCTTTCAGAAAGTTACCCTGTCTGCGTTGACTTCGCTCAAAGGGCAATCAGCCCGCCTCTCTCAGCCGCCTAAACAGGAAAACTTTCTGAAAGCCAGAGATGCCGCGAGGTTAATCAGAGGTTCCCTAGGTTTTAAGTTCTAGCTTCTAGATAACGTATGACGTGCTCACCTTATTGTCAACCAGCCTTGTCTAATGGTTATGGTCTATATATAAAGCTTTATGGGTGTTGGTTTAAGCGGGCTAGTTATGAAAATAGCCCGTTATATTTATTTTTTTACTGCGCTTCCTATTACATTATTTATTTCTTAAATTAATTTTTAAAATCTATGTGTTTTTAAAGCTGCGTGATTTTAAATCCAGATTTTTTTAATAATTCAATAACGCTATCTTCCCCTGCTAAATGCAGTGCGCCCACCATAAAAATAGCGGTGCCTGTTTGTTGATGTATAGATTGTATTTTAGGTAGCCAGTTATTGTTTCTATCCACAACAAGTGATTGGTATATCTCGGGGAAGTCTGCGCGCATTTCTTGGCTAGCTGCATCGTCGAGTTTGTCAAAATCACCCGCGCGCCAGTGTGTTTTTAAATCCATTAATTGTGTTTTAAGTGTGGCCATGTCTGCAATGGTTTTTAAAATAATGGTGTCTTCTTGGCCTTTGCCCAGGTTAGCAATAAAAGCAATTTGCTCTTCGGGTGTTTCGAGCGCTTTCACCACTTTACCATTTAGCTTTTGCATATAGGTTTGTTCTACACCCAGCGCAGGGCTGTTACCTAGTTTAGACATTTCTATCACGCTTAGCATTAGCGATAAACCCGATGCGCTCAGCTGTTTAAATTGCACAATAGATAAACCATTGTTACCCATAAAATCGAGTAGTGTTTTATAGGTTTCGGGTTTGAGTGTGTTTTCTATCGTTGTAGGCGGCGTAAGCGATATGGCCTGCATCAGCTTTTGCTGAAAAGCGGGGGTTTGTGTGGCGGGGATGTCGGTTTCAAATACTACCACGTCGGCGGCATCAAACGCTGCATTCATGGCTTTAGGTAAGGGGTGATCTTGTGCTGTTAACAGATGCACGGTGCCTGCAAGGTAGCTTAAGTGGTTGTCTTTTTCTATTTTAAAAACAGGCGATGCCGCAAGTGTAAATATGCTTATTAATAATAAGCATAGGGTTGTTATTAATTTAATTGTTAACATGGTCAATCCTTTTTTGGTGTTAATCAGTATTTGCTTTACGTAACCGAGTAAGTGCTTGGTTTATTCAAACGGGTCAGTGCTTAGTTAGTTAATCAGAGGTTCCCTAGATTCTTGGTTGATTAAAAATGATAGGTGCCTTCAAGCGCAATTGTGCGCGGCCGTTTAATAAAGCTGTAATGCGAGTTGGTCGAGAAGTTGGCATCCGATAACGGCATGTTAGCCGAGTACGTAATAATCTCTTCGTTAAGCAGATTTTTACCCAGCAGTGCAATGCTCCAGTGTGTTGCATCAATGCCTGCGCGGGCAGACACAACATTGTACGCGCTAATGCGGCCCCGTGGGTCGAGGTTAACATGCACTTGGTGTCGACCAACATGTTGGAAGTCGACAAAGCCGGTAAAATTGAAATGCTCGTTAATGGGATAAAATATATCAAACGAGGTGTTAAAGCTTATTTTAGGGGTCGCCACACCGCGCTCGCCAGTGTAGTCACAAAAGCCAAAAGCTTGGCTGCCAATATCGCCGGGTACGTCGGGGTTAGGGGCTACGGCTGCAACTAAAACGGTATCGGGTGCGCGGCCAGCAAAGCAATTTCCGTTGGTAAAATCGGTGTATTCAAAGTCTAAATACGATGCGCCATAACTAAGAGTAACGGTTTCGTTTACTTTATAGCGGCCGTCTATTTCTACGCCTTTTACAACGGTTTCTTTAATGTTGCCGACGTTAAACCCAACCGCGCCATCAAACTGGCTAAATTGCAAATCGTCGTAGCGGGTATGATAAAACGCTACGTTTATTTCGCCTCGGCCGTTGGCCACGGTTGATTTAAGGCCCAGCTCAAACGAGGTGGCCGATTCGTCTTCAAAGCCAAACGATGACGATTGATTTGATCGTGGATCGTAACCGCCGGCTTTGGTGCCTTTGGAGTAAGATGCATAGCCAAGTACATCATCGTTAAAGTGGTATTCACCAATAATTAAGGGGGTAAAGAGTGTGTCTGATCGCTCTTCGCTTAAATTATGCCCGCCGCCAACAAATTGCTCTGTCTCAAGCCTAAATGCGGCGTTGTAAATAGCGGCGGCCGTGGCAGTCTCTAACGAGTTAGGCAATACGGTTAAACCATCTATTTCCGTTAGGTTAATGCTTTTCTTGCCGTCTTTATTTTCATCTGAAAAACGGCCCCCCACTATTAGCGAAAAGTCGGTGCTTATTTGCCATTTAATGCGGCCAAATAACGCCCACACTTCAGAGTTTTGTTCAAATAGCCTGCGGTTTGCTGTATTTAAGACAGGGGTAAGGGCCGGGTTTAATAAGGGCAAATCATTGGTGTTACGAATAAAAATTTGATCTTCGAAGGTTTGTTCGTAGTTTTGGTAAAACGCGCCCGCTAGCCATTCAATGGCATCGCCTTGTGGGGAAGCGATACGTATTTCTTGGCTAACTTGTGCGTAGTCTTCTTGTAGGTGCAGCTCTAAAATTTCGGCGGGGGTGAAATCGCAGTCGCATACCTCACTGTATGTATAGTCTAATGCGCTGGTGGACGCGATAATGTCGTAGTCACCCCATGCATACTGCGCAATAACCGTTTGGTTGTTGATGGTGTTATCGCTAGTTTCGCGTACATCCGTTTGGCGAGTAAAATCGAGGTTAGGCTCAAAACCCGGTAACGAATTAACATTTAATAGGGTGCTGTAGTTGGCATCGCCAAAAAAACGGAACCCTGGCAATACGTCGTTAGGTGAGCTGAAAATAGCGGTGTCGAGTGTGGTTTCTATCGAGCGGCCACGGGTATCAAAATTGTTGCGCTCGACCTTGACGTAAATGTCCAAGTTATCGGTGGCTTGCCACTCGGCACTTGCGCGTATGGCGCTTTCATCCGATTGCGGTTCTTGCGTATTGAGGTGGCTGTTAAAGACATAACCGTCATCTTGATAGCCGCGCACAGCCAAGCGCGCTTTGAGTGTATCGGTAATGAGGCCAGAAATAACGGCGTTGAGTTCTTGGGTGTTAAATTCAAACTCATGAGAGGCGCTGACGCTAGCTTCAAAGCTGTCTGTTGGGCGCTTAGTGGTTAGGTTTAGCGCGCCGGCAATACTGTTTTTACCAAATAGTGTACTTTGTGGGCCGCGCAGTACTTCTATGCGCTGCATATCCATCATGGGGGCGCGAAAGAGCTGGGCACGACCATAATAGGTGCCGTCGACATACATGCCTACCGATTGCTCAAAGCCTTGACTGTTATCCGACCCAACACCGCGTACGCGTACCTGCGTACTAAAACCTGATTCGGTAAAGTGAATGTTAGGCAGTAATGCGGTGAGATCTTCAATATTCTCTACACCTGCTTGGGCGATTTTTACATCGTTGACAGCTGCAACGGAGATAGGTACCTCTTGAATAGCTTCTGTGCGTCGTTGAGCCGTTACCAGAACTTCTTCGAGCATCATTTTGCTGTTACCGTTATTGTTATCATTTGGCGTGCTGGTTTGCGAAAAAGCGTTTGAGGCAATAACCGCATGAATAGCAATAGCCAAAGCGTGTGATGAGCAATAAGGTAATCGGAGCATAAAATTCTCGTGTCAAAATGTATGTTTTGGAGTAACTGGTTGTGGGTGAAAATAACGCTGTCGCCAAAATCGACATTAAATAAAGCACTCATTATTTTGGTTGCATAATAGCTTTAACGTTTAAGTAAATAAAGGTTGTAAGGTAAATCAATTACTTAGGTGCTTACCGCGTGTTTTGCATACCTTGCTTACCTGTCTGATCACCGTTGTTGTGCCTGCTGCTGAGGATGTTTTCATCGTCTTAGCACGGTAGCTTAAATCCATGTACAATGTGTGTACAACTTCCTATAAATAAGCGTAAATTTATGCACGACGAAAATCTAGCTTTCAGCGACTTAAACCTTAGCCAACCTGTAATGCAGGCTTTAAACGATTTAGGCTTTACTCACTGCTCGCCTATCCAGGGTAAATCATTACCGTTTACATTACGTGGCCACGATGTTTTGGGCAAGGGCCAAACGGGTACGGGTAAAACCGCGGCTTTTTTGATTGCCGCCATAGAAGATTTACTTAAAAACCCCGCTTCTGATGAACGCTACAGTGGTGAAGCGCGCGTGCTTATTATTGCCCCTACGCGCGAGCTTGTTATGCAAATAGCCAAAGATGCTGTTGCATTAACCAAGCACACCGCACTTAATGTGCATGCGTTGGTAGGCGGTATGGACTTTGCCAAACAGCAAAAGAAAATCGATTCTAATTATGTCGATATTTTGGTTGCTACACCGGGCCGCTTACTCGATTTTTGCGAGCGTAAATCGGTGTTTCTTGATCAAGTAGAAATGCTAGTGATTGATGAAGCCGATCGTATGTTAGATATGGGTTTTATTCCTCAGGTTAAACGTATTGTGCGCATGCTACCGCAAAACAGTTACCGCCAAACATTGTTATTTTCGGCTACTTTTTCTGAAGACGTTATCCGTTTAAGTGACCAGTGGATGCATGAGCCTGTGCGCGTATCTATCGAGCCTAAAAGCGTGGCAACCGATACCGTCGAGCAAAAAGTGTATATGGTCTCTGGCGATGAAAAATTCACGCTATTAGGTAATTTGCTGCAAGCCGATAACGTCGAAAATATTATTATTTTTGCGAACCGCCGTGACCAATGCCGAGACTTACAATTAAAATTGAAAAAGTGGGGTTATAAAGTGGGCTTGCTTTCGGGCGAGGTGCCACAAAATAAACGCGTGCGTACTCTAGAAGATTTCCGAGCGGGTAAGTTAATGGCCTTGGTAGCGACCGACGTGGCAGGGCGCGGTATTCATATTGATGATGTTTCCCACGTGGTTAACTACACATTGCCCGATGAGCCAGAAGATTACGTACACCGCATTGGCCGCACAGGTCGCGCAGGCAGCAAAGGTATTTCTATTAGCTTTGCTTGTGAAGACGATTCATTACTTATCGAGCCTATTCAAAAATTATTGGGTGGAACACTGCAATGTGAATTGCCGCCCGAAGAGCTGTTAGTGCCACTTAATAAGTAGTATTTTTCTATAGATTGGGGCGGTATAAAATATATTTTATATGCGCCTCCTTTTATTTGGTTGGTTTTTTACTTGATTTTGAATGCGTTTCTCTCTGAACTTCTTGTCTTTTTCTTCGCTTTTTTTCACACTCCCCCCACTGTTTTTATTTTTTTTACTTAACGTTTTTCTTCTTGCCGGTGCTCTTTCTTTGTGTCTTGTTAATATATATCCTAATATAGGACTCTAATCGTTTTATTTTCCCGCACTTAAACCGCCTTTCATTTTAATAAATCCCTCGCTATGCGTTTATCGTTGTCTATGCTTATACAAAGCCTTTTTAGCGGTGACCGTAATCTTTATGTATAACATTTTGGTGGTAGAAGACAGCCCTATAGTACGAAAAATTATTAAGCACGTGATGATCCCTTATGCTCAGTTTAAGCCTACATTTACGCAAAGTTTGGCGCAGGCAAAAAAGGTATTAAGTGAATCGTCGGAACCGTTTTTTGCTGCTATTTTAGACTTAACATTGCCCGATGCAGCTAATGGTGAGATTGTTGATATGATGTTAGCGGCGAAGGTACCCAGTGTTGTTTTAACGGGTACATTTGATTTAGAAAAACGCCAAGCATTGTTGGATAAAGGCGTGGTCGATTATGTGACAAAAGAGGGGCGATTTTCGTATGAGTATGCCTTGAATGCTGTTGCACGTTTGACCAAAAATCAGCATACCAAAGTGTTGGTGGTCGATGATTCGGCAACTTCACGCCGCGCTGTTTCCAATAATTTAAAGTTACATTTATTTGAAGTATTTGAAGCCAAAAATGGTATCGAAGCGATTAAGGTTTTTTTGGATCACCCTGATATTACAATGATTGTTACCGATTACCATATGCCCGGTATGAATGGCTGCGAATTGGTTAAGCATTTTAGGCAAAAATACGATAAGTCCGATCTGGTGCTTATTGGTATTTCGGGCGATAACAGCGGTGCGCTAAGCGCGCAATTTATTAAAAGCGGTGCAAATGATTTTTTGCGTAAACCGTTTAACCATGAAGAGTTTTTTTGCCGCATTAATCATAATATCGAGTTTGTTGAGATACTTGAACAGTTAAAAGATTCTTCTGTGCGCGATGATCAAACAGGGGCATTTAAGTTATCGTATTTCAAGCATAAGGCGCAAGATATGATTGATCATGCGCAGGTTAATTCAGTAACAGTCGCTTTCGCAGCGATTGATATTCATGACCTCGCAGCGGTTTTTGACGAGTATGGGCCCGAAGCCGGAGATCTTGTGATGGCAAAGGTAGCGGGTTTGCTTGTATCCTCTTTCGAGAAGTTTTTATTCGCCCGCGCAGGGGGGGAGACATTTTATTTGATGATGCAGGGATTAACCAATCAGCAAGCCTACGCTTATATTGAAAAAGTACGTCAAATGCTGGGCGCAAAATTGATTGATGTTGGTCATACTGATGTGACCCTAAGCTTTAGTGCTGGTGTAACTAATATGCCTGCTGACACCCTTCAAGAGCGGTTAGAGCTGGCGACTGAGGCATTACAAAGGGCGAAGGATGCAGGCGGCGATATTGTGATTGGCGATGATTAAAAGGTTGGCCGATACTGCGACAGTCGTTAATTTACCCGCAGATATACGCCGGTATTATGCTTGGTGAAAATACGTTAATGTTAGGCACAAAAAAGCCCCCAAGCAGTAAGACTGTTTGAGGGCTTTTTTGTGTGCGCACTGATAAAAACTAACGTGCGCAATAACTAACGTTTAAAAATGCGTTAGGCGTTGTAGGTTGATGATGCAGTATCACCGCCACGGCCAGTCCAGTTTGTGTGGAAGAACTCGCCACGCTCACGGTCAGTACGCTCGTACGTGTGCGCGCCAAAGTAATCGCGTTGTGCTTGCAATAAGTTTGCAGGTAAACGTGCGCTGCGGTAGCCGTCAAAGTAGCTAAGTGCTGCTGTTAACGTTGGTGCAGGTACGCCGTTTGTTACAGCGGCTGCAATCACTTTACGCCAGCCACCTTGCGCTTCTTCTAATTTCTCTTTGAAGTAAGGTGTTGTCATCAGGTTGTCGAGTGCTGGGTTTTCTTCGAATGCATCTTTGATGTTGTCTAAAAATGCAGAGCGAATGATACAACCACCACGCCACATCATTGCGATGCCGCCGTAGTTGAGGTTCCAGTTATGCTCTTTGGCCGCTTCTTTCATTAATACGTAGCCTTGTGCGTAAGACACAATTTTAGACGCTAATAATGCGCTGCGGATATCGTTAATCATTTCGGCTTTGTCGCCAGTAAAGTTAGCGGTTGGGCCAGAAATAATTTTAGAAGCTGCAACACGCTCGTCTTTTTGCGCCGATAAACAACGTGCAAATACGGCTTCGCCGATAAGTGTTAATGGTACGCCTAGGTCAAGTGCAATAATGCCTGTCCATTTACCTGTGCCTTTTTGGCCAGCTGTATCTAAGATTTTTTCAACCAGTGGCTCGCCGTCTTCGTCTTTATACGCCAAGATGTCACGTGTAATTTCAGTGAGGTAGCTGTCTAGCTCGCCTTCGTTCCACTCTTTAAATACTTCGTGCATTTCGTCTGCACTCATACCTAAAAGCTCTTTCATGATTTGGTAGGCTTCACATATAAGTTGCATGTCGCCGTATTCGATACCGTTGTGTACCATTTTAACAAAGTGGCCTGCGCCGTCTTCGCCAACATAGTCACAGCAAGGCTCGCCGTTGGCGACTTTGGCTGAGATGCTTTGGAAGATAGGCTTAACGGCTGCCCATGCTTCTAGGCTACCGCCAGGCATGATAGACGGACCTTTTAATGCGCCTTCTTCACCACCAGAAACGCCGCTACCTACAAAGTGTAGGTTTTTGGTTTCTAGGTATTTTGCACGACGGATCGTGTCTGGGAAGTGGGTGTTACCGCCATCAATAATGATGTCGCCTTCTTCTAGGTGCGGTACAAGTTGCTCAATCATGTCATCAACAGGTTGGCCCGCTTTTACCATTAGCATCACTTTACGTGGCTTGGCTAATGAGGCTACAAGTTCTTCAACGCTGCTTGCGCCGCGAATGTTTTTACCGGCCGCGCGGCCTGTAATAAACTTTTCAACTTTCGCCGCCGAGCGGTTAAATGCTGTTACGGTAAAGCCTTTGCTTTCCATATTTAAGATGAGGTTTTCGCCCATTACGGCGAGACCAACTAGGCCTATATCTGATAATTCTTTCATAATTGAGATCTACAATTTGAAGTTAAAAAATGACTCATCCGACCCTTTATTGGGTATTTATTCTTTTTATTGTTGTGTGTATTTAAATGTAGAGCAGGCCACATTAGCAAACCACTTTAAATAAGGTGGCTTTGTTTAACGTAGGCCAATACATTTATTTACGGTTAAAAAGAAAGACAAGTACGGCGTCTAAAAATAGCCGTCAACAATATCACCTTTATGTGGGTTTTGGAATAATTTGCGCGAGGTTTGGCATGAAATAACTGCAAAACCGCGCGTTTTTTAACCTTTTTAGGGCTTTGTTGGGCGTCTTTGGCGCGAATTTGCTCAAATACGATCATTTTCGTGCATTGGTTTGATCATGTTCGAGCATTTTTTTGTGGGTCTTGATGAGCTGGTGACTGCTTTTGTGTGTGGTAATAGG
>CAKZUG010000070.1 GCA_937920545.1 uncultured Saccharophagus sp.
ATACAGATAAAGATTTTCTTGTTTCATACTCTTGCGTAACTATTAAACCAAATACGATTAAAGTTTTAGGGCTTTATTTGTTTTATTACTTTAAATCACAAGCATTTTTACAAGGTCTTCAAAGTCATATCAACACCAATACGCAAGGTAATGTCGGCGTTAGTGATTTAAAAACTGTAAAAATTACGCTACCAAACATTGATGAGCAAAAGCTAATAATAGAAAACTTACAGTTAGTTATTAGCAAGCTTGATGATCTATCTGAAAAATCATTAGCTACAATCGACTTAATGAAAGAACGTAGAACAGCCCTTATCTCAGCAGCAGTAACTGGCAAGATTGATGTGCGTGATTGGGATGAGCAAGGAATTCAAGAATGAGTAACGAACTCACCCCACCCCAAGGGCAATTTATCCTCTTTCAAAGTGCTGAAGGTAATACACAAGTTGAATGCCGCTTTGAAGCCGATAACCTGTGGCTCAATCAAAACCAGATTGCAGAACTTTATCAAAAAACAGTTCCTACGATTAACGAACACCTCAGCAATATCTACAAAGAAGGTGAAATTGAACAAAATGCAACCATTAGGAATTACCGAATAGTTCGCCAAGAAGGTTCTCGTCAAGTATCTCGAGACGTGGCGCATTACAATCTGGATGCGATTTTAGCGGTTGGTTATCGTGTCCGTTCTAAGCAAGGCACACAGTTTCGCCAATGGGCGACCAACACCCTCAAAACCTATTTAACCAAAGGTTTTGTGATGGATGATGAACGCCTAAAAGAACCTGAAAACAGTCAGTATTTTGATGAGCTGCTTAATCGCATACGTGATATACGCTCATCCGAAAAGCTATTTTGGCAGAAGGTATGTGATATTTATGCCACGAGTATTGATTACGATGGCAGCGCCCAAACCAGTATGGAGTTTTTTGCCAAGGTGCAAAATAAAATGCACTGGGCTGCTCACGGTCATACCGCTGCCGAACTGGTTTTTAAACGAGCAGATGGCGACAAGCCCCATATGGGGTTAACCAGCTACAAAGGTAAAGAGCCAACCAGAAAAGAAGTGGTCACAGCCAAAAATTACCTTTCCGAGCAGGAACTAGATACATTAAACCGCTTGGTGACTTCCTACCTTGAGTTTGCAGAGCTGCAAGCAAGACAAGGTAAATTAATGAAGATGGCTGATTGGGCTGCAAAGTTAGATGATTTCTTGAAGCTCAGTGATTTTGATATTTTAACTCACGCAGGAAAAGTATCGTCAGAACAAATGAAACAAAAAGCCAAAGCTGAATACGATAAGTTCCGCCGAGTCATTGATGCAAGTCCCACTCAGATTGACAAAGATTTAGCTCAGGCGATAAAAAGCTTGGAAAATAAAAAGGATAAGGATGTTTAATGACTGACGCAGCACAAGAAAAAGTATTCCAAGACGACATCTTAGATCAAATGCAGTCTCAAGGCTGGTTGATAGGTCAGTCGAATAAATACAATAAAGCATTAGCGCTTTATCCAGAAGATGTGATTGCATTTGTTAAGGCAACACAGCCTGAACAATGGAATAAGCTGGCGCAGCATTTTCCAGAAACAGATAGAAACCCAACGGCTACGGCCGATGCACTGCTCAAGTCATTAGAGCAAGAATTAAAAAGCGAAGGGACGTTATGGGTATTACGCCACAAAGTAAATAACCGTGGTGCTAAGTTTGATTTATGTAGTTTTAAGCCCGATCACGATTTAAACCCAACGGCCACAGCTAAATACCAACAAAATATTCTGCGCGTTGTGCCAGAGTTGGTTTATTCACCCAATGGGTATGAGGGCCGGTTAGACTTAACTTTATTTGTAAATGGGATTCCCGTAGCGACCTGTGAGCTTAAATCTGAGTTTAAACAGTCAATCAATAACGCCAAAATTCAGTATATAAAAGACAGGCAACCCAAAGACCCTACAACTAAAAAGCCAGAGCCGTTATTAACGTTTAAACGTGGCGCATTGGTTCACTTTGCAGTGAGCCAATACAATGTAGCAATGACCACTCATTTAGCGGGTAAAAAAACCTTCTTCTTACCGTTTGACCAAGGCACGGCTGAGGGTGGTAAGGGCAATGATACTCCGCCTTTATCGGCTGATGGATCTGACAGTTATGCCACGTCTTATTTGTGGAATGAAATTTTCCAAAAAGATAACCTGCTGCTTATTTTAAGCCGTTATATTCACCTTGAAAAAAAGGATGTTGAAAACCTAGACGGTTCAATCAACGTTAAAGAAACAATGATATTCCCTCGCTATCATCAATGGTCGGTTGTTTCAAAGCTACTCAATACCGTTGATAGCGAAGGTACAGGCAAAAAGTACCTTATTCAACACAGTGCTGGTTCGGGTAAATCCAACTCGATTGCGTGGTTATCGCACCAACTTGCTTCAAAACACTACTACACCGATCACCCTAAATTACATAAAACCGCTGGTGATAAGGTTTTTGACTCTGTGATTGTGATTACAGACAGAACAGTTTTAGACAGCCAACTACAAGATACAATTTACCAGTTTGACCATAACGAAGGGATGATTGCTCGTGTTAATAGGGAAGAGGCACAAGGCGGCTCACACAATTCAAAATCAAGCCAATTAGCCGGTGAATTAAAATCCAGTACTTCCATTATTATTGTCACTATTCAAACATTTCCGCATGTATTAGAGGCAATCCGTAAAGATTCAACCCTTGCTGGCAGAAGCTTTGCAGTCATTGCCGATGAAGCGCACTCAAGCCAAACAGGCACAACCGCACGTAAATTACGTGAAGTGCTTATGGCAGAAAAAATAGAAGCCAATAACGAGCACACCAACGGCGAAGCAGAATTAGCAAGTGAAGATATGCTGCGTTTATCGCTGGAAGCGCGTAAAGGTTCAAACAATATTAGTTATTTTGCTTTTACCGCTACACCTAAATCTAAAACATTAGAATTATTTGGCCGTAAACCTGATGCCGATGAGCCCGCAAGCGATACAAATAAGCCGTTACCTTTTCACGTTTACTCAATGCGCCAAGCTATTGAAGAAGGGTTTATTCTGGATGTATTACAAAATTACACCAGTTACCGAGTTGCTTACCAGTTAGCGCACGACAACCCCAATTTAGACCAAGAAGTAGACAGCAAAAAAGCCGCGTCAAAAATGGCAAAGTGGGTGCGTTTACACCCTTATAATATTGCCCAAAAAGTGGAAACCATTGTTGAGCATTTTAACGATAAAATTAAGCACTTGTTGGGCGGTGAAGCAAAAGCCATGGTTGTTACCAGTAGCCGGTTAGAAGCGGTGCGTTATAAAATCGCCTTTGAAAAATATGTTTTAACCAAAGGCTACAGCAATGTTAATGCAATGGTGGCTTTTTCTGGCGAGGTGAATGACCCCAAGTTACCCGAACAACCTTTCACTGAAAACAATATGAACCCTAATTTGCGCGGCCGCGATATGCGTAAAGCATTTGATACTGCCGATTACCAAGTGATGTTAGTGGCCAATAAATTTCAAACAGGCTTTGACCAACCCAAACTGGTTGCCATGTACGTGGATAAGCCACTTAAAGGCGTTGAATGTATTCAAACACTATCAAGGCTCAACCGTACTTACAAAGGTAAAGATAAAACCTTTGTGCTCGATTTTGTTAACGACCCCGAAGAAATCTTAGCCGAGTTTAAAGTGTACTTTCAAACGGCTCAGTTAACAGATGTATCTGACCCCAATATTGTGTATGAGCTAATGAAAAAGCTTAACAAAGTCGCTATTTATAAATGGTTTGAAGTAGAAGCGTTTGTTGAGGCATACAACAATAAAAGAGCAAACCAAGCCAAGTTAGCCAACCTATGTAAACCCGCTATAGATCGTTTTACGCTTCGCTATAAAGAAGCCACATTGGTGCTTCAATCAGCTCAAGCTGATGTATCTAAGGCAAAGTTAGACAGAAATGATAAAGCGATTAAGTTTGCCGAAAACAGCGTTAAACACGCAAAAGAAGCACGCGATATTTTGGAGGTGTTTAAAAAAGATTTAATCTCTTTTTATCGCTACTACGAGTTTACTTCTCAAATAGTCAATTTTGATGATTACGAGCTGGAAAAATTAAGTATTTTTGCCAAACATCTACACCCACTTTTACGCCTTGACATGGTAGAAGATGATGTCGATTTAACCGATGTTGTCATGACACATTACCGCTTGCACGAACAACGTGAAGCAGACATTCAATTGGGTTATCACATTGGCGAACCCACACCCATGCTGCCTCTAACAAAAGAAGCAAGTGGCGCTGTCCCCAAAGACCCAAAAACTGAATTTCTTAATGAAATTATCGAACGCATGAACGATTTATTTATGGAAGATGGCTTATCCGATAATGACATGCTTAGCTACGCCCAAGCGCTATTTGGTAAAGTACAAGATGATGAAGTAACAATGGATCAAGTAAAAAATAATACCAAAGAGCAAGCCATGCTCGGCCAGTTTCCTGAAGCAATACAAACAGCCATAATCGAAAGCATGGAAACACATAACGTATGCGCAATGAAAGCCCTATCAAATAATGCAGTAAAAGATGGCCTAGCAAGCATCGTTTTTGACATGCTTATGAAAGGGCTGGGTAAATCAGCCAATGCCGAAACAAGATAACGCGCTTCCATGCTTTGCCCTACACGTGCTCGTTCCCATGCTCTGCGTGGGAATGCATACTAGTGGCAAGCAACATGATAAAAACAGGCTGACAAATAAGCCCATTAAGCATAAGAAGAACTTAAACAATTAAAAGACGTTATTGATTGGCAAACCATGACAGAGACACCAAGATTAGACGGGTTTTGTAAGTACTTTATGAATACGCATGCAAACCCAAGATATGTGGATAGAGTTGAAAAACGACAAGCGGAATTTCTAATAAAGGAGCAAGTGCCGCTAAGCTGGATGACTCGAATAGGTGTTATAGATGCTACTAGGGCACAAGAGGTCAATACAATTCTGGCACGAAATAACGTAAACTTAGCGGTAAATATAATGACCGACTGGTACTTTTTAGGGCAATAATATGACAATAATTTCAACGCAAGGTGATTTGCTTAAACAGCAAGATGTTGATGCGATTGTGAATACCGTCAATTGTGTTGGCGTAATGGGTAAAGGCATTGCGCTTCAATTTAAGAAAAAATGGCCAAACAATTTCAAGGCTTATGCTGCTGCTTGTAAAAACAAGGAAGTAACATTAGGTCAAATGTTTACGTTTGAGTTAGGTGCGCTGGCGACTCCTCGTTATATCGTGAATTTTCCTACTAAAGACCATTGGCGTAGTTCTTCAAAACTTGAAGATATTGAAACGGGTTTACAAAGCCTAGTTAAACATATTGAAAAGTATGATATTCGTTCTATTGCCATTCCACCTTTAGGGTGCGGATTAGGCGGATTGCCTTGGGCTGATGTAAAAACATTAATTGTTAAGTACCTTGGTGAGTTAGATAACGTAGAAATTAGATTATTTGAACCCGACAATGCGATACAAGCAAAAGATATTGAAACCAATACGGCTAAACCTAAAATGACAGCAGGAAGAGCGGCGATATTGGCGCTGCTTGAAACCTACCGTTCCGTGAACTTTGGTTTGTCGAAAATAGAAGTTCAAAAGCTAGCGTATTTTTTACAAGAAGCGGGCGAGAATATGCGGCTTCAATTTAAGAAACGTACATATGGTCCTTATGCGGATGCATTAAAACATGCATTAAACACCATGGACGGTCATTATATTCAAGGTGTGGGTGACGGAGTGGTTGAAGCAGAAATTAGCCCGATTGATGCTGCGTTAAAAGATGCAAAACAGTTTTTAGCCAGTTCCAACGAGGGCATTAACGCAAGAATACAACGAGTAAGCGAATTAATAGACGGATATCAATCTCCTTATGGGGTTGAGCTACTATCTACAGTGCATTGGGTTTATAAAAATGAAGGTGCTGCTAACCCAACAGAAGCCCATCAAGCAATCCAGCTTTGGAATGACCGTAAAAAAACATTAATGACTCCACAACATGTTGAAGCAGCATGGAATAAATTACAAAAAACTGGCTGGATTCACTAAATCAATATGGCAATCTACCAAATAACAGACAACGAAATAAAAACAATCTCACGTACGACTTTTTCTGAATCAGGCTTAAAAGAACGTGATGATTTGCAACGCCTATTAAAACACCAAATTGAGATCATCTCGCCAGACACTTTAGTGGTTGCTGAAGAGTTTGGAGAGTGGGATGAAAGCCGCAGACGCATTGATTTATTAGGTATTGATAAACAAGCCAATATCGTTGTTATTGAGCTAAAACGCACTGAAGATGGCGGGCATATGGAGCTGCAAGCGGTGCGATATGCCGCTATGGTTTCTACGCTGACGTTTGACCGCTTAGTTGATATTTATGGTGACTACATAAAAGCCAATGAACTTGACTTAGATGCTGAAGCATCAATCCTTGAGTTTTTAGGCTGGGATGAAAAAGAAGAAGACGAATTTGCGCAAGAGGTAAAAATTATACTGGCTTCTGCCGAGTTCTCTCGCGAATTAACCACCACAGTAATGTGGCTAAATGATTATGGCTTATCTATTCGCTGTGTTCGAATGCACCCGTATGAAAGTGACGGTAAAATACTGCTCGATGTACAGTCTGTTATACCGATTCCTGAGATCGAAGACTACCAAGTGAAGATCCGCGAAAAACGCCAAAAAGAACGCGCCTCGCGCTCTGATGGCAGAGATACCAGCCGTTATTCAATTTACTTTAACAACGAGCAAGTCCACGGGCATATCCGCAAAACCGATATCGGTTATTGCACGGTACAGTTACTTAACGATCAAGGCATGCTTGATCAAGATGTATTTGAGTTTTTAAGGGCGGACACTAGCTGCGCATTCCAGCTTATTAAACTAGCTTCTGAAGTGAGCGACACAAATAAAAAATACAATAAATACCGTATTTCTCGCACACCAGAATTAGTCTACGGTGGTAAAGAATATTATGTGGCCCGTAATTGGGGTAAAGAAAACGCTGAAACATTCGCTAGCAAAATTACGGATAAGTTCCCTTCAATCACTTATCAGCTGCACCAAGATTAGTAGTAGGTAAGCAACGTATGACTGAGATCGTTGCAAATGAACCAAGAGGACAGTTGTTTATTTACCAATCTAATGATGGTAAAGATCAAATAGAATGTCGCTTTGAAGAAGAAAATTTATGGCTTAGCTTAACCCGTATGAGTACGCTTTTGGGGAGCGACAAGCCGGTTATTTGAAAGCATATTCGTATTGTTACTGATCATGGCTGGTTATGGGTACCAAACAAGTTAGCAGAAGCTAGTATTTCAAAAAAACATGGTGAAGAAGCGTTTAGCTCGTTGTGCAATATTAAAAGATAACGTTGATACATCTGAGTTAAAAGTTTCATGGCATTGGAATGAAACTGTATCTGTAGCGATGGCTCCTGGTATATCAGGTTATTTTGCTGGTGATGACTACAACCATGGTGGTTTGAGCTTGCAGGAGTGTTTGACGCCAGTTATTAATATTAGGAACGAAAGTTAGGTTGGTATTATGGCTTTAAGTGATGATGAAATAACGGCAAAAGCAATCGCTCAAGCTAAGGCAATTAAAAAAGCTTTAGCCAAAGAAATGATCGACCATTTACCCGAAGAAGAAAATGCTGTTTCTGTGTTTATGGCTGGTTCGCCAGGTGCAGGTAAAACTGAAACGGCCAAAAGTATAATTTCTACCTTTAGACAAGAGCACGGTGTTGAAGTTGTTCATATTGAAAATGATGAACTCAGGAAAGAGTTTGAGGATTACCAAGGCCTAAATTCGCCTCTTTTTCAAACGCCAGCTACTCTTTTAGTAGAGGCGATACATGATAGAGCGCTGAGAAAAAAAGTAAGTTTTTTACTTGATTCGACTCTGTCTAGTTTTGAGAAAGCAAAATCGAATATTGAACGCTCATTAAGAAAAGAGCGTTATGTTTTGATAATCTTTGTATATCAAGATCCTGAGCAGGCATGGTGTTTGGTAAAGGCTCGTGAGATTGTTGAAGGCAGAAGGGTTCCACCTGAGGTTTTTGTTGATCAATTTCTTAAATCTCAAGCTGTTGTTAGTGAGCTTAAGAAAATATTTAAAGATCAAATAGATATTATTTTTATGGAGAAAAACCTTGATGGAACAAGACAAAAGCCCTATTTTAATGTTAGCGATATTGACTCTTTTCTCGGCAAAAAGTACAATCGCACCTCACTTGAAGCCATAGCTGGCGTAGGTAATTCAACAAAATAAGGAGTACGACATGTTTACTAAATCACGTGAAAAAGTTAAGTCTACGCCTTTTTCTGAATTTGTGAGAAACAGTTCAGCTAGAGAGAAAAGAAAATTCTTCGATAAGGTTATAAAAGAAACCGTGGCAGTACAAAAAGCCATGATTGAAGAAGCTAAAATTTGTAGATAATTAACAGGTTTTATTACGAAAGCCGCTCATTTGAGCGGCTTTTTTGGAGATAGTAAAATACATTACCAATTTTTTTAAATGTTAGTGCATCGGATTCACGTAAATGCATTAATTTACAGCCAGAAATTTTCAGTTGCTGTTGCATTTGTTTACTGGTCAGCCACTGTTCTTCAATTCTATTATTCAGCGTTTCCAAAGCGTTTATCCCTGCAATAATCTAGTGTTATCTAATCATAAGTGATTTATGAGTTTTACATAGTCTAAAACTTCACAAAGGTCGGGGACACAAAGTCGGGCACATCCATATTTTTCTCGTCCCCACGCTCTGCGTGGGAATGCATAAAACGCCCATAAACACCTATAAAACAGCAACATAGACAACGCAGTATTACCAATATACTATGCCTAATCTGCATGTTTAGTCAGCATATAAAAAATATAAACCAAGCACGTTAACCTTTGTGTGCGCACCTTTAAGTGATTACTTTAACGCCTTAATAAATGATTATTCTAACATTTGAGACGTTTCATTGGGGGCAAGATGAGTTACACACCACCTTTTACCATCGCCAAAAGTAAAGGACACCCATATTTTTAATTAGCTTACAACTTATGGATTAAGTCATTCTCGCAAACACGGGAATCCACCCAGAATAGCGCGGCTCGTGTAACCACATTATATAGCTTGCCTTAAACCCGCTGGATTCCCGCGTACGCGGGAATCCAGCGGGCGGTATGATGACCAATATCTTTATTCACCCGTACGCGACAATAACAAAGCGGGCGACATAGTTGGCGCGGTCGGCGCGATCACCCAAATAGCACAATCATTAATTCATAACACAGGCTACGTCATTCCCGCGAACGCGGGAATCCACCTAGGGAACAGGTCAAAACCTATACGGTGCGAATGCATGAAAAAAATTATGACTAAACGTAAGCAGATAAACAACCGCCGTTTCTAAATAACATATTTTGGATACCATCACGCTAAAACACATAAAAATCTTGTATTATGTCTGCACTGTTTGCGTGCCAGCACACCAGAATATAATGTGTAATACAAAACACTTATGTAATTTAAAAATAAAACTATCGTTTAACAGTTAAAGTTGAGGCGGTGTCTCGACAATGAATTTGACGCAGTCAAAAGTAATCGTGCCAACCGATAAAAAAGGATGTCCAATGGCTCAATCAACCTTCGCAAATACACTCGGTATTGCTCACAAGGGAAGTGGCGGTTCAAGTACTGTCTTCCCCGACGTCTGTAAAACCCCAGTTGGCAGTGCCATCGTGCCAATACCTTATCCCAATATTGGCCAATCGGCAGATACCGTTAAAGGCCCTAAAAGCGTATTAACCGACGGAAAAATGCCCATGGTGAAAGGCGCTCAATACGCTAAAAGTTCGGGTGACGAAGCTGGCGTAAAGAAAGGCTTGATCAGTGGCGATCAAAAGGGCGTGTGCGAATTTATGATGTATTCCTTTGATGTGAAATTTGAAGGCGCCAATGTTTGCCGTTTAGGCGACCCGCTATTTCATAATAAAAAAAATATCATGGGGTAAGCGATCGCCGTGTGGTATCGTCATCGTGAGAAGTGAAAGGCGAGAGATGAGAGGTTCACTAGACAGCCTCTGATCAACACCGACAGGGAATACAGGGAGGTAATCTTCATTGTTTAACTACCCCCTAATCATTTCACCTTAGGTAAAATTTTGAAAGTACTCTTTTTAGATAACAAGTAAGCTTTGGAGAGCAAGTGAGCGCTTATAAGGATATAGTCGAAGGCGTGGCAGATGATGCCGCATTTTTATTTATTTTACGTGATGTGATGGTGAATCAACCCCACTGCTACAGGGATGACATCAACAAAATCGATACTCGTCTTGAAAAAAAGCTAGCGGCTTTAATGGCTACGCGTGATGTGTCTTGGGAGCTATGCTTAGAGGCGTTGCACTACGAGCAGGCTGGTGAAATTTTTATGGCGGCGATATGTGCATTTAGCAGCCAAAACAGCCAAAAAATCCAGCACGTTGTTAATATCGCGACAAAATCGGAAGAGGGTATAGACGCACTTGCTTGGGCACTCAGTTGGCTGCCAGGTCATCTTTGTCATGCTTGGATAAAAACACAGCTACAAGGCCAAGAACCTCAGCTTACCTATATTGCAATGATGGCGTGTAGCCTACGCCGTGAAGACCCGCGTCATTACCTCACCGTGTTATTTAAGCAGCCAGAAAACACCCAATACGCCCCCTTATATGCCCGTGCTGTGCGGTTAATTGGTGAGTTAAAACGGGCTGACCTAATCCAAGTTTTAGATGCAGCCATACATTCTGAGCATTCTGAGGTTGTTTTTTGGGCAACGTGGTCTCAAGTTTTACTGGGTAATACTTCAGCGGCAAAAGATTTGAAGCCGTTTATCTTATCTAGCCACCCACACCAATTATCTGCCGTGGAGCTTGCTTTTCGGGTTCTACCCATCAAAACCGCCCATGCTTGGATCAGTGAACTTGCTAAAAACCCTGCACATATACGCACAGTGATTCAAGCGGTTGGCGCCCTTGGCGACCCACAGGCCATAAATTGGCTAATGGTACATATGCGCACGGCTGCGCTAGCAAAACTTTCAGGAGAAGCATTTACATCTATAACAGGTATCAACCTTATTCAACAGGGCTGGGTCGTTGAAGCGTCACCTGCCACGGATGACACCGTGGATATGGATGAAGATGAACACTTACCGTTGCCAGATGCAGAAAAAATCGCCACTCAATGGCAGCCATACCAGCAACAACACCTGCAACATCCGTTGGTGGCGGGTCAGCGATATTTACTAGGGCAACCTATCACTCTTGATCATCTGCAAAAAGTATATACCACAGGCAATCAAAGGCAGCGCCGTGCAGCTGCGCTAGAATTAGCGCTTTTGCAACCATCGCACCCTTTGCTCAACCATGCAAAAAAAGGAACCATCGCACTGTGACAAGCCGTCATCCCACGCAAAGCCAGCCTCAAGATCTATCGCATGCGACAAAAAAGCTGTATATCGCAGGTATGGGGATGGTCAGCCCCATCGGTGAAAACGTAGCCATAACAGCCGCTATGGTCGATTCAGAAGTCAGTGCTTATCGCGCATCGCACTTTAGTACTGCAGCCAATCAAAAAATCACCATGGCACAGGTGCCAGACGACATGATTGGACAGTGCGAAGCCACTATCGAAGAAGGCGACTGCTTTAATATTCGCCATGATCGCGTGACGCGTTTGGCTATTTTGGCTCTACAACAAACCTGCGCTCAATTACGCTATGATCAAGCGATTCCTCTTATTTTGGCCATGCCCGACGGAGCCCCCCAAAATACCGAATTGAGCGCGTTTACCGTCAATATAGCCAACAATATGCAACCGTGGATTAACCCAGCCATGAGCCGCAGCTTATATTCTGGGCGTGCCAGCGGCATCGAGGCCATCGATTTTGCTTTTCAATATTTATATGGCAACCAGTACCCCTATATACTGGTGGGCGGTAGCGACAGTTATGCAGACGATACGCGCCTACGACCACTCGATAAGCATCAGCGCTTACTGAGCCCTGGTGCCTCCGACGCCTTTGCGCCCGGTGAGGCGGCCAGTTTTTTGCTGCTAACGCCACACGTATCGCAAGCACAACAGCATAACGGTTATGTCATAGCGCTTAACACGCCCGGCATCGCAGATGAAGCGGGGCACCTTTACAGTAAAAGCGAAACGCCTTATTTGGGTGAAGGGTTAGATCGTGCGTTTAAATCGGCATTACTGCATCAAGCCCCAAACAGTATTGACCGCATTTACAGCAGCATGAACGGCGAAAACTATTGGGCAAAAGAATACGGCGTGGCTTATATCCGTAGCCAAGCCAAATTTAAAGACCCAACCACCATACAGCACCCGGCCGACTGCTACGGTGATTTAGGTTCGGCCACAGCCACCGCATTAATTAGCCTTGCAGCAACCCATTTACTTAACAGTCATCACGCTAATAGCCACTTGGTGTATAGCTCATCAGACACAGCCAAACGGGGTGCCATTGTGGTAGAAAAATTACGCATCGACAAGTAAGTAAATATTTAAAGCACGCGCAAAGAGGAAGTGTATACAGATAAACGACCGATTGAGCACATTTTTAACCCAGCCTTAAAAGTAAACACGCTTAAAAGGAGAAAACATGACACAACTAGGCGAAGGCTACAGCCCCCCAGAAATTGAACGAGAAGAGGAAGACCCAAAAGACAAAAAACCTCTCACTATTCGTATCGTCTTAATGTGTGACGGCACAAACAATAACCGCAACAATATTGCCGAGCGCGAAAAATTTGAACTCAATAACGACACAGAATCACCTGCACATAAAAAGTTTGGCACAAAAGGTTCGAGTTACGATAACGGCCGCACCAATATAGCCACCATGGAACCGCATATAAAAGATGGTGAAAATATAGGTGGTTACAGCTATGTAGTAAAAGTATACGTGCAGGGCCAAGGTACATTTAACTTTGAAAAAGATCACACCTCGGGTTTGGCCTTAGGCTCCTTTGGCAGCGGTGTATACCAACGTGCCCGAGAAGGCATTAATGATGCACTACAAAGATTAAATGATAAATTGTTTGAAACACATCCTCCAAGTAAGCATTTTATTAAACAAGTCGATATCGATGTGTTTGGCTTTAGCCGCGGTGCCGCAACCGCGCGCCATGCCATTCATGTACTCACCGAAGAGGAAATTTTATTCACAACCCACCCTAGTGGGTACGGTACACATCAAACCATACTTAACCGCCCCTTATTCGATCGCTTACGTTTTGACTACGGCTTTAGCGAGATAACCCAAGACAAAGTCAATATTATTTTTGCTGGGCTATACGATACCGTTGTCTCGGTTAACGCCAGCCAACTTATGCCCGCCTGGATAGCCAACAATACCCGCGATCAAAAAGCCGTGGCCAAGGCCAAGTTTGCCCTACAGCTTGCCGCCGCCGACGAACACCGCCAAGATTTCCCCCTTCACCGTATTACCAGTGCCACATCCGCAGGAACCGGCGCAGAATATTTTTTACCTGGAGTACATTCAGATATTGGCGGCAGCTACAACCTGGCGAATGATGCGCTACTCGAAGATGGCAAAGAAAAAAGCAATGCCACCATCAGAGAGTTAAAGGGGGAAGGGTCGTACAGTGATATGCAAAAATTAGAAAAAACCTTGGTCGAGCTGGGCCATCAAACCCAACTAGAAAAAACAAGCTGGAACAAACGCGGACCAAGGCGTACGCCCACCAAAGCAAGGGTATACACTTGTCGGCAAATTAGCGGTTTAGAGTACTCTCGGCCCAGTGATGAGGTCGAACATATTATTAACAGAGGCCGAGTGTCTGATTTACAACAAGATATGAAAAACCTCAAAGCCGATGGCTGGTATGAGCAAGGAGAAATGCGAATCGATATCGATTACCTCTCGAGTGCGATGCGTGCAACCAACATAGTAGGGATGCTGCTTGATGGCTCGCCAAAATCAGGTGAGTTAGTTGTTAACCGCAGCGGTATTGGTAGTGCATACTGCACACTGCCACTTAAATTTATGCTCGAACATTCACGCAAGTACGCAATAGCCAGTGACACAAAGTTAGACCGTCGCATCGGTATTATTTTAGAGTCTGTTCCGCAGTTTGCATCGCTAGAGCAAGCCTTACGCACCTATATGGCTCAAAAAGGGCCAATGGGTTCAAAGTCAAACGATTGGAACGATATTACGCAAGCCGAAAAAATTTACCCTGGCATTAAGCAGCTACGTCATGAGCAATTACATATGTCGAGTCAATTCAAAATACCCATCATGGACCCAGGGTTTACACCAAGATTAAAGGGTAATTTACGTAGGCGATTTTATTATGAAGGTTAAGGTTTGGTACATTATGGGATTATTCAGTTTTTTAAGCTTTTTAAGTGGGTGTAAAGATAATATGAAAAAAGAACCAACCAATTTTAAATGGTATGCAGTCGCCACGGCACCACGCGGTTATCCAATGGAAGTTCTCAGTGGTACCTTTTACTGCAAAGGCATGGATATGGGGATAGGTATTCCAACAGGGGGCACATTAACAACAGGT
>CAKZUG010000071.1 GCA_937920545.1 uncultured Saccharophagus sp.
GACCTCAACGACAGCCTCAATAGACACCAGTTTCGTCCAACGGTACTGAACAGCCGGTATTTGGTCATGCTAATCAGGTGAGTCAAGCACCTCAGTCACCGCCCTCCCAGCAGCCCCTTCAGCCTCCTCAGCAAGCTGTTAATACGGTCGCTGATACAGGATTTATTTCTGCGTTGGGGCTCGATCCAGCAACACTTAGCCAAGAGCAGCAACAGCATATTAACCAGACAGCGGGTGCGCTCATGCGTGAAACCACTCACGCTATGATGGGCTTATTGCGTTCACGTGCAAATATTAAAAACGAATTCCGGATGAATGTCACCACGATCCAGCCAGCCGAAAACAACCCGCTGAAGTTCTCGGTAGGTGTGGATGAGGCATTAGAAAATATGTTTGTGCGTAAAAATGACGCCTATAAAGATCCGATTTCGGCGTTTATTGAGGGTTTTGAAGGCGTAGCCGAGCATCAAGTAGCCATTATTGCGGGTATTCGTTTTGCCTTTGAAAACATGATGGAGCAATTTAACCCCGAGCAGTTAGAAAAAATCTTTAATAGAGGTAAAAAAGGTGCGGTACTATCGGGCATACAAAAAGCCCGTAACTGGGGAATGTTCCAAGATCATTACAAAAATATGACCAATGATATGGAAGGTGCCTTCCAACAGTTATTTGGTGATAACTTTGTTCAGGCTTATGAGGATCAGCTCAGACGATTAAAAGCCGAAAATAAAGCCAAATCTCAATCTTAATTTTATTCTAAGGAAAGTTTATGTTGTTTCAGTCATTTACTCGTTTATGTGCTCAAGGCTCGGCAGCCATTATTGCTCTGGTTTTATTGCTTTCAGGCTGTTCTACTATGAGCAGTCGCGTAGGCGGCGTGTTAAATTTAGATACCGATTTATCTTTAACCTTGCAGGCCGCATCAGAGCTTAACCTCGATGAGCGCGACCGATCTTCGCCATTGTTTGTACGCTTCTATCAGCTTAAATCAGACACGTTATTTAATAAGACGGCATTCATCGATTTATATGAAAACGACACGCAAGCACTTGGCAGTGAGTTTATTGCTAAGCAAGAGTTAGAGGCATTAAAGCCCGGCGAGTTGCGCCAAGAAAAAATTGTGCTAGAAAAAGATACCCAGTTTGTGGCTGTTTTTGGTGAGTTTTATCAATACAAAGATGCCAAGTACAAGGTTATTATGCCCGTCACAAAAAATAATATTGTGAAAAACACACTGAATATACGGATTTTTCAAAACAAGATAGAAATACTCAATAAATAAGCCCAATTGGACTGTTTTATATAGCGGGCTTTAGATTTTTTACGTTAATTTAATCGTAGCGGCGGCTGCACCAAGAGAACTGATATGTCATTAAACAACAAAGTGATTTGGTCAGAGGGCATGTTTCTCAACCCTCAGCATTTTCAACAACAGGAACGTTATTTTGAACGATATATTCAGGCGAGTATTGCCGCTGTGGCAAGCTATGGATGGGGTCTAAGTGAATTTGAAATTGACCAACAGCTTTTAGCGTTAGGTAAAATTTCGGTTGTAAAAGCCAAAGGTGTTTTCCCCGATGGCACGCCATTTAGTATCCCTGATGTGGATACCGCGCCCGCCGTATTTGATGTGCCCGAAAATACCTTAAATAAACAAGTGTATTTGGCGATTCCGCTTAAGCGTGCAGGCGCAGTAGAAGTGCAACCACAAGAGAGCAGCCGTGGTTTAGCGCGCTATTACCCCGATGAAGTATCGGCGCGCAATATTGCAAGCGATGCGGGTGATAATCAAAAAGTAGAAGTCGGCAAGCTACGCTTACGCGTTATGTTAGAGGGCGATGATGTCAGCGGTTATGCTTGCATTGGTATGGTAAAAATCACCGAATCGCGTGATGATAAAAATGTATTATTGGATGACCAATTTTATGCCACCACAGTCGATACGCAATGCGTACCAAAACTGCATGGGTTTTTATCTGAACTAAGCGGCCTGTTACATCAACGCGCCGAGGCCATTGCCGGCCGCCTTGCCGATGCACGCCGAGGGGGTACGGCAGAAGTATCCGATTACATGATGCTTCAGTTCTTAAATCGTATCGAGCCGTTGGCGAATCACCTGCACAGTTTACGAGGGTTACACCCTGTTGATTTGTACCGTGAGCTTATTCAAATGGCGGGCGAAATTGCAACGTTTGTTTCGGCTCAAAAACGGCCAGACGCCTTCCCTGCATATTTACACGATGATCTACACGCTACGTTTAGCCCCGTTATGGCGAGCCTACGTAAATCATTATCTATGGTGTACGAGCAAACAGCCGTGTCAATGCCGTTAATCGAGAAAAGTTTTGGTGTGCGTGTATCGGCCATTAATGATCGCTCGTTATTATCAAGTGCATCGTTTGTGTTAGCTGTGCGTGCCGATTTAGCCGAAGAGGTCGTACGCAATCGTTTACCTGCCCAAATAAAAATAGGCCCTGTCGAACGTATACGTGAACTTGTTAATGCGGCGATGCCGGGTATTACTTTAAAGGCATTGCCTGTTGCGCCAAGGCAAATTCCGTTTAGGTCTGAGACCGTTTATTTTGAACTAGAAAAACAAAGCGCGTTTTGGAACGAGCTTAAAAAATCGGGTGGTTTTGCTATGCACGTAGGTGGTGATTTTCCTGGTTTAGAATTTGAATTCTGGGCTATTCGTCAGTAGGTATCCATTATGAGTAATGATTCAGATAAGACGGTTTTTCAGCGCCCGCAGCCTGCGGGTGATCGTACTGTAATGAAGCCTTCTGGCGGCGCTAGACGCCCCGCGCCGCGTCAAGCGGGTAATCCACGTCAGGCGGCGCGGCCTAATTTAGCACAACCACGTGCAGGCATCGAAAACGAAAGTGGCTTTTTTACCAATCAAATGGGATTAAACCCACTGGCTAATGCGGCATCCACTTTGATCGCGGTGTTTGGTAAAACGCGTCAAACGGTTAGCCATAATGATGTAGGTGGCCTGCATCGTAGTTTGGTGGGCGAGATTAAAACCTTCGATGCTAAGCTGCGCGAGTTAGGGTATAAAAATGAAATCGTACTATCGGCGCGTTATATGGTGTGCGTGATGCTCGATGAAGCTGTACTCAATACGCCATGGGGCAGCAATAGTCCTTGGGCGCAACGTACTCTGTTGTCCGTTTTTCATAATGAGACCTCTGGCGGCGAGAAATTTTTTCAGATACTCGACCGTATGCGTCAATCCCCCTCTGAAAATATCGATATGCTGGAGCTTTTTTATATTTGCTTAAGCTTGGGCTATGAAGGTAAATACCGTATTGTTAATCGTGGCCGCGATCAATTGGAGCAGTTGCGCGAAGATCTATTTAAATTAATACGATCGCAGCGTGGAGAATACAGCCGAGAGCTAGCGCAAAGTTGGCAGGGCTTAGGTAATGCCAAGCGCACACTCACCGATTTTATCCCTATGTGGGTAATTGGTGTGGTGGCTTTGGCTATCGTATTTTTTAGTTATTCTGGTTTTCGCTATTGGCTATATGAAAGCTCAACACCTGTTGCGCAAACATTGCAAACCATTGCAAAAGAGCCTGATACGCAAGACGCTCAACCAAACCGTAACTGAGTTTTCACTTTACTATATTAAGGTTAGGCAGGGATTTCTGCCTTAAAACAGCATGAAAAAAATCGCTAAGTTTTTACTTCATCCCATATTTTTATCGCTGCTGGGTTTATTATTATTTGCCCTACTTGTTTGGTTTGCAGGCCCCCAAATTAAATTTGGCGCCGACAACAGCGCACCGCTAGGCAGCCCCATTATACGTTTGGGTATTATTATGGCGGGGCTTGTTTTGTGGGGGCTAAATAACCTGCGTATTCAGGTAATGGGTAATAAACAAAATGCCTCGCTGGTGGAAGACATTGCCAGCAACCAAGCGCAGGTCGAGCCTGATGCACAAAACGGTCAAGCGGCTGAAGAAATCAACCAAATGAATGAGCGTTTTGCGCAGGCATTGGGCACATTAAAAAAACTCCGTTTTTCAGGTGGTAATGCACGTAAAGCACTTTATGAGCTGCCTTGGTATATTATTGTAGGCCCACCGGGTTCAGGTAAAACCACGGCATTGGTTAATTCGGGTCTGGATTTTCCACTGGCTGAAGAGTTTGGTAAAAATGCGTTACAGGGCGTTGGTGGAACACGTAATTGTGAATGGTGGTTTACAAACGAAGCCGTCATGATTGACACCGCCGGCCGCTACACCACTCAGGATAGCCATCGGGTTGTTGATAGCAGCGCGTGGGAAGGGTTTTTAAATCTTCTTAAAAAGAACCGTAAGCGTCGCCCCATTAATGGGGCCATTATTGCCATTAGTTTGCACGATTTATTAACGCAGTCAGAGCAAGAAAGAGCGCAACACGCCAAGCTGATTCGTACACGTTTAGACGAGTTAATGGAAAAGCTTGAAATACGCTTTCCTGTTTATTTGGTGTTTACCAAAGTCGATTTAGTCTCGGGTTTTAACGAGTTTTTTGATGATTTATCAAAAGATGAACGCGATCAAGTATGGGGTGTATCGTTGCCCAATGCCGCCAAATTAGAGCAAAGCCCTGATTTTGACTTTTTAAGCGATCAGTTAAGCCAATTAATACAACGTTTATACGACCGTGTTTTATGGCGCGTTAATCAAGAGCGAGATATAAAACGCCGCGCATTAATTGAAGGTTTTCCTAAGCAAATGGAAAACCTACAGCATATTGTAGATGATTTCACCCGCCAAACATTTGTGAAAAACCGTTACCGTTTTCAGCCCTACTTACGCGGCATGTATTTATCCAGTGGTACGCAAGACGGCTCGCCCATCGACCGTTTAATGACATCTGTTAGCGCCAACTTTGGCTTTGCTCGTGAAGCCACAGATGGCAACCATCAAAAAGGAAAAAGCTATTTTTTAACGCGCTTGTTTCAAGAGGTGATCTTTCCTGAAGCTGAATTAGTGGGGGCGAATGTTCGCTATGAGCGCCTAATGAAATGGACGCGGCGTTTATCTATTGCCGGTATTGCCAGCGTGACAGCCGCCTGCGTATTAGTATGGACAGGCAGCATTACGCAGCATAAACGTTACATGGCACAAGTAACAGAGTATACCGATAGCTTTAACCAAGAAACTGAAAAATTACCCCGTTGGAATACCGATATTCGCGCCATACTGCCGCCCTTAAATGCGCTGGCCAAAGCCGCTATTGTGTATGATCAACAAGAGCATCCGTGGATGTCGGGTTTGGGTATGTATGATGGCCGCATCGATCAACAAGCAAACAGCGCCTACAATACGCAGTTAAAAACATTGTTATTACCTAAGCTCATCCAAACCTTAGACGCCACACTTAAACGCGGTCATGCTGGCGGTGATGTTTACAGTAATTTTCGTATTTATATGATGTTTAAAAAAACCGAACACAAAGATAACGAGCGTATCTTAGATTGGTTTACCCAAACATGGAAAGAGCAATTCGAAGGCGAAGCGTCGCGTCGTCAAGAGCTGCTGGCGCACTTAAATGCGTTATTGGCTCTTGATTTAACACCACAGCCATTGGATAAAAATACCATTACTGCTACGCGCCAGCTTTTGCTCACAGTACCTGTATCTAAGCGTGTATATAGCCGCGTGAAAAGCAACGCAGAATTTGCCCGTCGGGTAGATATGCGCAACCATTTAGGTGAAACCTACACCACGTATTTTGAGCAAAGCCCTGCTGTTGAAAAGGCACTCAATATCCCATTGTTATATACCATCGACGGCTATAAAAGTACGGACTTTTCGAAAAACTCAGATTTACTCGCCGATGTGGTTAATGAGCGTTGGATATTAGATGATGATAACTCTGAACGTGTTGATTTTGTTAAAGATGACCTCGACGATATTAGCACCAAGGTAAAAGAGCATTACATTGCCGATTACATTCAAATTTGGAGCCAATATTATCGCGCGTTAAAAGCCAAGCCTTTTGCTAACCTAACGCAAGCTAACGATGCATTATCGGCGTTTAGTGATCCTGTTTATTCGCCTTTGCTGGCGGTTTTACAAATTGGTAAAGATAATACGCGGTTAACGCCCATCCCCGAAATAAAGCACTTAGATAAAGCGGCACAGGTTAGCCACCGTTTACGCTACGCTGAAGATGTGAACAACCTAGCCAACAGTAAAATACCCACCACCAAAGTGGATAAACGCTTTAATGACTTAAATAAATTACTTAAACAAAACGGCCAAGGTAGCGCACCCGTTGATCAAATTATTGCACGTATTGCCGCTGCGCAAGAGTTTGTGCAAACCATCGCGATTGCCCCTGATGCGAACAAAAAAGCGTTCGATGTGGTGAAAGCGCGTTTTCAAAGTAGTAGCCCAAATGCCATTACAGCGCTACGAGAATACGCGAAAAAAACGCCTTCAGAATTACGAGGCGTGATTGAGTCACTCGCTAATGAAAGTTGGAAAGTCGTGACCCAAGCTGCCTATCAGCATGTGAACACCCAATGGGCAAGCCAAGTTTACACGCCCTATAACCAAGCTTTAGCGGGTCGTTATCCATTAAGTAGCCAATCTGAAAATGAACTTGCTCTGTATGATTTTAATGAGTTTTTTAAACCCGGCGGCACCATAGATGCTTTTTATAATGATTTTATTAAACCATTTGTGAATACCCGCAAAAATTGGTCAAATAAAAGCGTAGACGGATACAGTTTGGGCTTATCGAGTAATACATTACAGCAAATTAAGCGTGCTCAAAATATTAAAAATATACTGTTTCGAGAAAACCCTGAAATGCCCAGCTTTAGTTTAGAGCTAAAACCGCTTGGTTTGGGTGAGAGCGTGGCACGTTTTACTCTGGATGTAGGCGAGCAGCGTTATAGCTATAATCATGGCCCTAAATTTTGGAAGCCTTTCAAGTGGTCGGGTGGCGATGAAAATAAACGCATTCGGCTTACCTTTGAAGATTTAAATGACGTCGAACATGATCGTTACTTATCTGGTCCGTGGGCATGGTTTAGGTTAATGGACAGTGCCAATGTGAAAAAAACCGCACAATCCAATGTATATCAATTGTCGTTTCCAGTTGAAAGCAACGGCAGCACGTTTATTGCTACGTACCAAGGCAAAACAAAAAGTATTCATAACCCGTTTAGTAAAAATTTACTGGCGGCGTTTAGATGTCCAAAGGCCATTTAGGTAATCGCATGGTACATAAGCAACATAAAGTGGGTCTATTTGGGAAATTGCCGCACTATGGTGATTTTTTAACCCGCGACTTGCCCTCAAATTGTATTGAGGTATGGGACGCGTGGCTGCAAGGTTATATCAGTGGCGCACAAGAACAACTTGGCGGCGGCTGGTTAGATGTTTACTTAACTAGCCCTATTTGGCGTTTTGTTTTATCCCCAGGGGTGATTGATAATCATACTTGGTTGGGTATTATGTTACCCAGCGTCGATAGGGTGGGGCGTTACTTTCCTTTTTCAGTGTTAGTGCCCGTCACCACATCGTTACCCACCACGCTTATCCATGAGCAAGCCGGTCCATGGTTCGAGCAAATAGAACACACTGTATTGGACGCCCTAGATCACAGTACACCTATAGATACCCTAAGCGAGCAGCTCAATAATATAGCGTTGCTCGAACACGTGAGTTACCAGCTCAGTAACAACCCCGCAAGTCATACAGGTACAGTTGTACCCACAGCGACAACCCCAGCCGATAGCAGTGCCTATGCCTTAATGCTCGGCCAAATGATGCAAACACATTATGGTAGCTACAGCGTATGGTCTACCCAAGGGTCTGAATTTGTTGAGCCATGCATGATGACATGCCAAGCATTACCCGCTATTAGTGCTATTGCCGCTATGCTAGACGGTGACTGGCTACAAAGCCAATGGCATATGCCTTATCATTTTGTGGGTGAACATGCGGCTGACCCCCAGGATAACGCCAGTGCATATGAACATAATGAGCCTTCGTTTCAGGCGCCCAACACTGTTGCCGCGCCAAATGAAGCGCCTACTCATGAGCTTTCGTCGCCCTCATCAGCCTCCCCGCAAGCTTCGGGTGCATTAGGTGCGTTTGACGATCAAATCGAAAAAATGACGCAGTCTGTTGAGGCGAACCCTAAGGCTGACTTGGAATCGTCCTTGAGTACACAGACGTTTGGCCAGCAACAAGCAGAATATAACCCCGATATCACGCAGCCGTGGTCATTAGGCGATAACCCGCTATCAACAAAGGTAGATGCAGACGTTGCATTAGATGCACCCTCAAATCACATACACCCTCAAGCGATGGATCAAACAGCTCATCAAGAAAACCATTCTTTAAAGAGTACGCTAAGCCCTTTTGATGAGCCGCACGATATTCCCGATGCTCAAGCCGATCCTTTTGATCATTTAGGCGTGTTCGATGAGGCTCCCTTGGCCGATCATAAAAATACACACACCGATGCACCAAGCCAAAATAATATTCTTCATACTAGGAACGAGAAACCCCATACAGATTTTGATATTTCGGGCATAGATGCCGCCCAAATAGATATAGATAACCTCGATCCATTTGAAAGTGAATTAGCCAAATACCAAGAGCCGTCACAAGTTAATCCTACAAAAAAAGAGCCAAAATAGATGGATGATATTACCTGTCGCCGCCCCATTAGCTGGGTGAGCGCACAAAGAACCGACGTTGGATGTGTTAGAAAAGTAAACGAAGATGCTATTTTATCGCTTAACGATAATCAGTTTTGGGTGGTTGCCGATGGTATGGGTGGTCATGCCCGTGGTGATGTAGCCAGCAAAAATATCGTGACTGCACTCGAAGACATTACATTAGGCGGCTCAATGCGCGATTGCGTGGCCAATATTGAAAACACACTTATCAATGTTAACGACCAACTGATAGAATACTCAGACTCAATGTCTTTAGAAGGCATGATGGGGTCAACGTTTGTGTCTTTATTAGTCAGTGATGAATTCGCAACGTGTTTATGGGTAGGGGATTCTCGGTTATATCGTTACCGTAATCATAAGTTGGCGCAAATATCGCGCGATCATAGCCAGGTTCAAGAAATGCTAGACATGGGCATGATTACACCCGAGCAAGCCGAAAATCACCCGCAAGGTAATGTGATTACCCGTGCCGTTGGCGTAGAAGCTGAGCTTAATTTAGATATAGAAGCTTTCAGAATTCTTACTGGCGATACCTATTTATTATGCAGCGATGGCCTGTATAATTGTGTTTCTGAACAAAGTATTGCTGAATCACTTACACACCGAGATGTACAGCAGTGCTGTGATGAACTCATCGAAAAAACGATTGCATCAGGCGCAAATGACAACGTATCTGTGATTGTCGTGCGTGGCATGCCGGGTAAATTACCCCTATAACGGACTGAGCGGTTCTACTTACTTTTGAACGTGTATACTGCACGGGCTATGACCAGATAAATTAGATAGATATATGAGCACATCGGACGACGACAAAACACGTATCAAACCGCACGCGCCACTGCCAGATGATAAAACACGGATTACACCGCATAACAAAACGCGTCAAAAGTCTGCCGCCGAACGTGCCGCTGAGCTTGAAGAGAAATTGCGTAAAATCCAAGCGGGTAAAGCGCCACCTCCTACGGACGATAAAACCACATTATTAAGCGAGACTCATACAACCGATACTACCTTGCCCCCCAATACTGACGTACCATCTCAAGCGAGCGATAGCGAAAAAACGCAATTTATGCCTAATAATATTGCCAACGCTTCTAGCAACACCGCCGAACCACAGCCCGAAGACGAGCCTGAATCTGCAAATCTTGGGTTACTCAAAAACCGCTTTATTCTAGAAAGCGTTTTGGGTGCAGGTGGTATGGGTGTGGTATACAAAGCCAAAGATAAACTCAAAATAGAAGCACAAGACAGAGACCCCTACGTTGCGGTAAAAGTATTAGGCGAAGAGTTTAAAACCCATCCCGAGGCATTTATATCGCTTCAGCGCGAATCGCGTAAATCACAACGTATTGCGCATCCCAATATTGTGAACGTACACGATTTTGACCGCGACGGCGATACCGTATTTATGACAATGGAGTTTCTTGACGGAGACCCGCTCGATAAACTCATTGCTAAATATCGTTCTATTGGATTACCTACCGATGACGTCTGGAGAATCCTAGAAGGCATTAGCCTTGCTCTAGAACACGCCCACAAAGAACAAATCATTCACTCCGATTTTAAACCGGGTAATATCTTTTTTACGAACAAAGGCGTCTCAAAAGTATTCGATTTTGGTATTGCCCGTGCCGTGCAAAAAGTTGAGCACATCGAACAAACGGTTGACGACAAAACCATGTTTGATGCCGGTAGCTTAGGTGCGATTACACCTGCCTACGCTAGCCTAGAAATGTTAGAAGGCGAAGTACCTGATGTACGAGACGATATTTACGCATTAGGGTGTATTGCCTACGAGCTATTTACAGGCGAGCACCCCTATGGCCGTGTTAATGCCCGCGATGCCGCCGAACAAAAATTAAAAATTAAAAAAATTCCGGGGCTAACAAAGCGACAGTGGCGCACTATTGAAAAAGCCTGTGCGTTTAAGCGTGAAGACCGCATAGAAACCGTGCATGATTTTTGGCAAGAAATGACGCTAAAAAAATCACGTACGGGTTGGGTGGTAACAGCTTTAATGTTGCTGGTTTTAGGTGCTGGCGGTGCGTATACCCAATTTTTTATGGAAAAAGCCCCCGAGTTCAGTGAAGCTGACGCCCGAGACGAAATCGAATTTAGTTTACGCGTTGAGCTACAAAAGAAAGCGCTCGATGCATTAATGGCAAGCATGCTGTTTACCCCCGGTTGGGAATCAGAAGTGTGGCGAGAGTTTCAATCATCACAAGAGTTACTCGGTGCTGACGACGCATGGCTTGTTGCCATTAAAAAGACACTGTACGAAGCTTATATCGAAAAAATTGATACGTCGCTTGAAAACAAAACAACCGAAAACGTCAGTGATTGGATAACCCATGCCGAACGCTACACAACCGATAAAGCTGTCTTGGGGCATTTTGCAAATAAACTTACAGGCATACTAGCCGAGCAAGAAAGGCTGCGCAAAGCCAAAGAAAAACAAGAACGCCTAGCAAAACAACAGCAAGTCCAGCAACGGCAAGTGAAGCAAAAACAACAAGCGGTGGTGGCCGAGCGACGTTCGGCATATAACGCCGCAATTGAAACCGTGAGAAGCCAATTAAGTTGTCGTGCCAATATTAATATGAAAGATTTAGGCACAGCCATTAAAAAACTGCGTGAATTAGATATAAAAAAATACCAAAAAGAAGAGCCTAAATTTGTTAATTCATTGGCGCTATGTTTAGAAAAAATTGGTAAAAATTATCCCGAGCGGGCTAAAGATTCCAAAAAAGCAGCGGTACGCTTATTTCCCGATAATAGAGTAATAGCGGGTATTAAAATCATCCCGCGTGACCCGTGTAGCGCCTCCATTGCTGGTTTAGGTGCTAAAGGTACGCGTGCAATTTGTCGCGATAGAATTTCGCGTGTAGGGCAAGGCCCTGCATTAGTCGTTATTCCCGCGCCGCCTAAAGGCAAAATGTTTGCGCTAGCAAAATATGAAACCACAGTAGATGACATCAATATATTTTGTGATGCGACCCAAAGTTGTGAAAAGCTTTCTCAAAGCAACACAACCTTACCGGTTACAAACCAAACGGCTGCCTTGTTTAAGCGTTACATGCAATGGTTGAGTATCGAGACAAAACAAACCTACCGTTTTCCAACGCAACAAGAATGGTTACACGCAGCTAAAGCCGGCCGAGGTAAACTGGATTCTAACCGCAACTGTACACTTAGCTCACGCGGTATCGAAAAAGGCGGCACACTATTAAAGGCCACAGTGGGTAAGCAAAATGCATGGGGCTTGGTCAACCATATTGGTAACGCACAAGAAATTGTCACTAAGCGTGGTGGGGGTTTATTAGTGGTGGGCGGCGCACATAAAACGCCCATGTCTAACTGTACTTTTGATTATAGCGAACCCTACAGCGGTAATGCATCATCACTTACCACATTGCGCTTATTGCGTGAAATAAAAAGCATAAAGTAAAAGTAAATAAAAAGTAAAAAATTTTTCTGATTTTTAATGCGCATAAATAATGCGACAAACACAACTAAAAGGTAAGGCACTATGGAGTTAATTAAAGTTTTTCAATCTGGTGGATTTTTTATGTACCCGATTTTAATCGTTATGGCGGTGGGTTTAGCCATTGCTATTGAGCGCTTTATTTTTCTTGTAAGAACACAATCAAGCACCAATAAAGTATGGAAAAATATTGTTCCCATGTTACGTGCCGATGATAATCTACGCGCACAAAAGTATGCCGACAGCACAAAAAGCCCTTTAGCCACTATTTTAAGCTACGGCTTTGCTCGCCATAACAACAATGCCAAACGATCCATTGTTGAATCGGCCATGGAAGAGGGCGTAATGGAAGTCGTCCCACAGCTAGAGCAGCGCACACATTACCTTGCCACCTTGGCTAATGTCGCCACATTGCTGGGCTTATTAGGTACCATTATTGGTTTGATCCAAGCGTTTACAGCCGTTGCTTCTGCCGACCCTGCCGAAAAAGCCAACTTGTTATCGGCCAGTATCTCGGTTGCGATGAACACCACCGCATTTGGTTTGTGTGCGGCAATTCCATTACTATTGTTTCATTCATACCTAGCCACACGTACAACAAAATTGGTTGATAATATCGAAATGGCCACCGTTAAATGCCTTAATATTATGAGCAAAGAGTAAACCCCGTTATGAAATTTGTACGCAGAAACCGCATGCAAGAAACGGTCGAGCTAAACATCACGGCGTTTATGAACTTAATGGTCATACTTGTTCCGTTTTTGCTTATTACGGCCGTGTTCTCACGCATGACAGTCTTAGATTTAACATTGCCAAGCCTTGATGCTGCCGCCAACGATGATTCGGACAAAGCCTTTTTTTTACAGCTCACAGTAAGAAAAGATCAATATTATTTTCAAGATGGCCGCAGTGGTTTACCGCTTAAAGTAGTCACACGCTCAGAATCCGACCCCAACTGGAATGAGTTTGATGCTTTTATTAAAAAAGTAAAATTTAAGTTTCCAGAGAGTGTAAATGCTAACTTGTTAATCGATAAAGACATTAGCTATCGCACAATGATTCAGGTGATGGACCATGTGAAAAGTTACAGCGACGTTGTGGCCGCCACACTAGAAACTTACGAGTTATTCCCCAATGTATCCATTGGCGATGCACCGCAAGTGGCACAAGCTGATGACAGCACCGAGCAGGCCACCCCGCCCACAGGAGTTACCCCTTGAAAGTTTCACGACGCGTAAGGCGAATGGAGCGACACCACAAAGGTCAAAAACAGCCGGCACTTAACCTTGTATCGCTCATGGATATTTTTACCATATTGGTTTTCTTTTTATTGGTTAACTCATCCAGCTCTGAGCAGCTACCCAATAAAAAAGAGTTGGTGTTACCTTACTCAACGGCAAAAACAGTGCCCAAAGAAACGCCCATTATCACCATCACAAAAACCGATGTACTTATGCAAGGCCGTTTAATAGGGAGCGTGACCGAGTTGCTGGCTACGCCCGGCGACAGCTTACCAGCGCTAAAAGCAGAGCTAGATTTTGAAGCCGCTAAACCCCGCATAGTAGAAGCCATAGAGGGTGAGGAAGCGCCAGAGCGAGCCATCACCATACTCGCCGACGAAAACACACCCTATGATTTAGTGAGTAAAATACTTACAACATGTCAGCAGGCTAATTTTAATAATATTTCTTTTGCGGCAACGCAAAAGGCTAAAAATAAGGGTTAATAATGAATGTAACCCAATACAACGCTATAGCGTTAAACTGGCAGCCAGACGAAAAAGACACCCGCTCGTTTTACCTCATTATTGTGGCTGCGTTGGTGGTCTCGCTGGTGCTGGCCGTTGTGCTGCAAAACATTACCGTACCCGAAAGTACCCGCAAAAAAGCGGTTATCCCAGATCGCGTTGCGCAATTTATAAAAACCAAACCCAAACCGCCTAAACCTGTGGTGCCGCCAAAAGCCAAACCTAAACCGCCGCCACCTCCGCCACCTCCGCCACCGCCCAAAACGGTTGTCGAGCGTAAAAAGCCCAAAGAGGTGAAACCGCTAACAGAATCCCAAAAAGAAGCACGTAAAACAGCGGAGCAAACAGGCATACTGGCACTGAGTAACGAGTTTGCCGATTTAATCGACAGCTCATCGGTTGATCAAGCCGTTGCCGGTGCTATTAAGTCCAGTAACGGTGCCCAAGCAAAAGCCGCGGGTATCAATGCCGATGCACTTATTAGCGGATCGACAAAAGGTTCAGGTGGTATTAATAGCGCCGATGTGGTTGCCAGTGTGGGCACAAGCCAACTCAGCCAAGCCGAGTTAGCGCAGGTACAAACCTCGCTAATTAAAGGCAGCGCAACCCAAAATGGTGATAAAAAATCAGACGACAGCGTAGCTAAGCAAGGCCGTGGTGACAACGTGCGATCAGAAGAAGAAGTTGTGCTTATTTTCGATCAAAACAAAGGGCGCTTACAATCTTTATATTTACGTGAACGACGCAAATCGCCAGGGTTACAGGGTAAAATTGTATTTGAAATTACTATTTCGCCAGAGGGTAAAGTCACCAATGTGCGCATCATATCGAGTGAGCTAAACAATGCCTCGCTTGAGCGTAGACTGGTTTCCCGTATTAAATCGTTCACGTTTGGTAGTAAAAGTGTCGAACCTGTTACGGTTACCTTTCCTATCGATTTTCTCCCCTAATATTATCGTGCCTCTGGTGTTATAACCCGAGGCACATTAACCCGAGGCATATGTTAACTTAAGTACCTTGATCATCGAGATATTAAAAATAGGCACATTAGCAATAGACATAGTAATAAAAGGTGTTAAAAGTACACTTAAATTATAAGCGCATCACATAATCTGCATGTACAAGCTAATAGCGTGCGGCATATAATACACGGTTAAAACGTTAGCTGCGTAACACTGACCGAGTATGATTAACCGCCTAAATTAACCGCCTAAACTGACCGCGTCATATTGATAAAATAACAGGACGATTGCATGCAAAGCATCACACTCCAAGGACGATTCGGCGTTTACTATCGCCTTTACCTACAACCCAGTGCGGTTGCCAGCTTACGTGTTAAACCTGTTTTATTTAACGACATAACGTATACCTGCCAATTTTTACGTAGTTTAAATGCCGTGCCTAGCTACTGGCTGCAATTAGCCAAACACCTCGGTGTGCCCGCCTCACAGCGCTCAAATACCTATCAATTAGAGCAAGTTATAGCTAAACGCTTAATCGCTGGACGCATACATTTATATGCCTTAACGGCCACACCGTCTCAAAATCAACCAAAAGCACAGCGCACCCTAAAAGATAAGCACAATAAAAACATCGAAATTACACTGCCGCAACAACTGTTAAATGAAGGCCGTGTACCCAATCAAGCTTTTACCAACGCCAGCGATGCCTTTGTATTTATCAGCGATCTTAACCCAACCAACGAGCAACTTAGTGCATTGGCAACAAGCCTGAATATCACCGCGCCACCCAATCAGCACCAAGCAAAAATTGCACAAAAAATTGCCGCAGGCGAAGCGTGCATAGTCGTAAGCCAGCCCAGCAACAATACACTTATCGAGCACATAGAAGCAGACGCTCCTGCTCCCCAACCTAAACCGCGTACCCTAGGCCCACAAACTCAACCGCAAACAGCACAAGCAAATGCAGTAGCCGCCAACGACGACGAAAACCAAACCAGCGCCATGACCAACGCCGCAGAAGAAGGCACGCCTTTTTGTGAAGAGTGCTCAGCAGAAGATAATAAATCAGTTCATGCCTCAGAGCTGAGTAGCCAGCAAGCAAGTACTCAAGCTAAAGATTCAAAGAATGAAAGCGATCAAAATACAGGGCAATCAACAACAGATAGCAAGACCTTTACTGAAGGGGCTTCCCAGCCAAACGATTCACACGAAAAAGAGTGCTCATTAGCTGAATTTAATATTCAGTGTTCGCATTCAGCATCACCTCGTAAATTTAAATTAAATGCTTTGAAAATTTCTGAAAAGCCAG